>CAYRLQ010000357.1:0-4197 GCA_964425145.1 uncultured Nitrospiraceae bacterium
CATCTGCCCATCCCGCTGGGCCGACCCGGCAGAGAGGAGGAATTCGCCGACACGACCATCGACATTGGGATGGTTGTATCCGACCTGGAAAAATCACTGGCCTTTTACAAAGACGTGATCGGCATGGTGCAGGTCGGGCGCACATCGTTCGACAAGGATGCCGACTTTGGCAAGCGCTCAGGCCTGACGGATTCCCTTCCATTGCACGTGGAGGTGCTGAAACTCGGGCAGGGGGCCCAGGCTACGGAACTGAAACTCATGACTTTCGGGGACAAAGCAAAGCGTCAGGAGAACAAATACATTCACACCCACACCGGCATCCAGTATATCACCATCTTGGTGACCCAATTGGAGCCCATTCTTCAGCGCATAAAGGAGAACAATGTGGAACTCCTGGGTGAGTCACCGATCAATTTGGAGAAAGACTTGGAATTCGTCCTGGTCCAGGACCCCGACGGGACTTTCGTTGAGCTCATAGGTCCCGTGCAAAAATCAGATAAGCGAGAATCGTAAGCGTTCAGGTGTCGCCTTTCGCTCATCAGATTTTCGGTCCGGTGCCCTTAGCGCGTCTGTCTGTGCGTACCTCTGCGCCTCGGCGTTGAACGAACAAAACGCAGAGGCGCCAAGCCCGCGCAGTTGCGCAGAGGAAGAACATGCACGAGAATGAGGTCTCCGAGCAGGTGATTGGCGCCGCCATCGAGGTACACCGAGCCCTTGGCCCCGGCCTCCTGGAGTCGGTGTACGAGGAGGCGTTGTGTCACGAGCTTCCCCTTCGACAGATCGGGTTTGAACGACAGAAGCCCGTCCCGATTCGATACAAACGGGTCAGTCTAGCCACGGACTTGCGGTTAGACCTGATCGTGGAACGGAAGCTCGTCGTCGACGTCAAAGCTAAGGAGAGAATGACCAACATTCGTCATGTCAAGACCTCGACCTATCTGCGCCTGCAGCGGGCACGAAACGAGAACATCAACGGGCTCTTGCGCCAATATCTACCCAATCAATTGACATTGGCGGCCAGGCGGAGTAAGCTGTTACTGACATACGCTTGGGCGAATAACGTCAAAATATGCAGGGCACTGCTATGAAACAGACACTTTCCACCGTCTTGGTCTTGTGTGTCGCCGTCGCTCTTGTAGGATGCCCACCGCCGAAGGTGCCCGCGATCAGCGTGGACCCGCAAAGCCTCGATTTCGGGGCAGACCTGAATCAGTTGACCTTCGATGTATGGAACTCCGGGGATGAGGGCTCGACGTTGCAATTCGACGTGGCGACCGCAGAGGCGTGGATTTCCCTCGACCCGGCCGCCGGAACGAGCGAGGGTGCAGAGGAAGGGGCAGAAAATAAGGTCGAGATCTCCGTGACGGTCGATCGCAGCGGCCTGACGCAGGACGCCCAGGGGACAATTACCGTGTCGTGCACGAATTCGGACCTGCCCGAGGGTGAGAGCGTAGCTGACGGGGAGATCGACGTCACCATCATAGCGGGCGAAGGCGAAGGTGAGGGGGAGGGCGAGGGTGAAGGGGAAGGGGAAGGGGAAGGCGAGGGCGAAGGCGAAGGCGAAGGTGAGGGCGAGCTGGTGGCGGGCTTCAGCGCGTCGAGGGCGAGTGGCAGCGCGCCGCTATTGGTCTCTTTCTCGGACACTTCGACCTATGACGAGAGTGATCCGGGGCTTACCTGGTATTGGACCTTTGGCGATGGGGGCACGGCAACCGAGCCGGCGCCCACGCACCCATACGTCGTACCGGGGAGCTATACGCCGTCTCTCACCGTGACGACCGTGGCGGGACAATCCGACACAGTCGTATACGACGGCTCGATCGAGGTAACGGCCGGGGCCGACACGGACCGCGACGGCATTGCAGACGCCGATGAGCTTGACCTGGGTACGGACCCGGCGCTGTGGGATACGGACGGAGACAGCTTCGGCGACGGCGACGAGGTGGCCGTCGGTACGGACCCGCTCACCGCGGCCGGCACGCTTGTGGAGGGCGCACTCACGCTCGATGCCGTCGAGGGACTCGAAATCCTGGGCATCGACGGCGACACGCTCGTGCTCTTCTACAGGGGTGAACCGGCGAAAGCGCCCATCATCACGGAGGGCATGACGCTTATCACTTCCTCTTCCATTCCGAGAGTATCTGTGAAAAAGGGCGTCAAAGGATTCTGGGACGACGCTTGGGGACTCATTGGCGAGGTCGGAGAGGTCCTGTACGACACCGTGGCGGAGGGGGCAGAGATCGTTGTCGACGGCGTTACCTATGTGGAACAAGCCGTTGGAGATGGCGTCGTTTACGTCGTGAAAGTTGTGACGAAACCCATCGTGGAGGTTTTTGTGGACGATTGGGAGACAGACTGGCCGCGGGTGCGATTCTCTTTCAGCACGGACGACCCCCAACTGTTCCCGGGCGGCTCGCCGCTCCGCGGCCGCGTATTGTACAACAACAACGGCTTGACCGTGAGGATTACCGATGGCGTCATCGCGTTCAGCCCCGAACTCTACATCTACCTTTCCATCGATGACGGCGAGCTGCAGGAAGCCATTTTCAAGACGCAAGGCAGCTTCTACGTCAGCCTCGACATCGAAGCCGTCGTCTCGGGTTCTTACCAGTACGATTCCGACGACATCCTGCTCGCGCAGGCGGTCATACCCATCGGCTATCTGCCCGTCAAGGTGGACCTGGAATTGAACGCGCAGCTCATCGCCCATTTCAACGGCACCGCCAACGCCACGGCCGGTTTTGATTCGAGGACGACGATTACCGTCGGCGCACGGTACTACCTCGACGACATGCACAACCTGTCCTCGATACGCCTCGACAATCACCTGCATACCCCCACGCTGCAGGTCGAGGGGGACGCTTCAGCCACGTTGCTGCTCAAGCCCAAGCTCGACATCAACCTGTATGAACAGGCGGGCGCCTATCTCGAACTGTGCCCCTTCGCGAAAGTCCAAGCCTATTATCCTTGTCCACCCAAGCCATCATTCAGCGTGGGCATCGACGCCGAGGTCGGCGTCTACACCTGGTTCTTCGGGCTTCTCGAGACCAACCCCCATATAAACTGGCCCGATCCGCCCTTGACCTACACCATCTGGACGCCCGACTCCTGCGGATTCCTCGGTACGCCGCCTGAAGCGGATTTCTCAGCTAGCCCCACCAGCGGCACGGCCCCGTTGACCGTGCAGTTCACCGACCGTTCGGACCCGGGCTCCGCGTCCGATATCACCGCATCGCGCTGGAACTTCGGCGACGGTTCGACAAGCCGCGCAGCGAACCCGTCCCATACCTACCATACGCACGGCGTCTATACCGTCTCCCTTACCGTCCAGTCCGAGTCGGGCACCGACACATTAAGCCGGGCCAGTTTGATCGAAGTGGACCAGAGCCACGAGCGGCCCATCGCCGATTTCACTGCAACGCCGAGGAGCGGCGCCGCCCCGTTGACCGTGCAATTCACTGACATCTCCTACGAAGGCACCGCGCCGATAACGTCGTGGTGGTGGGATTTCGACGGCGACGGAGAAGTCGACAGCACCGCTCAGGATCCGACCCACACCTACACCCAACCGGGAACCTACACCGTTACGCTCCAGGTGCAAACCGCCGACGGAAACGACGCCGAGACGAAGTATGGCCTGATTCGCGTCACTCAGTCGGGCGAAGGCGAAAGCACCTGGCAGCGGACCTTCGGCGGCACGGATGACGACAGCGCCGATTACGTTCAGGAAACGTCCGACGGCGGCTACATCCTGGCGGGCTGGACCTGCTCTTTCGGCGCAGGCTACCGGGACATGTACCTCGTGAAGGCGGACGCGAATGGCAGCGAGCTGTGGTTCAGGACCTTCGGCGGCTGGAATTACGACGATGCCTCTTCCGTACAGGAGACGTCCGACGGCGGCTACATCCTGGCGGGCGGCACCCACTCTTTCGGCGCAGGCGGAGGGGACATGTACCTCGTGAAGACGGACGCGAACGGCACCGAGCTGTGGTCCAGGACCTTCGGCGGCACGGGTAACGACTGGGCCTATTCCGTACAGGAGACGTCCGACGGCGGCTACATCCTGGCGGGCGAGACCAACCCTTTCGGCGCAGGCAACCTGCTGGACTACGCGGACATGTACGTCGTCAAGACGGACGCGGACGGCAACGAGCTGTGGTCCAGGACCTTCGGCGGCACGGATTGTGACGAGGCCTG
>CAYRLQ010000358.1:0-4169 GCA_964425145.1 uncultured Nitrospiraceae bacterium
GCCGCTTTCAAAAGCGGCGTCATGCCGCCGCACTCCAAAATAGGCTATTTCGCAAATGCCTCATAGGGAGGGACCTGCCCTAACGACTATGTATATGACTATGACGTTTTTTGAGGTATCGCCGTTTTCGGCAGGGCCCATTTTTAGTGGTGAGGAATCCAGCGTGAACATTGACTTCCGGTGACGGGCTGAACGTACAATTGCCTCACGGCCACGTCGGGCGGCAACCTTTAAGGGTAGGTGGTTTTCCGATAAACATGAAGGGAAAGAAAGGACGGGCATTATGATAAAGCTGATTTCACACCTGACGTTCACATGTTTTGCCATCGGCCTTACGGCCTCGGCGGCTCGATCGTTCGCGGAGGGCACAGCCGCCTTGTACAAGAAACACCCGAATGTGGAATCGCGCTGGGTCAGTTTCGAGAATCCTTCCGGGGAAAAGGGCCAGGGCGGCAAAGAAAACCGCGGGGCGAAAGGCCATGCCTTCGACTCGCTTCAGGCCGGGGAAACCAAGGTGCTACTGGACGTGGCCGGCTGCGGCATCATCCATCGCATGTGGTTCACCTTGCGCGAGAGAGAGCCGGAAATGTTGCGCTCCTTGCGCCTTGAAATGGTTTGGGACGGCGCCGACACGCCTGCGGTGTCCGTGCCCTTTGGAGATTTCTGCTGCGCCATACTCGGGCGCCCCACGGCTTTTGAGAACGCACTGTTCGCGAACCCGGAGGGCCGCTCCTTCAATTGCTACATTCCCATGCCCTTTCGGACGGGGGCGAAAATCTCCATGACCAACGATTCACATCGGCCCGTGCTCAAGCTATTTTACGACGTGAACTATACGCTGACGGACAGCCATCCCGAGGATGTGTTGTACTTCCACGCCTACTGGCGTCGGGAGCGCTGGACCAGCCTGGAAAAGGACTTCGAGGTCCTGCCCCGGGTCTGCGGTGAGGGCCGTTTTCTCGGCGCGAACATCGGCGTTATTATCCATCCCGACAACATGGGCTGGTGGGGCGAAGGAGAAGTGAAGATGTATATGGATGGTGATATGGAGTACCCCACCATCGTCGGTACGGGGACAGAGGACTACATCGGCACGGGATGGGGCCAGGGCGTTTACCAGCAGCAGTACCAGGGCAGCCTCATCGCGGATGCCAGGAATGGCCAGTACGGCTTCTACCGCTACCATATTCCTGACCCGGTCTATTTTCACGAAGACCTCCGCGTCACCATCCAGCAAATGGGGGGCTCGGCGAAAAAGAACGTGCTCGAGTTGCTGGAAAAAGGTGTCCCGGTCAAGCCGGTCAGTGTTGACTACGGCACTACCTTCGTGAAACTGCTCGAGACCTCGCTTGAGGCCGACCTGGATGACCACGAATCTCCGGCCGACGCCTGGACCAACATGTACCGCCAGGATGACTGGTCAGCCGTGGCGTTTTTCTATCTCGATTCGCCGGAGAACGGCTTGCCCGAGATTGCCCCGGTCGAATCGCGTATCGAGGGCCTGCTCAAGCCGAGCCGGAGGTCCAAGTGAGCGCTCGGCATGGCGCCTGAATCGCGTAGGGAGTGGGTATGGATAGAGGAACGCTGGTGCTCATCATCGCAGCCGTACTGGCCGTGGTGGTTCTTGTACTGGGAACAGCATTTGCAATACACGCCTCGTGGAAATCGCGCGGCCTCACCAAGCCGCCGGGGCCGTCGGTGGACGAAATCTACGCCCACATCAAGCCGGCCCTTGTCCCCTGGGAAAATGCCGTGGCACAGGGTCAGAAGGACCTCGATCCCGAAGAGAAGACGTGGGTTATGGATACGCTGAGCGCTGCGGTGGCGTTGTACGAGGGCGCCGACAACGGCCGGAGGGCCCTGGTGCGGCTGGCTAATGACGTCCGCGAGTTGGTCCGGGAGGCCCGCAAGGCCGAAAACTGGGAGCTCGCCCTCACGGGCACGGATATTTTCGGCGTCTTTCGGCAAGACAATTTCTTCATGAGTTTCTATAGGGACATCCTCGAAACGCAACTCGCGCGGCCCGATGTAACACTCAAGGGGTTTCTGGACGATATCGAGATGGAGGACACCTACGCATTTCTTGAGATGCGCCTTCGCGGCTCCGATGAGGTGATATCAATGCAGGTTCGCGAGGGCGAGGAGTTCCTCGACCCGCCCCACACGCTGCAGTTCGTCGAGATCATCGGTAGGAACCGGGGCGTCAAGCTCGAATTTCTGGCTATTCCCGGCGATACCTTTGAGGTAATGCTGAGGGAGTAGCTGACCCGCATGTTCTTCAGCGTGCCAGCGCCGCACGCTGCCAGGTATCAGTTTTGCCTTGGCTCGCTTGGAGAACCCACGGAGCGGGGGACGCAATCGCCTACCTCCCAACAGCTTACACATAGCGTCATCGGCATGGTGATGCGCTAGGGGCTTTGTCGAATTCGAATGTTTCCCCGGGAAAGGGAAACAAGTTTCCGCTGATATTGTGACAAGGGGTAAGAGGACAGAAAGGAGCGCACCAGGGCAGTTTCTTCACTCGCCTTGAGATTGCCGTGCCTTAAGAACACGATTCCGAGACAGCGCGCGGGATCAAATCGAACGGAGTTGGCGAAATGTATAGTCTCGTGTAATCAGCAGAGACGGGCCTTTGCACGCGAGAGCCCACACCTCGTCGTCTACCGCACCTTTTCCAGCGGATTCCGCTATGGCGAGAACCTCGTGGCCGTCCTTCCGCAACGCGTCTGCCAAGCGTAAGCAGGCGTTTTCGTCGAGAAGGATCTTCATTCCGCGACGGCTTTTTCGGTGCACAGAAACGCGGCGTATTCCAGACAAGCCTCGATGTCCGCCCTTTCGAGCCGCGGGAATTCTTCAAGGACCGTTTCCATACTGTCGCCCGCGGCCAAGTGGCTCAGTATGACGTGGACTGGAATTCGCGTGCCGGCGACGCACGGATCCCCGCCGCAAACATTCGGATCGGCAGTAATTCGTGGATTCACATTCTTTCTCCCCATTGTCCTCCGTTCTCGCAGCTTCTGGGACGCCTTTTTCAACCCTCCCGATGAACATGGGCCTTGTCCGTAGTATCTTGCGAACCGGCCCGGAAGTCAACAGGGGGCGGCTCCTTTTGCAATTCGTGGCACCCCGACCAAGGCAGCGATACGGCGCGCCTCGGTGGCACGCCCCAGCCCGCCCACAAGGCAGCAACATACCGAGTCCTGTGGCAGCAAGGGTGCTGGCGTGTCAGGACGCTTTCGACTGGAGAGGGTACAACATTGCGCCCAGCTTCTGGAAGTGTTTGCGGTTGAATGTGGCAACGGCATCGGCGTTGGTCTCGTCGGCGCTGGCGACAATGTAGGCGTCGGCAAACTCCTGACCGGTTCTTCGCGCCAGGGTGATGGCCTGTTCGGCCAACGGAGCGTCCGTCGCCCGTAGCCCCGGCAACGCGACAATCGCCGACAGCACCTCCAACACCTTCTTGTTGGGTTGACGGTAGGCGGCGCGCAACGTCCACGCAATCTCGAATAAGACCGGGGGGCCGGTCACGAGGGCGACCTTGCCAGCAGCCGCCCGACGCAACAGTTCGCCGGCCCGTTCGTGTTGGCACTCATCGTCCGTGGTGAAGAAGCGCAAGAAGACATTGGCGTCCACGAAGACGGTCTTCATTCTGCGCTACCTCGGGCAGCGTCGGCGGCCGCGCGCATCATCTGTTCGCGCTCCTCGGCCTCGGGCAAGGCCTTGCCGAGAAATCCCTCGAGTGCAAAGAGGTCGGCGGCCCGCCGGATGACGATGGTATCGTCCACCGATTCAATATGGACCCTGTCATGGGGTTGAAGCCCAAGCCTCTTGCGCAGCCGGGCCGGCAGCGTAATCTGACCTTTGGTTGATAGGGTAGCGATTGGCATTTCTTCCACCTTTCTGCAATGCGTTGTACTTATTATAAAGTGTGAGAGATATCATGTCAAGCCTAACAAAAGTCGAATTGCCTTATAAGGGAGTCCCCCGAAAGCAAGGTCTTTGCGAAAAGCGCGTCCGTCTGTGTCAACTGCGTTTCCGCAAACCTTCTGTCAAGCAAGAACTTGAGCGCAGTTGCGTTCTCCAACACACTGCTAGCCCGGATTTCTCACAGGCGGCGGCGCGGATTTTTTGCAAGCACAACAAGAGTCGTGGCTTACGCGCCAATACCG
>CAYRLQ010000359.1:0-4129 GCA_964425145.1 uncultured Nitrospiraceae bacterium
GGGCAGCGCGTGGTCATTGGGCGCTTTCCTTCCCCGCGTAGACCGGAAGCCAATCAGGCTCCTTGTTAGTCACGGATTCACCGGCGGTCAGTCGAACGGCCGGCCCTTCGCAGTTGGCCCGCTGCAGATATAGCTGCCAATCACCTCTGACGCCGACCATCTCGGCAACTTCCGTGTGCGTGCCCGGCCCGTTTGCCGCCGTTCGGCCGCCTGGACCGGCGCTGTAGACAATGTACATGCCGTCCGGCGAAAAGTCCGGGTGGTACAGGTGCAGCTTCCCGCGCTTGTCCAAGCGCCGAACCCTTGACACCTTCAGATCGGGAGACGAGAAATCAACGTCGGCTACGCAAATGGTGAAGTCGTCCCGGCTCCAAGTGATCTTTTTGCTGTCCGGGCTCAGGTTCGGTCGACAGCCCCCGATTTTCAGGTCGACGACTCTGTCGCCGTCCACCTCGATCGCGATTATCCCGTGGCTGTAGCTCATGCCTGCGTGCACCGTGGCCACAATCCATTTGCCGTCGCTTGACCAGTCAAGGTTGTATATATGATAGACCCTCTTCTGCTCGTCTGCGTGCTCGTTGCCGGGGTGCGGGGTGATTTTTCCGGTCTCGAGGTCATAGAAGTAGAGCCCCGTGCTGGCGAAGTCCTTGATGTTGAATCGTTCGAACTCCTGCTTGACGAAGGCGATTTTTGTCCCGTCGGGACTCCAGCATGGCTGACGCGCTTTTTCAGCCACGAGTTTGCGGCCTGTTCCGTCCGCGCTCATGTACCAAACGCTGCGGATGGTGTCGTCCCCTTCTTGCATGTCGACCAGGAAGCATATCTTCGTGCCGTCAGGCGAGGTCTGCGGGTACAGCTCGTGGATGTGTGGTGTATTGGTCAGATTCCGCTTGCCGGAACCATCAGCGTTCATAATGAACAGTTCCCAGTTGTTGCCGTTATAGGTCTCGTAAAGAATCTTGTGCGGGACAGAGTGCAGTTCCGCAAGCAGGGCCTCCGTCGCTCCCGAGCCACTAGACTGCGGAGCGCCACCGGCAGCCCGCGTGGGAACCGAAGGTACAGCCGCGAGCAAGATAATACCGAAGGTATTGAGTAATCTCACAATGTTCGGGTTCTTTCAGTTCTCAGGTTTGGCGAGAAACTAGCGTCGAGAGTCTATCTGTTTAGGAGAAGTTCGGTCAACGTCCGGAGAACTCTGCAAAAAGCAGCTCCGGGCACTTTACCTGCGCGGCCTCCTTGGTGGGGGCCTGCTGGGTTGGCGCTGACGAATGAACCGGAAGCGCGGCTCAGAATCCGTCACACACGTACAACGCCACGGGCGAAAATTGAAGATCACCTTGACCGTCTCAGAGCCAGGCGGCTCAGACGTACAGACGAAGGACGACTATATTACAGGAAACGGTGGCGAGGGCAAAGGGGAAAAGGATGAACGTGAGACTTGCTTGATAATCGAACTTTCCAAAGACATTCTCCCAAAGTCTCGGTCCTATAAGCCTAAGCCGGAGGATGGCGAAGGCGGCGAGTATTGACCACCCATTCTTGAGCCGGGCCGTTGAAAACATGTCGTCTTACATTCATTTGCTCTTTACATTATCAGGTGAGCTGTCACTCCTACCCGCCGTGATGAGTTCTCTGAGTTCCGCAAGGTGCAGTTCGATCTGGAGGAACTTCTCGCGCAAAAGCAACTCCGATTCGGTCGCGACACTCAAGATCGTTATAGGGATGCCGAAGAGAACCATGGCCACAATCCCGCCCAGGATCATTTGGTTTCCGCGGACGGTATCCGCCATTTGGCTACCCATCAGCTGACACGCAACTGTGATGAAGACACAGAACGTCCATGTTATACCGAAAGCGGCAGGATGTACCGTACGGAATTGCTTGAGTGTTACATTCCGCCAAAGCTGGAGACTGATTGAACCCTTTCTAAGAATGGCAACGCTGAGGGCCGCAAAAGCGAGACCAAAGAGAGCCCCAACGGCAAAGACGATTCGTCCGAGAACCGGAAACCCGGGTTCCAACCATGTGACGACAATGGTGACAGTTGAGAACAGAACGAAGAACCCGATCCCCATGGCTAGCCCGACAACGTGCCCAATCCGGCTCACCGGTGTCAAAGGCCTTTCAAGAATCGCGTTCATTTGCTCGCGGTACTTGGCCTCCAGTTCAGGCGTAACAGTTTCCAGTTCCAATAGTTTGTCCCGCAGTTTTGAGTCATTCATGGCGCTGCGCCTCCTTTTCTAACACGGTTCTGAGTGCATTCTTCGCATGGTGAAGCCGCGACTTCACGGTACCAACAGGAGCTTCGACGATCGCGGCAATTTCAGCGAGCGAGAAGCCCTCAAGGAAGTGTAGGATCAAAGCTTCGCGATGCGGCAGGCTAAGGCGTCCCAGCGCCCAGTGCAATTCCTCCGCATCGAACGCGGGGAACGACGATTCGGTCATGTTGGTGACTGCGTTCACTTCGGTGTCGACTTCCGTCAGTTCCCTGAAGGAAGCACTATTTCGGACATGATTACTTGCGGTGTTGCGGGCGATCGTGTAAAGCCACGCGGAGAGCGCTGCGGGGTCGCGTAGTGTGCCGATCTTTCGGATCACCCGGCACCAGACCTCTTGCAACAAATCCCACGCGTCCTCTTCCGAATCCACCAAGCGGCGGATGTAGTAGAACAACGGTCGCTCCCACATGGATACAAGCTCTGCCAGTGCTCCATCATCGCCTCCGCGATATCGGAGCACAAGGAGTTCACTTCGAATCCGTTCTTTCCGCGACGCCAATGTCCACCTCCTGGTCCATACCCACTATGAGGGACACGATTTGAAACTGAAAGGTTCAATCTTCTCTGCAAGAAATGTCCATAAGTAACGCAAGCGGGAATTACACTGAGTGTCGCGGATGCTCCGTGCTCATGCAGGACGTCGTCAGAACCGCGCCGCCAAGCGGATTTCATGAGGAAAGGCGCGCGACGGATCAAGCGTTCGCAATCGCTTTCGTAAGATGCTGATGCGTGAGGCCTTAGATGGTGGAGGTGAGGGGGATCGAACCCCTGACCTCTGCGTTGCGAACGCAGCGCTCTCCCATCTGAGCTACACCCCCCAGCGTCATTCCCCAGGTTCCTCGTCAAGAATTCTCTGGAGCAAGGGCACGAGTGGTGGCAGGTTGGCATGAATCGTGTCCCACACGACTGCCGCGTTGACTCGATCATACTCATGCACAAGCACATGACGCATACCTCGCATGAGCCGCCACGGAATCTCGGGATGGGACTTCTGAAGTTCCTCCGGCACAAGGCGCGCGGCTTCGCCGATGACCTGGAGGTTGCGGATCACTGCGTCCATCGTCCTCATGTCGGAACCAAAAGCGTCGAGGTCCATCCCCTGCGTATAGGCCTGGACGCGATCAATCGCATCGAGGATGTGACGGACCCGCAGTTTCCACTTCCTAGACAACTGAGATGGCCTCGTTCAGAATGTCGCTTTTGAGTTCCTCATGAAGCGCGTCCGGCATCACGAGGTCTACTCTCGACACACCCAGGATCTCTTCCAGACGCTGCTGTACTTCGACAAAACCGAACAGCCCCGCACGCTTGTCCGGATCAAACTCCACGAGCAGATCCACGTCGCTGTCGGCCATGGCCTCGTCGCGACCCGTCGAGCCAAACACGGCCAACGAGGTCACCCCCAGCTCGCGCAACTCATCGCGGTGGGCCACTATGGCGTCGATCACTTCTTTCCGCCTCATGATATGCCTCCATGCCTTTCGTCTAGATGCAGATTACCACAGATGGACACGGATTTCAGTATCTGTGTTCATCCGCGTTCATCTGTGGTTCACATTCTGCACGATACATTGAGGAAGATCCAACACATTGTACCAACCGGCCACGGCTAGGCCGTTATCCAGGGCGAACTCCTGCTTCTGTCCACGTCGTCCTGCACGAACTAGCCGCACTGCCATCGCTGATCCCCCCTATGTTGGTTTTGCTTCGGTTTGACCCATTCGGACCTTGCCCGTCATCAGGTGGTGGAGAAGTGAGTTGAAAAGGAAGTCAAGCGAGCCCAAATGGGAGGCAATTGCGAAATTCGGAAGTGGTGTGGGGTTTATGACTTGGGAGGAGAGGGGGAAGGG
>CAYRLQ010000360.1:0-4125 GCA_964425145.1 uncultured Nitrospiraceae bacterium
TGTCAAAAAAGGTTTCTCCTCCTTCTCATACGTCATCGTATTTGTGAAAACGTGTGCTTAGTTGAAAAATCGGCTTACGTGCGATTTGCACCCACCTCAGAGCAAATCCGAACGGTTACCGAATCAGGATAACGCTTCGGGCGTCGAAGATGGGATGTCTCGGGCCACTACATAAATTATGAACCACAGAGTACACGGAGACACGGAGAAAAGCATGAAAAATGAATCTCCGTGTCTCCATGCTCTCCGTGGTTGAAAAAAGAAAGGATAACTCGCTTGGATGCCGCGTTGGTTTGCTGATAAACTTCAACGTGCCGGTCTTGAAAGATGGAATCAAGAGAAGAGTTCTCTGAGCACACAACTCCGTGTCTCCGTGTTCTCCGTGGTTGAAAAAAAGAAAGGAGTATCACCGTGAAGCTGTCCAGAGTTGTGGTTGCCGCGCTGTTATCCATGAGTTTCAACGCCTCAGCCGTCGTGTGGTACGTCGATAAGGACGCGACCGGCGCGGGCACGGGCACAAGCTGGGCCGACGCCTTCACGACCATCCAGGAGGGCATTGATGTGGCCTGCGCCGCCAGCGGCGAGGTCTGGGTCGCCGAAGGCATCTATGGCACCGGCTCCGTGACCATGAGGGCAGGTGTATACGTCTACAGCGGTTTCGCGGGCAATGAGACCACACGCGACGAACGCGACTGGCAAGCCCATATCACTACCATCGACGGCTCGACCGCCCATGTCGTCATCGGCGCTGATAACGCCACGCTCGACGGATTCACTATCACCGGAGGTGCCGCCGATGTCTGGCCCGACTTGGACGGCGGCGGGATGTACAACTATGGCTCGTCGCCGACGGTGACCAACTGCACCTTTACGGGCAACTGGGCGAAGTGGGGTGGCGGGATGTACAACGAGTACTCCTCGCCGACGGTGACCAACTGCACCTTTACGGTGAATACCGCTTCTCACGACGGCGGCGGGATGTACAACAAGTACTCCTCGCCGACAGTGACGAACTGCACGTTTACGGGCAATACGGCTTCTGGGGACGGCGGCGGGGTGTACAACGACGAATCGTCGCCTACTGTGACCAACTGCACCTTTACGGGCAACTTGGCTTATTCCGGCGGCGGGGTGTACAACGACGAATCGTCACCGACGGTGACCGACTGCACGTTCACGGGCAATACCGCTTCCGACTGCGGCGGCGGTATGTCCAACTACTCCTCCTCGCCTACTGTGACCACCTGCACCTTTACAGACAACTCGGGTTATTCCGGCGGCGGGATGTTCAACGACCGAAGCTTCCCGAGGGTGACCAACTGCACCTTTACGGGCAACTTGGCTTATTCCGGCGGCGGGATGTACAACGACCAAAGCTTGCCGACGGTGACCAACTGCATCCTCTGGGGCGATTTACCCAACGAGATAAGATACAACATATACAGCATCTCGAGTCCGGCGGTAACCTACTCGGACGTTCAGGGTGGCTACGACGGGGAGGGCAATATCGACTCAGACCCGTTGTTTGTGGATGCGGAAGGTGGCGATTTGCGCCTTATGGCCGACTCTCCGTGTATTGATAGCGGGACGTCTATAGGCGCTCCGGCGACAGACATCCTTGGTGTGCCTCGGCCGCAAGGCGCAGGCTTCGACATGGGCGCCTATGAGTATGTCCCCGGTGGCGAGGGCGAAGGTGAGGGTGAAGGCGAGGGCGAAGGCGAAGGTGAGGGCGAGGGCGAAGGTGAGGGTGAGGGTGAGGGCGAGGGTGAAGGATGTTTCGGCGGCACGTTGGCGCCGCCTGGGCCAGCGGGGTTGGCCCACCGGGCCGGGGATATGATCGTTCTGGTCCTCGTCATGGCTGCGCTGCTGTTTGCAGGCCGGCGTAACACTCGAAAACACGGGATGCGCGAATATCCCTTAACCAGCTCCCTGGATTAGGTTTGATAAACGGGCCTGCCTCAGGAAAGCAGGGAGTAACCCTTCACGGTAGGGTCACGCTCCTGCGTGACCGAAAAAGACCCGTGGGTTATCCGGTCGAGCCGCGCCTAAGTACACGTTTTCACAAATACGATGACGCATGAGGAGGAGAAACCTTTTTCGACATGATTGACAAGATTCGTAAGATAGACAAACAGAATCTTGTAAATCATGTCAATCCCCTCAAAAAATACGTCACCGTATTTATGAGCCAGAGCACTAAGGCGGTCGAGCAGGAGCTCGACCCTACCAGGCTCCGAGGCAGTTTTTGTGGGTCTTTTTGGATTTTTCTTCGAATTTGCCCCGTGAACAGTTACATGGAGGACAAGTTATGTCGCACACGAGTAAAGACCAGAACAGTCGTGAACTTCCAAAATCGCAGCAAGGTATGGGGCGTCGCGCGTTTGTGGGCACTGCCTTGGGTGGCGCCGTCATGGTGGGAGTCTCCACCACCGTCGGAGGCGCGTCGGCCGCTGAGGAACGTCCCGCCGAGACCTACCACGAAACGATTGACACGCCTATTGTAGCGCGCTACCAGGTGATTGTTGCGGGCGGCGGTCCGAGCGGTGTCATCGCTGCCTTGGCCGCGGCGCGGAGCGGGGCCGACACGTTGCTGATCGAGCGTTACGGGTTCCTGGGCGGCAATGGGACGGCGGGGTTGATGACCTGCTACAACGGTTTCCGTAACCAGCGACCTCCCGAGGCGCTGCAGACCGTCAAGGGTATTCCGGCCGAATACATTGCCGAGATCGTGCGGCTTGGCGGCGTGGCGGACGCGGATTCGTACCCCAAATCCTTGCACGATGTGACGCAGGGCGACATACCGTACTGCGTGGGCTATGACCCGGAGGCCGCGAAGGTTGCGGCTTTGAACATGATAAAGAGGGACGGCGTTACGTTGCGCCTGCATAGTTGGATCGTCGGGCCCATGCTCGACGGTTCGCGCGTGACCGGCGTAATCGTCGAGTCGAAGTCCGGGCGGCAGGCCATTGCTGGAGACACTGTAATTGACGCGACGGGCGACGGCGACATTGCGGCACGAGCCGGCGCGCAGTTCATGAAGCCTGTCGAGTTCGGCGAAGGCGACCGCATGGCGATGAGTTTGATGTACCGCATCGGTGGGGTGCCGTCCCGTGTCAAGGGTTCCTATGGCGGAATTCGTATCGGCGATCGGGTCGTGAAGTGGGGGCCCCGCTTCGCCGGTGACGGGTTGGATGTTGAGGACTTGACGAAAGCGGAGGTCGAGTCGCGCCTCGAGCTGTGGGCCCAGGTCCAGAAAATGCGGAAGAAGCCGGGGAGGGAGTCTCTCCATCTCATGCAGAGCGCGACGAATGTCGGCGTGCGGGAGACACGACGGATTCGGGGCGAATACGTCGTTACCGAACAAGACGCCATCCAGGGCAGGCGCTTCCCCGATGTGATCGCCATCAGCTCGAATCCGATGCCCGACTACCATGGCAAGCGCTTCTTCTTTGAGCACCCAGGCTTTGATATCCCATATCGCTCGCTGGTGCCAAAGCAGATCGACGGCCTGGTGTTGACGGGGCGCTGCATCTCCTGTGCGCAGGGGCCGTTCCAGTCTGCCCGCTCGATGGCGCCCGCGATGGCAATTGGGCATGCCTCGGGTTGTGCGGCGGCCATGGCGGCGAGGGGCGACGTCCCGCCGCGAAAGCTCGACGTGAAGGCGCTTCAAGAACTGCTTATGACCCAGAAGGCCGAACTCCGAATGAATACATAGGCCTATGCCACTGCCGCTCCATGCCACCGGGACGCGGAGACATAGCGTCTCGACCTCGCCGCGTCACACCATCACCGCGTCCCAGCCGCGCAGGTTCTTCAACACCTTGGCGCCGGAACCATTCTGGAGAGACGTGACTGAGAACCACTGGACAACGACGCGTCGTTGTGCCAGGCTTCGCATCTCGCTATACTGGGCTTCGAAAAGCTCGAAAGCCTGGGTAGGGCAGAAATCGGAGTTTTAGAGGGAGTTTTAGGGACAAGAGGGAGTTTTAGGGACAGACACCTGTTAAATCGGCGATTAGTGTGATTCTGCATGCCGTTTGTCCGCCAAACACCATTCGTTTCGCGCGGAACACCTCTTCAAACACCCGCGTCCTCAACCCGCCGCTCGAGTGCAACACGCGCACC
>CAYRLQ010000361.1:0-1957 GCA_964425145.1 uncultured Nitrospiraceae bacterium
GCCATGACAGTTTCACCGCGGTCTGCATAGTATTTCCCCATCGCGAGGCGCGCCGGGGGATAGAAATAAGGGCGGTGGGGGGGGGGGGGGGGGGGGGCGTCGCTGGGCTGATTGCGGCTGTAATCTGGATTTGGGCAATGGTCGATGCCGAACAAATAGCGGTACTGCCCTAATGCCTCTTCAGTCCTCCCAGCCGCCATGAGAGTTCTGGCATAGAGGTTGGCGGCAACAGGGTCGATGGGATTCCTTTCGCTGGCGATCTGGGCCACCTGCACCGCCCTTTTGACATCTCCATCGGCCAGGTGCCGGGCTACGGACACGGTGTAGTCCTTGCTCTCTTCGATCTTCCGGGTAAGCACCGACCAGGAGGCCACAAAACCGGCGAAGAACGCGGCACATCCGATGACGGCTGTGAGTAGTGCCTTGCGTTGCTTCAGTGACCCCGCTGCATTATTCATTTTCGGTCTCGCTGCCGTTGGGACTGGGGCCTGCGCCGACGAGATAAAAAGCCATGAAAAGGAACAATCCCAGACTTAACAGGTACAGACCGCGGTAGGGGTGGTCGACGTGTTTGTAGATGATGGCCATGATGCCCATGTAGACGTTCATCAGATAAATGAACAACACGACCCCCCGATGCGAAAGGCCCAGATTCAAGAGGCGATGGTGTAGATGGCTCTTGTCGGCGGCGAACATGCGGCGTGCGGCTTTGGCCCGGGTGAAGACGGTCCGCAGCATGTCGAAGATAGGAATCCCCAGGATCACCAACGGCAACAGGACGGTGGTGACTGCAACCCCCTGGGAGGCGGAATCGAGCAGCTCCGCGGCGAGAACCAACCCGAGTATCATGGACCCCGTATCCCCCATGAAGATTCTGGCGGGGTGGAAGTTATAGCGCAAGAATGCAAGAGTGGCCCCCATGGTAACGGTCAAAAGCAACCCAGACGAGAGCGCGTCACTGCCGAGCTTATTGACGAGGAGAAAGCCGCACATGATGAACACCGAGCCCGCCGCGAGGCCGTCTAGCCCATCGAGCATATTGATCGCGTTCACGATGGCGGCAATGCAGACAATCGTAACGAAGAAGTCGGCCAACCCCAGTTCAACGACGGCACTGTAAAAGGGGAGACTGACATTGGTCATTCGATAGCCCGCGCCGAACAGTAGTGCGCCCGTCAGAAGCTGGCACAGCAGCTTGATGATCGGCCTCATTCCATAGATGTCGTCCCAGATGCCCGTCAGGGTGATGAGTAGCGCCCCCAACGCGAAACCAAGGTAGCGCTCGCGCCAGAGGACGGGCCACAGGTAGAGGGCTACCACAAAACAGACCAGAACGGTCGGTAAAAACACCAAACCGCCGGCGCGGGCCACCGTTCCCTGGTGCACTCTGCGCCAGCCGGGTTTATCGACGATGCCGAAGGCGTGGGCCCACTTGATGACGAGGGGCTCAAGCACAAAGGCGACCCCAAATGCCGTAGCGAACAGAATCGCGTAGCGTGATAGGTAATCCTGCGGTGTCATGGCGTCAGATTTTCACCCCGTTGCCTCGGTCCCTCTCCTTACGCCTGCGTGTCGGCAATGATGTCGACAATTCGCCCTGCCGCATGGCCGTCCCCATACGGCGTGGCTGCAGCAGCCATCGCCGCGTAGGCCTGCTCGTCGTCCAGCAGACGCGCTACTTCCGATTCAATACGTTGCGGGTCCGTGCCGACGAGTCGTGCCGTCCCTGCAGCGATCCCTTCGGGCCGTTCCGTTGTATCACGCAGCACGAGAACCGGCTTACCAATGGTGGGGGCCTCCTCCTGCACTCCGCCTGAGTCGCTTAACACAATATCACAATCGCGCATCAGTTTGACGAACTCCGGGTAGGGTTGTGGGGGCAGGACGTGGACGCGCTCGGCCTCATCGAGGCATTCCGCTATTGCCTGGCGGACGTTTGGGTTCGGGTGGGCGGGAA
>CAYRLQ010000361.1:1967-4104 GCA_964425145.1 uncultured Nitrospiraceae bacterium
AATTGGTGCATTCCCTATTGTGCGGGGGTTAGGTTGGGTTGGGGGGGGGGGGAAAACACGAAGTGGAGCTGCGGATAGCGCGCGGCCAGGGCCCTCACCGCGCGAAGAGTGTTGCGCAGCGGCTCGCCAAAGCTTTCACGACGATGGGTGGTCAACAAGGCGACCTTTTCTATCGCCGATAGGTCCAGTGCAGCGAAGGGTTCATCGTTCACTTTGCGCAGCGTAAACAAGAGCGCATCAATGATCGTATTGCCCGTAACATGGATGCCTTCCGGCCCAATTCCACTTCTTATCAGGGCGTCCCGGGCCGTTTCCGTGGGCGCGAAGTGGAGAGCGCTCACCGCGTCGGTAATGTAACGGTTCAACTCCTCCGGGAATGGATTGCGCATGTCGCCTGTGCGCAGCCCCGCCTCCACGTGCCCCGTGGGAATGCCCAGGTAAAACGCCGCCAGCGATGCCGCCATGACCGTGGTCGTATCCCCTTGAACGATGAGCATGTCCGGCTTGACCGCGGCCAGGACTCCCCGCATGCCCAGCAGAACCTTGGTGGTTACGTCGAACAGGTCCTGGCCCGGCGTCATGACGTTCAAGTCGTAATCACCGGGGACCTTAAAGAACGTCATCATCTCGTCGAGCATGTCGCGGTGCTGGGCCGTGGTACATACGAGCGTCTCCCACGGCGCGCGGCGTTTCATGGCATGATACACGGGAGCGAGTTTGATGATCTCGGGGCGTGTGCCAAATACGAGCAGAACGCGATTCATCGCCTAACCCAGTCCCAATTCCCGGTAGGTTTCGAGAATATCCTCAGCTATCTGTTCCCAATTGAAGCGCTCTTCAAACAATTCCCGACCGTTCGCGCCAAGTTGTCGAACCAATGCACGGCCGTCCCGCCAGCGCAGCAGCGTTTCTCGAAGGTGCTCATCGTCGTCGTAGGGCAGGCACGAACCACATTCCCGTTCGGCGACGATGCGGGCCGACGGGGGCTCGCTATTGACCAAAACGGCCGTCGAGCACATAAACGCGTCGTACATCTTACATGAATTGGCGGTTCGGTTGATTTCCAGCGCGGGGTCGTAATAGGCGTACACGGCATCGGCCTCGTAGGTGCGGCGTAATGCCTCCTTGTAGTCGATAATTCCGATATACTCGAATTGAGGCGTTTGTTCAAGCAGTTTCGCATAGGCATCCTCGGTGATACGGCCCGCCAAGACGACGTGTACGCCTGGAAGGTTATCTGTCACACGCGCCAGTTTCCGAATCCCCCGATACCGTGCGATGACGCCCGGGTAAAAAATGGTCAGGACGTCCGAATCGGGCTTTTCCCACGAAGGCTCGACCTCGTCGTAGGGGCAGTTCATTGCCACGAGCAGCCGTTTGGGCAACGTTTTACCCAGGAGGTATTTTCTGGATTCGTCTACGATGATGACCGCATCGGCCCGGCGTGCACAGAACCGTTCCGCCACGCTGAACAGCCCTTTCAACGCACGGGGGACGGTTCCGCTTTTCGCGGTGTAGAAATCGTAAATATCATAGACCACGTTGACATGCCGGAAGAGTTTCACCGGAAGGGCGGGAAGGGCCGCGTCGAAATCACAGGCATGAATCACATCGCTCTTTGTTCGCAGCAGGAAGAAGAAGGCATACAGCATCCACAGGGGCATAAGGAGGAACAGCCACTTGCTGCCGTATGGCGCGCGTATGCTACAACGGACAATCCTATAGCCGGCGCGCTGTTCGCGCTTGGGCGACTCGCCGTCTCGGTCCCAACACAACAGTGTCGTATCGAAGCCCGCATCAACGAACATGCGCAACTCTTTAAGGACGCGTGATTCCCGAGTGCTCGAGGCCGCCCGAACGAGTATAACTTTAGGCTTCTGGCTCATGTGAGTTAATCACGCATGTGACCCGATTGCACGCACCCGGAACGGGGCGCGCGTACCATTCTCTTTTGGCCGTTTACAAATGACAGTCCTGACACCTGTACTCACTGGCTTGTCGAATTCTCCTGTGCTACCATTCCCTGGAGTATAAATATGGGAGGTGGTGAATGTCGAGGGCCCAAGTGTGTGCGGCGATCGTCTTTTGGGGGAGCGCGGTACTCTGTACATATATCTACCTCGGTTTCCTTGTTCTA
>CAYRLQ010000362.1:0-4075 GCA_964425145.1 uncultured Nitrospiraceae bacterium
TTCCCGGTTATTTTCGATTCTTCTTCTTCCGCCACCCTTTTGGGCGGCCGACGGGAAGCGCACAAACCTGGCGGCCCAGTGAGACCTCTATGCTTGCTGGGTCACATGGTGCGACACCCCGGGCAAAACTATCCTTGTGCCGCTTGGCATCCAACGAGGGTAAACCCACAGGCCGAAGAAGGCAAATAAAGGGGAACCCTCCCCTATTACCCCTATTACCCCCCTATTACCTTAAATAAATGGGAAGTGCCCCCTATTGCTGTCCTATTCGCCGGTTTGAATCGTTCTGCGGTGCTGTTGTCGAATCCTGTTCTCGGGGGATTGCGATCAGAAGCAGGGCATGAACCACACGGTCGGCTAGCGTTGGTCCCATTTCCTCGGGAATGCAGAGACCATGGGCAATTCTGTTGCGAATGTTCCACCCGCGAGGGTCAGTGAATAGTACGCGCAAGTAACGAGCTTCTGAGGCCCCGAGCGATTTCTCCACAGTCTGCTCCTCAAAGAGAGCACCAAGGCCCTTGTACCTATATCCACCGTACGTCCCAGGCGCCAGAACAGCGCCCCCGCTGAGGCGGACGAGTGTCCGGATGGCGTGCTCGACCTGCGGCGTCAGAACATGTATGGCTGAGAGATATTCTCCCTGGAAATATGCCTCAAGCCCCGCCTGGACGATGGTGCGACGCTTGGGGTCGAATACCGGTGACTGATACAAGTGGTCCGCAACAGTCTGTGCGTTCAGTCCAAACTTCTTTGTCGCCTGCTCGATAGCCATTTGGAGCCAACGCGCACTGAGTTGCATGCTTTGGTCCATGTAGCGGACTATGTGTCCCTGCAGATCTTCGTTGATGCCACGAATTTCCGTCACCGGAACTCCATCGTGATCAATGATCTTTGTCGTGGCGTGGTGCAAGAGGACTGCGACTTGGGCCAACTCACGGACCCGCTGATCCGCTTCCCTCTCGTCTTCGACAAAATGCACAGCAATGTTTGTGAGAACCGTAAAGAGGTCCCCATCCGTTATTTGAGCCACATAGGCGTCGATTTCCTCTTTGGTGATCGAGACCTTCGTGCTGACTGTCTTCAGATCGTCTCGAGTGGTGGCGAACGCCTGGGCTAAGGCAGGCTCCAGTTCCTTAGCTGCACTACTGAGATTGAAGTCACGATAGACGTTCTGCAGCTTTTCCAGCATGGAAGCTGCTTTAAGCCCCCGCTCATGTCCGGCAGCAGCCTCGATGAGTTGACCGTACCTAATCAGAATTCTCTTGACATCTTCAGACCGCTGTTTCTTGCGGTAGTACGCAGCCAGCCAACAAGTAAGGCCCTCGATATGCAACGAGTCGACAGGTCCCGTAGCGTGTAGTGAGGACAGCTCTCCTTCAAGGTCCGCCACAAGTGTGTTCTCTTCTGCTGGTGTCAGTCTGGCACGTTTATTGAAAATCAGTTCATCAAGGAGCGATGCCCAGCTAGACCAGTTGCCTATTCGTGGCTGGGCGAGGATCAATCTGCGGACATTGTCGATGAGTAGCGAATCGTTGATGGACATTGCGATCATAAGTGAATGCCGGAGCCGTATGGCCACCAATGTGTCGTGCTTGTGTAGCTTGTTCTTGAGTATCTCCAGCTCACTATCGATCGCGAGGTGGGCGTACCGGACTTCCGCATGTCGGCCAGTTGCTGTCTTCGCGAAATCCCACACAAGCCCTGCGTAACGGGCGCGTAGGATTGGGTGCTGGGCTTCTCGGGCACGCTGCTGCCAATAATCGAGGGTCTCGGGTGTAATGTCTTTCAGAGACGGTATCTCGACTGGCTTACCTTGACTGTTTTCGAGGATGGCCCTCGGGCCATAATAGGTGCGCCACATGCCTTCTCGATCCTGGCAGTTCTCCTGGAACTGAAAGGCCATAATCTCTGTAGACAGGCAAGACGGCAGGTCGTCGGAAGTCCCGTGGATTTCGTCGGCCAAGGCCTTTAAGGCGCTGGCGACGGAAGTCTCCGAGAATGACTCTTTGCGCTCCTCAAATCGTTGGAGCACCTCTATAACTCGTGGGTCTCTCTCCATTGCGTTGCAATCCTCTGAGAAATGAGAAATAGAAATAGAGAAATAGGGGACAGAAATAGGGGACAGTTCCCGGTTATTTTCGATTCTTCTTCCGCCACTGTTTTGGGCGGCCGATGACAGAAATAGGGGACAGTTCCCGGTTATTTTCGATTCTTCTTCCGCCACTGTTTTGGGCGGCCGATGGGCAGCGCACGAACCCGGCGGCGCAGTAAAACCTCTATCTTGCTGGGCACATGGTGCGACATCCCCGGCAAAACTATCCTTACGCCCCTTGGCATCCAACGAGGATGAACCCACAAGCCCAAGAAGTCAACTAAATGGGAACTGCCCCCCATTATCTATTACCCCCTATTTCCCCGTTCAATTCCCCTCTCGCCGTTTCTGCTCGTTGCGCAATGCGCAGGACTCCCTGTACTCCTTGGCCTCCACGACGCGCGTAAACTGGATTTCTTCGCCCAATGAACGGACAGCATGCTCGATCTCGTTCAGGCTAGCGAAGAAGAATTCCTTTCTGTTATTGACCAGATTCACCTGGCGAGCCCTGAAATGCTCATGAAGCTTGGTCTCCAATGAAGGCGCGTCCTTCGAGTAGATCATTGCGTGGATGTCGAACTTGAAGGGAACGGAAGCGTCACCAAGCTCAGCGACTCTTTCTGAAGGATCGAGACGACGCGACATGCCAATCTTGTACATTTTGTCACCGAAGGAACCCACGTTGGATATGACATAGATATGACCCGACTTCGTGAGCTCGGCCATCGACTGGGCTCGCAGGCCCTTTTCTTTGGCACCCTCAAGCTTCTTCGACAGCAAAGCGACGGTCTCGTTGAGCCTATCGAGTTCGTCGCCGTGAGCACTAGCCAGCTTGGCCTGAGCTTCAGCCAAAGCCTTCTGACAGCGTTCCTGTTCCTGTGTGGCTTCTTGCAGCGCCTTCTCGTATTCACGTCTGGCTTTCTCTTCCTCTCGCATCTGCTCACGGATGGCCCGCTGCTCCTCCAATTCGGCCTGTTTCTTTTCCTGAAATTCGTGCAAGAGCTGCATCTCACTCAGTTTGAGGTTGATGTACTCAGAGCTTATTCCGATATCGTGGCTCTCGACCAACTTGTTGATCGCTTGGGCCGCACGGCCTACCTGTTCCAGTGTCTTGCTGATGTTCTTCCACGTTACCTTGGAAGCAAGCGCATCGCACTCGCCATTGAAGGCTCTTAGAACGAGTTTGAGCAGGCGGTTCACCTCCGGTTTCGCTCCGGAACCCCCCGTCGTCACGGCTGCCTTGTCCTTGACCTTCTGCTTTTGAAGGGCTCGGATGTTGTCGAGCTTCAGTTTATACTCTGTCGAGAAGTCAAACGAATACGCCGGTTTGTAGATCCCGCATTCTATGAGTTGCTCGTCCTCCTCCATCGCCGCGATGGCCGCAAGCAGCTCCTTGTGCCGTGCAAGCGAGACGTTGTATTCGTGGCGCAAATCTTCGAGAAGCTGACGTGTCTGTTTTGCCGATTGTTCCGCGTCGAGTATGTGTGATGTTCGCTGGACCAGTTCCTGATGTAGCTGTTCGAGCTGCCGGTACTCTTTCGACCCCTTTACCAGGTATGAGAAGATCCCCATTCTTTCGTCTCCCATAAGTCAAGTTATTCTCGTTCCCACGGTCCCCCGTGGGAACGCATATCCGCAAGCCAATCAGGAGAAACGTCCAACGCTCCTTCGTCCCCTGCATGGAGTCGTACACGGGAATACCGCCGCTGCTCTGGTTCATCCGCATCCCCGCACGCCACCGGGCACCCATTCCCGCTGCTCTGCGTCTTGGCGGCTTTGCGTGAGATCATCAAGTACCCTCCCGCGAGGCCCCACACCTCCGTCCGCGCCCTACGTCCATGAAACTACCTGCCCTTCACTAATCCAGTATAGCACAGATCCGTCCAGCGCGAAATAGGACAAGACCAGAATACACCGCCTGAGTTCAAACACTCTGCGTTCCTCTGCGCTCTCCGCGCCTCTGCGTTGAAAGAAACATGGCAC
>CAYRLQ010000363.1:0-4057 GCA_964425145.1 uncultured Nitrospiraceae bacterium
TCAGCGCCTCCTCGGCCCGTTTGCGCTCGGTGATATCACGCCCGATTCCCTGGACAGCGACGGGCTTCGCGTCTTTGTAAATCAACCGCGTGCTCACCTCGAGCTGTAGTCTCCTGCCATCTTTCGTAATGATCTCCAATTCGTACCTGGTCGGTTCGCCTTCGGCGAATTTACGTTCAACCATCCGGCGGGCCTCGGCGAGATACTCGGGCGCCACGATTTTGTCAATGTTTAGATTCTTCGCTTCGTCGCGCGAATAGCCGGTCGCCAGCTCTGCAGCCCTGTTGCTCGATATGAGTTGCCCGTCCAGGTCGTGCGTGTATACGATGTCGTTTGCGTTCTCGAACAGCTCACGATAACGCTCTTCGCTCTCCCTTAGCGCCTCCTCGGCCCGTTTGCGGTCGGTAATGTCCCTTGCAGCAAGTTGGAAGCCTACTGGAAGCCCCCCCTTCTTGATTAATCTGGACTCTATGTCCGCCCACATCCACGTTCCATCCTTGCATTTGAACTGAGTTTCTATATGGCGAGTCGGCTCGCCCGCCAATATCTCCTTTAGCCGTTTGAGGAAGTATTTCAGCGTTTCCTGTGAGAACATACCTAGTTTGAACCCACTCTTGCCGACTACGTCCTCCCGTGAATAACCCGATACGTTTTCAAATCTCCTGTTGACATAAGTAATTTTGCCCTTGATGTCCACATTGCACAAGCCGACGGGGGCTTCATCCATCAGATTCCTGTATCTTTCCTCGCTCTCCGCCAGGGCCTCCTCGGCCCGCCTGCGCTCGGTGATGTCGCGGATTACTGCCTGGATCGCTTCCTCCCCCGTTTCGCGGTCATGGACCAAATAGGAATCTTGCAGGACCCACCTTTCCGTGCCCTTGAGGGTTTTCAATGGATACACCAAATCGCGCACGCGTCCATGCTTGTGAACCTCCCCCCAAGGCGACTGCTTGGGCCCGGTATACGTGACGAGGTCAGCGATGTCCTTGCCGGCTATTGCCGAGGGGTCTGGGAACGTCTCTTCAAGTTCAAGGATTCTTAGCGCCACCGGATCCATAAACAACACCGTTCCGTCAAACTTGTACCTGTATAACCCGAGCCCGGCAGATTCCATGGCCTGCTGACGGATGGCAGCCATTTCTTCTTCCGTAGGCTGGAAACGGTTTTGCCTGCTCATCAGGTACCTCCTTGGACTGATAGGATTCGCCAATCGCCAGGGCGCCGACCACCCGCGACCCGTCGACGCTGGACATTATAGCATTCTTGGTATTCTGGGGACAGTATACTTAATTCAGTAGTTCTTGGTCTTTGGTCCTGGTTTTCGCTTCCTCCTGAATTAAGTATACTGTCCCCAGAATACTCTGACGCGGGTTGACTTAAACCGCCGGTTCGGGGGACAATAGCGCTTCCGATTTTGACAGGATGCAATGGATGAATCATGGACGTAACGTGCGGTGCGGAGAAAAAGTAACCATGACGACGCGCGAATTGTGGCAGCAAATCATCCACTACGGCGAGTTCGATCGCGTGCCGGTGTTCCACTGGAAGGGATGGCCGGAGACCCTGGAGCGCTGGGTTGCCGAGGGCATGCCCGAGGACGTGGACGAGAACGAGTATTTCAACGCCGAGCCCCTCTGGGCCGGCGTCGGGGTGAACCTCGGCCTCTATCCGCCCTTTGAAGAAGAGACACTCGAGGATACCGAGGAATACCGCATCTTCCGCGACGAGTCCGGCGTGGTTCAGCAGGACTGGAAGCACAAGAGCTGCATCCCGCGCTACATCGACTTCACCCTGAAAACCGGCAGAGACTGGGACACATTCAAGAAGCGCCTCCAACCACACCCCGACCGCATCCCGGAGGACCTCGAGACCGACATCGCCAACGCGGAAAACTCCGGCCTGCCCGTCTTCATCGGCACGGCCTCGATGATGGGCTGGGTCCGCAACTGGATGGGTGTGGTCAACGTGTCCTACCTCATGTGCGAGGAGCCCGACGTGTACGCCGACATGGTCGATACGCTCGCCGAACTGGCCTGTTGGGGCATCGATCAAGTCGTGCCCAAGATGAACAGCACGCCGGACATCGGCTTCGGCTGGGAGGACATCTGCGGCAAGAACGGCCCGCTCGTCAGCCCGAGTATCTTCGACCAGTGCGTCGCCCCCGGCTATCTAAAAATGCGCACCAAGCTCGAAGAATACGCTATCGGCCTGTTGGGCCTTGACAGCGACGGCCAGATCGAGCCCCTCCTCAAGAACTGGCTCGATGCCGGAGTGAACGTGCATTTCCCCATCGAAATCGGCACCTGGAAGGCCAACCCCATGGCCCTGCGCAAGAAGTTCGGCAAGGAACTGCGCATCATCGGCGGCATCGATAAGCTCGAACTCGAGAAAGGCCCTGACGCCATCGACGCGGAGATCGCGCGCCGCGTGCCACTGATGAAATCCGGCGGCTACGTCCCGCTGCCCGACCATCTCATCACACCCGGCACAGCCCTCGATGATTACAAGCACTACCTCAGCCGCATCCGTGACCTGCGATTCTGAGCGCGCTGTCGCACCAAGGTCCCTACGGCCGGGGGCAGGCGTTGACGAACTTGAGGGCCTGTTCGACGAGGATTTCGCCGGTCATCTCGCCCAGGCATGTCCGGGTGATGTACTCATACCGCTTGAAGCTGCCCCAATCCTCTTTCACCATGATGTACCCGAAGGCGTCGTTGGTGAGGCCGAACAACAGATTGTGCGCGCCGTGCATCTTACGCTTCAGGTAATAGCCGATATTGGGTAGGGCCTCGCCGGGTATGGTGAGAATCTGTGCGTTGCCCAGATTGACCATGTTGACCTGGGTGGAGACGGCGCCGTCTTCGTTGACTTTGAAGCCCAATGGCGACGTGGTGACGATGGTGCGCAACAGTTTACTGTCGATGGGGAAACCAATCCGCGTCGCCGCGCAGAACAGGGGCGGGTCCCCTTGAACCGGCGCGTCTTGGACAATGCGGAGGGCCTCATCGGCGAGCAGTTCGCCAATCCGGATGCATTCCTCCCACGTTTGAATGTCCCTGTCGTCGGGCCCGCGGCAGTCCGCGGTAACCATGCCACCTTGGGCACTGTTCATGAAGAGGGCCGTGCCGCCGCCTTTGGCCTCGATGCGATCGTACAGCGGGCCGCACAGGTCCGGACTCAAAATGCCTTGTCCCGAGCCGATGACCTCCGGGTGAATGGCGTAATTCACCAGCGTGGCGATGGTCTGACCGTCCTTGCCCACGGCCTGAATCACGTGGCAGCGCGGGTCGTACAACTGTTCCGCATAGTAGTTGTAAGCAATCTTACCCTTGGCGTCGCCGGTTGCAATCTTCACGCCGGCCGGCCGCGCAGTGGCCGCGGCTTCGTTGATGGCTCCGGCCATCTTCCCGCACACGACCTCGATGTACTCGAGATCGGCGCCGCTACTCCCCTCCCGGTTCACAAAACCGTACATATCCGGCGCGCTGTGGGTGTGCGTCACGCCTATCAAGACGTTCTCCGGCGGAATGCCTTTCACCTTGGCGCGGACCCGCTCGCCCAACACCCCGGGAAATCCCAGGAAATCCGCGCCCACGATCGCCACGCGTGTTGCGCCTTGCTCGAACACCAGTGCGCGGACGGTTAAATCGCCTATTGCTTCCCTCGCGGGGTGGCTGGGCCCCGCGCCGCCCGAGACCGGCAACAACGGATCGGGCGTCACCACCCGCACCGCGACCCCGGCCTTGAACTCGGCCGTCGCGACACCGACACAGAGAAAAACCGCACACAGTGTATACACCAAGACAATACGGGACATGGCCAACCTTCCTTTCTCAAATGTAACAGCCCAACACACAGACCTATCGCAGCGGCCGTGGCCGCGGAAGCTATGATGACATCAACAACCGACCCGAAACAAGGTCCAGTGTAACAGAAGGGGATGGGGCAAAGCGTTCAGCGTTCAGCTATCAGCTTCCCCGTCATTGCGAGCGAAGCCAACCCACCCGTCATTGCGAGCGAAAGCGAAGCAATCTCGCCTGAGTAAAGCCACTGTGCC
>CAYRLQ010000364.1:0-4052 GCA_964425145.1 uncultured Nitrospiraceae bacterium
CGTACACGGAAGCCGAGGGATATGTCGGTTGAACAGTGGCAAGTAGCATTGCGCAGGGAGTTTGGCAGGGAACAGGACTTTAAGCTGAAGAATGTGGGCGACGAAGCCATCTTCTCGGAGTTCATCGTGACGAATCCTGAGACAGGCGGCGCTTATCGTGTCGCCATTCGAGGCAAGGAACCGGGCGGCAATTACTGTTCGTGTCCGGACTTTGCGGTAAACATGCTCGGCACGTGCAAGCATATCGAGTTCACGCTGGCGAAACTCGAACGCAAACGTGGTTGTAAGAAGGCCTTTCACGAAGGGTTTCGGCCAGCATATTCGGAGGTATACCTCCGGTACGGGGCGAAGCGTGAGGTGTGCTTTAAGGCAGGTACGGGTTGTCCAGCCGAGCTGCGTGTCTATGCGTCGCGTTTCTTCGGCGAAAATGGCGTACTCGAACCCGAAGCCTATTCGCGTTTTCACAGCTTTGTGAAGAAGGCGCCGCGCGATGGCCATGAACTGCGATGCTATGGAGATGTAATTCAGTTCGTCGCTCAAGTACGTGACAATGCGGAGCGGCGCAAACGTGTCGCAGAGGCTTTTCCGGAAGGGCCGTCGAGTCCGCTGTTCGACAACCTGGTCGGAGGCAGGCTGTACCCTTACCAGCGCAAAGGGGCCCTGTTTGCCGCCATGGCGGGGCGGTGTCTCATAGCAGACGACATGGGCCTCGGCAAAACCATTCAGGCGATTGCTGCGGTCGAGATTCTCGCACAGACAGTCGGAGTGCAGCGCGTCTTGGTTATTTCGCCGACCGCTGTGAAACACCAGTGGAAACAGGAGATCGGGCGCTTCACCGATTGCACGGTCGAGGTCGTCGAGGGCCTGTTGACGAGGCGCGCTCGTGCGTACGAGACGGACACGTTCTACAAGATCACGAATTATGACGTCATCCATCGTGATGGGGAACTGATCAAGGCATGGGAGCCGGACGTGATCATCCTGGATGAGGCGCAACGAATCAAGAACTGGAAAACACGGCGGGCACGGTGCGTAAAGCGGCTTGAGTCTGAATACGCAATTGTGCTGACAGGCACGCCTTTGGAAAACCGGCTCGAGGAACTCCATTCGATTATCGAGTTTGTGGATCGTTTTCATCTGGGGCCGCTTTTCCGCTTTCTTGCGGAACATCAACACCTGAACGAGCTCGGCCGCGTGGTGGGCTATCGGAATCTGTCACGAATCTCGAAGACTCTCGAGTCCATACTAATCCGTCGCACGAAGGACGAGGTCCTGCACGAGCTTCCCGAGCGCGTGGACAAGCACTTTTTCGTCGAAATGACCGAGCAGCAACAGCAGCACCATGAAGAGAACAAGCTTATTGTCGCCAGGATCGTCGCAAAATGGAAACGGTTCGGATTCCTTTCCGAAAAAGACCAGCGCCGCTTGATGATCGCCCTACAGAACATGCGTATGTCATGCAACAGCACGTTCTTGCTCGACAAGGAGACCGATCACGGCGTCAAGGCCGATGAACTGGTGCTGCTGCTGGAGGACCTTTTGGAGGGTCCGGAGATTAAGGTGGTCGTTTTCAGCCAATGGATTGGCACACACAAGGTTGTCATGGACAGGTTGGCGCTGCGGGAATGGGGGTACGGCTTCTACCACGGTTCGCTCGACAGTCGTGAGCGCGAGAAAGTCATTGCGCAATTCAAGGAAGATCCCAAATGCCGGATCCTCCTCTCCACGGATTCCGGCGGGGTAGGTTTGAACCTGCAGTCCGCGTCGGTCGTCGTCAACATGGACCAGCCCTGGAATCCCGCCGTGCTCGAACAACGCATAGGCCGCGTCCATCGTCTCGGTCAACAACGCAACGTCCGGGTTGCACACTTCGTGGCGCAGGGAACGATTGAACACGGTATGCTCGACGTGCTGAAATTCAAGAAGTCCGTGTTTGCGGGTGTGCTGGACGGTGGGGAAGACGAGGTATTCCTTGGCGGGACCAAGCTCAAGAAGTTTATGGAAACCGTTGAGAAGGTGGCTGGCGCCATACCCGAACCCATGCCTAAGCAGGAAGACACGCCGAAGGCCGAAGAAGTGGTCGCCGATGACGCTGCGCTCGTAGAGGACCAAATCCCGGCACGTCCTTCGCGAGGGGAAAGACAGGATGCTTGGCAGGAGCTAATTGCGAGCGGCGTGGACTTTATCAGCAAGTTGGGCCAAGTCCTGCAGGCACCTGCCGCCCGGGACACGTCCATAGCGCAACCGGCGGTTCCGGCGAGTTTTGTCGCGAAGGACGAGAAAACCGGGGAGGCTTACATCCGTTTGCCTATGCCCGAGCCGGATACAATCAAGAAGATTGTTGATGTTATTGGCGCGTTGGCCAATACGTTCCAGAGCCGGACAACCTGAAAGGGAGATTCAGAAAATGGCGGGCTGCTCTGGCATGGCCGCCAGGTGGAGGTGAAGCCCGGCGTGGTGCTGGAGGGCGAAACCTTCGCCGAATCTCCTGATGGTGAGCCTTGATTCGTTGGGCAAGTTTCTCTGTTTTTTTCTTCGAAGTAGCGCCCGTCTTTGTCCGACGACGTCCCCGCCAGTCTGTATACTGAAAGCGCCACTTCGGATGAAGCTTGCCGTTCTTATCGCGTGTCCGGAAGAGATGTTCATGGGTGTGTCGTCCTGTGCCAAGAGAGCCGTGCAGTAGATACACCCATGCTACCACGGAACGCACACTGTTTACAGTTGCCCTAGATGGCCTGTTTGAGGTGAGCAAAGAAAACCGTCAGTCATCTGTGCGGGTTTACTTTAGGACTTGCTGCGTGAGGGGGCGACGCCCGAGGAGTTGGTGTGCGACTTCTTCGACAGGGCGGACTTCGGTCAGGGCGGATAGGGCTTCAGCGATTCTCTTGCGGAGTGTCTCGTCTTCTACCTCGTGGAAAAGCGCAACAAGAGGAACGACAGCGGCGTCGTTGCGAATATGAGCTAAGGAATCGATTGTGTCGCCAAGCGCTTCGGAGTCGAGGTTGCCGAGGTTGCGCAGGAGTGCGCGAAGAGAATTGACGCATCCTATACGACCAAGCGCTCGAGCCGCCGGAGACTGAATCCCTGAGCCCGGATCGAACAGGGCGCGGGCCAGCGGCTCCACGGCTTCAGAGGCGCCAATCTTTCCCAAAGCATCGGCGCAGGCATGTCTTACGTGCCGGTTCGGGTCCTGGAGAGAATGGATCAACTCGCTCATACCGAGTGGACTGCGCAATTCACCCAGAGTCTGCGCCGCGGCGAGGCGTTTATGGTCCTCTGAAGACTCGCTTAGACGGTGGGCCAGCCGAGCTACCACAAGAGACTTCCCATTGAAGACGTATCGAAAAACAGTTCGGAAGCGGACATTGCTATCCTCGCGTATCTTGGATGCGAAGGCAAATGCACCGAAACGCAGGACAATGCTCAGGGCAAACACGGAATGAAAGCCGCCAATTTCCAGACCTCCGGGCAAAGCAAGTGCGTTGCGATTGAAGATATCAATAAGCCGCCCAGCAAGGACGGGGGCGATGCCCGCCATCACGCCAATGGCAAAGAAGTTGGCGGCCGCTATGTACATGGCCCGGTTGCTGCGTGGAGTGGACTTTAGCAGAGGTCCTTGGAGGGCAAGTATCATGCCAGCGTTGGAGACCCCGTCGATGAATATCACGACCGCGAGGAAAGGAATGCCTATTGTGGGAGTTCGAGATGTGAGAATGAACGCCAAAGGAGTGAGTGCTTTGGTGAGTGTCAGAATCTGAAGCACAGGGCGGAATCCGAAACTGTCGCAGACTAAGCCCCAGAAATGCGAAGACAACGCAACCCCCAAGGCGCCAGCGGTACCAATGAGTTGTACGGTGAAAACGCTCAGGCCAAGGTATTCGATCATGTAGAGGCCGAAAAACGGGGCTGCCGTGAAGACCGCGAAATGCCAGTAGCCCATGAACAGCAGAAAAGGCCGGAAAGATTTGTCGCGAATGGGCTGGGTCAAGACATCCAGGGGCTTGCCGCCGCCGGCCCGTTCACCGTCGGGTTCTGGAACTCGGATGAAGAGT
>CAYRLQ010000365.1:0-4049 GCA_964425145.1 uncultured Nitrospiraceae bacterium
GTGGCGCTTGGCGACGTGGACGGCGACGGCGACCTCGACCTGGTCCTCAGTAACGGGGGAGGAGATAGAAACCGGCTATACCTGAACCAGGCCGCGCCGCTGGACCCGTGGAAAGAGAACACAGTGACGGGTAGCGACATCACCTCGGATACCCACAAAACGTGTGCCGTCGCTGTGTGGGACGTGGACCGCGACGGTGATCTCGATCTAATCGTCGGGAACTATGGCAACGCGCCCAACCGGCTATACCTCAACAACGGAACCTCCGATCCATGGGACGGTGTTATCGGCGCCGATATCACGACTGACGCAAACAACACCACAGCCCTTGCCCTGGGCGATGTGGATGGCGACGGCGACCTGGACCTCGTGGCTGGCAACTACTGGCAGCGCAACCGGGTGTATTTCAACGACGGCGATGGATACCCGTGGGACACGGCCACTGCTGCCGACATCACCACCTACACAGCCAGGACCCTCGACGTGGTTTTGGGAGACGTAAACGCTGACGGCCACCTGGACCTCATTGCAGGCAATGCCGATAAAAACTACCTCTACCTCAACGACGGTTCGGGTAACCCTTGGGACACCGCAACGCCTATTGCGATTACCTCCGACAAGCATACCACTCATGCTGTGGCCCTCGGGGACGTGGACAGCGATGGCGACCTCGACCTTGTCGTTGGAAACGTGGGTACCAACCGCGTCTATCTGAGCGACGGAACGGGCACAGGCTGGAGCGGCAGCGACATCACGGCCGACTCGCATGACACTCATGCCATTGCGCTGGGCGATGTGGACGGCGATGGCGACCTCGATCTGGTGGCAGGCAATACTGGTGAGACCAACCGCTTGTACCTTAACGACGGGAGCGGCGATCCCTGGGACACAGTCGCGGGTATCGACATAACAACCGACGTGCATGGAACCGCGACACTGGCCTTGGTAGACATTGATGGCGACGGCGATCTGGATGTCATTGCGGGAAACGGTAACGATACGCATCGGCTGTACCTCAACAACGGCAGCAGTAATCCTTTCAGTGGTGTGACCGGGATAGACATCATGCCTGGAGACGACGCGGTCTCAGGTCTCGCAATCGGGGATATGGATGGCGATGGCAGACTCGACATCGTTGCAGGGAGAGGGGGTTCGGCAGCGTTCCGCACGAATCGGTTATACCGTCGCATAGGCCCCTACCCCTACCACACTGGTCAGGGGCGAGCCACTTCCCTCGAGGTAGACACTAAGCTGACCGACATCAAGGGGGTTGTGCTCTCCAGCACCTGCATGTTGCCCCATAATACGTGGATCGACTATCGGTTGAGCAACAACGGTGGCGTGCAGTGGTGGCTTGTGAAACCCGGCGAGATGTTCACGTTCCCGACTGCAGGCTCGTACCTGCGCTGGCGGGTAGAGCTGGGGTCGCTATCGCCCGCGGTGTCACCCGTTCTGGATGAGATCTGCCTCGCGAGCGGCGTGGCTTCCATAGATCCGCCCGTTCCGGACATGGAGACCTATGAGGACGTGGTGAAAGGGTACGATCTGACACCGCACGAAAACGATTATGAGGATTTCGGTCCACAACTCAATTGGTCCATCGAGCCAGCGGATACCTCGCTGTACACGGCGGCGATTGACAGTGAGGACGTCCTGACGATAACGCCGAAATTCAATCAGAGCGGGGTCGAGACAAACGTGACGCTTACCCTGACGGATAGCGACGGGGATACGGATGCGCAGGAGATATCCATCACGGTCGTGTACCGTCCGCCTACGGCGCCGACTCCTTTTGTCTTACCGCTGGACCCATACACCACGGATGACCTGATCTGCATCATATTGCCGGGCTTTGTCGGCCCAGGCCGCACCGCGCAGCATGAGTACACCTGGTCCAACGGCAGCCGAGATATCGTTCACGGTCCGCAAGCAGGTATCGTGGACGAGTTGAGTTGGACGGAGACGGCGCCAGGCGAGGTATGGATGTGCGCGGTGCGGACGTTTGACGGTGCCACGTGGTCGCCCTCGCTCAGCAACTCCTCCGAAGTGATCCAGGACAAAGACGCGTCAACGCTGACGCTCAATGCGGTGCCCGATGAAATCACACTTGGATATTATGTCACGCTGTCCGGGTCAATCAGCCCGTCCGTTGGTGCCGTTCCCGTGCTCTTCGACGAGACGGTCACACCCCCGGGTGGCACGGACACTAAACCTCAGACCGTGAACACGAACGCCTCCAGTGCATTTTCTCAACAGTTTCTTCCCGATGAAGCCGGTTCGTGGGGGTTGAGTGCGGAGTGGCTTGGCAATAAGACGACCTGTGGTGATTTCGCGGTGGCTGCTGTAGCGGTGAACAAGGCACAACCGTCGCTAGCTTTGGAACTTTCTGCGTCTTCCGTACCGTTGAACTATGATCAGTTGGAAGCGACAGCGGTTTTGGCTGCGCCCATACCGGGTCAACTGTCGCACCTGTTGTCCAGCCTTACGGTGGAGTTGTGGTTGAAGAAGCCGGACGCGGCGGCGGCGGATCCGGTGGTGGGCACGACGGACGCCGACGGTGTGGTGACGTTCGCGCCGGGTGATTTTTCGGCGGCGGGCATCGTTTTCAACGAACCGGGCACGTGGCAGTTTCTGGCCGAGTTCGAGGGGGATAGCAATTTCCTGCCGGCGACGTCGGTGGGTTACGACGAACCGGATTCCGTTCGCCTGACCGTGAAAGACCGTGCAGGGTACGCGGTGATCGTGGTGGGGCAACTGGACCAGTACGGTGAAGGCCATGCCGAACACGCCAAGACGGGTGATTTCGTTTACCGTTCGTTCCGGGACCGCGGTTTTGCCCACGAGGACATTTACTACCTGCGGGAAGGACCGGTCCAGCCTGCTGCGGACATCTACGTGGACGACACGACTCCGGCGCAGCGGGACGTGGAGTATGCGATCTCGTCGTGGGCATTGGGCGAGATGAACAGTGCAGGTGCGCCGCTGTACATCGTGTTGCTGGACCACGGTAGCGCGGGTGCGTTTTACGCATACTCGGGCAGCTACGACGAGACGCGCATCATCACGCCCGTGGAACTATCCGGATATTTGGACACGCTGCAGTCGAACCTGAACCCCGAAGCGGCGGACCAGGACATCATATTAGTGCACGGCGCATGCCACTCAGGCAGCTTTATCGAGGCTGTCTCTAGCCCGCGACGCGTTGTCATCACAAGCTGCTCGGCCGAGGAGGCGTCCCACCGTGGCGTGGAGGACCCTATGGACGGCGTCCGTGACGGTGAAGCGTTTGTGACGGAGTTTTTCGGCCACGCGCGTGCAGGCAAGACCCTGAAAGAGTCGTTCGAGATAGCTTCGGAGAAGACCTACGAGTACACGGCGACCCGGAGCAACAGTGTAGAGCCCTTAGCGCATCCCCAGCACCCGCTGCTGGACGACAACGGTGACGGCCTGGGTACGAGCGGGTCGCTTTCATTTCAGCCGGGTGAGGACGGTGGTCATTCCCATGAGCTGGTGCTGGGCTATGGTGTGAACGCGGGCGCTTCGGTGGGCTGGATCACGGCGACCCAGACGCTTTACCTGGGTCCTGGGGAGCCGGTGGGTCAGTTGTTCGCGAAGGCGACGGAGTGGCCTGCAACGGATCACTTTGCGTGGCTCGAGGTGAAGACGCCGTCGTATTCAGGCTCGACTGTGGTGGACCCTGGCAACCCGGACTCGCAAGAGGTGGTAGAGATGCCCGTGTTCGACTACGAGCCGGGGATTTCAGACTCGGCGAACGGATATTTCCGCTGGGAGACGTTCGGCGGTCTGTTCGACGGGCCGGGTACATACAAGGTGTTCTGCTACGTTCAGGACGGGAATACCGGCGATACGAGCACGTACATGCTGACGACGATCTACCGGGCCAGCACGACCAACCAGGCGCCGCCGGCGGTGACGTTGCTGCACCCCGACGACGGGGACACCGTGTCAGGCACCGTGTTCTTCATGTGGCAGGCGAGCGCGGATCCCGACGGCGACGTCGTCACCTACCGGCTCGAAGTGGCCGAAGA
>CAYRLQ010000366.1:0-4022 GCA_964425145.1 uncultured Nitrospiraceae bacterium
GGGTGTACTGGCGCTCGTCTTGGAGGTAGATGAGCGGGTTGAGGAAGTCGCCCCACTGAAACAGGAACATGAACAGGGCGGTCGTGGCCAGTACGGCCTTGGACAGCGGCAGCATGATGCGCCAATAAATGCCGAATTCCGAGCAGCCGTCGATGCGCGCGGCGGCGCTGAGGTCTTGGGGAATACCCATGAAGAACTGGCGGATCAGGAAGATGTAGAAAGGCGTGCCGAACAGTGCGGGCACGATCAGCGGCTTGAAGGTGCCGACCCAGCCCAGCTTGCTATAGACTGCGAAGAGTGGAATCAACGTCACCTGATAGGGCAGCATCATGGTTGCCAGGACGAGTACGAATACCACGTCGCGGCCCTTCCAGGGGATTCGGCTGAAGCTGTACGCCACGAGCGAGCAGGAAAACACCGTGGCGATCACGACCGAGACGCAAATGAACAAGGTGTTGCGGAGGTTCTGCACGAAGTTCATCATCTGGAACGCCCGCAGGTAATTTTGCCAGTGCAGGCCCAGTTTCTGCTGCACCTCGAAGTCCTCCGGCCAGACCGTGACGGTTTCGCCGTCGATCAGCAGCCTGTGCCGTCCCGTTTCGTCCGGACCTAAATCCACGCCCGACCCGCCTTGATACATCACGAGGCGGCGGCCTCCCTCGTCCAGACGCTCGGTCGTGGGTATCCACTGTGGCGGTTTGCCCGGCTTGGGGAAAATGCGCGATTCGTGCTTCAGTGATGTCGATAACATCCACAGGAACGGCGAAATGAACAGCACCGACGCCGCCAGCAGCGACAGGTGGGCAAAGACCTTGGGTTTCCGTTTGGTTGCCATGCGCCAGTCCCGAGTTATCATGAAATCATCGCTTCGTATCTGGGAGTGGTGTTAAACGAATGCGATTTGTTTCCACAACGCAGAAATGTCCTGGCCAGTCCGTGCGTTCTTCAAAGACACTTACCGCGAAGCGGGCTATTTCTGTCGCGGAGCTTGGGGCAATGCGGAATAGGATTACCCCGCTGTTGGCTGGCAAGTGATAGTGAAAAGCCAATTCCCCGAAATCCTTATCAAAGGTCATGATAATGCGGCCTTCCGCTTGGGCCTGTTTCAGAAGGTCGCGATCGTTCGCGCCGGGCGTGTCGGTGCGCGCCCAGGCTACGTCATAGCCATGTTGGCGCAGCGCGTGTACAGCTTCCCAAGGGAAATTCTCATCAGCCAAGATACGCATGGGCTATGTCTGTAACGGATAGACCTTCTCCGCATGCAGCAATTCGCTGGCATACGATAAGCACGCCCGAATGTCTTCTGGTTCGAGGCCAGGATAGTTTCTGACGATCTCGGATTCGGACCATCCTTGTGCCAAGAGGTCCACAATGAACTCCACAGAGAGACGGGTGCCTTTCACGACCGGTTTCCCGGCCAAGACATCGGGGTTCAGGATAATACGTTCGTGAACTGTCATCGCTTCTCTCCCACGGTCAGGCGGGTCGCCGCCTTTGACTAATCCCCGCGATAATACACCCAGCGCTTCGACGAGACCAACACCGCGACGGTGGCCACGAGGATCACCACGAACAACATCCAGGCCATGGCCGACGCGTAGCCCATGCGCAGGTAGTAGAACGAGTTCCGGTACAGGTACAGCGCGTAGAACATGGTGCTGTCGACCGGGCCGCCTTTGCCGCCGGTCATCACGTAGACCTGCGTGAAGTATTGGAACGCGGCGATGAGGCCCATCACAAGGTTGAACAGGATCGTCGGGGTCAGCATGGGAAGCGTAACATTGCGGAACTTGGCCCAGCTCCCGGCGCCATCGATCTCGGCCACCTCGTAAAGCACCTGGGGCACATCCGCGAGCCCGGCCAGGAAAATCACCATGGCCCCGCCCGTGGCCCACAAGCTCATGAGGATAAGCGATGGTTTCGACCAGTGTTCGTCGGCGATCCAGCCCGGGCCATCGACACCCAGGAATTGTCGAAGCGTGCCGTTGATCAGGCCGCTCTCGGGATTGAGCACCCACAGCCACAGCACCGACGAAGCCACGACGGGCACGATGGTTGGCAGGAAAAACACTGTTCGATAGGCCGCCATGCCGCGCACTTTTTGGTTCAGCAGCAACGCCAGGCCGATGCTCACAACCAGGCTCAGCGGAACCGAAAACACCGTGAAATAAATTGTGTTGTAGAGCGATTTCCAGAACAGTGGGTCTTGGGTGAAAAGCTCGCGGAAGTTCTCGAGTCCGACCCAGACCGGCGGTTTGATCACGTTGTACCGGCACAGGCTGTAGTAAATGCTTGCCAGCAGTGGGTACAGCGTGAATGCCAGCAGCCCGATCAGGTACGGCGAGGCAAACAGCAGGCCATTGCGAAGATTGCGGCGTTCCATGCGGGTCATGGGGTAGTCCTTTTCAAGAGTTCGCGCACGCGGTGGAGTTGCGCGGTCACTTTTCGCTCGATGGTTTCCAGGGCTTCTTTCGGGGTGGTCTTGCGGTGGACGACACGTTCCCGCTGCCGCTCGATTTCGTCCATCATGAACTGGGTCGAGGTCATTACCGGCGCGCTCACCGTTTCGCGTTCTAGTAGCACATCGACGAACACCCGGAACTTCGGGTCATTCATGAAGCGCTCTTGCAGGGCTTCCTCGAGCCGCACAGGGATGTTGTGGATGGCGTAGTTATAGTCACTGGCGGGCGACGTGCCCCCGTTGGGACGCGGGGAGTAAAACCATTCGAGGAAGGCCCACGCCGCTTCGGGATTGCGGCAGCCCCTGGGAATGCAATCGGCGATGCACGTGGGGCTGTACGCCCGCGGCGGCGCGTCGTCCGGTGTAGGGATGAAGGCCACGCCCCAGTCCAGTTCCGGTGCGTATTTCGGGATAAAGGTCGCTTGCCATTCCCCCTCGGTGATCATGGCGATCCTGCCGGAGTAGAACGGGTTGTTCGCGCTCATATATGCGCCGAACCCCTGCTGGAACGACATCATCTTTTCCGGGGCCATGGCGTACGTCGGGTTGTCGTCCGATTCGGGGTCGATAGCGAAGCTTCGCTGCCACTCGAGCATGCGGGTGAGCTTCGGATCGTCCCCGCATGTGACCAGCCCCGTCGTTTCGTCATACCATTTTCCCCCGAACAGCAGCCCCCACATGTGGGTCAAGTCCCAAGGCTGCCAAGGGAGAAACCCGATCTGCTGCAAGCCGGTCTCGTCGCGGATGGTCAGGCGCGCGGCGTATTCCTCGAGTTCCTGGAGGGTTGTCGGGGGGCGTTCCGGGTCCAGGCCGGCTTTTCGGAAGGCCTGTTTGTTCCACAGCAGGCAATAGGTGTCCGTGGTGGTGGGAATGCCCCACACGTGCCCGTCAAAGGCCACCGAGCGCCAGATGTGAGGGAAAAAGTCCTCTTCTTCGAAATGGGGCGAGCGCGCCATGAAGTCTTCGAGGGGCGTGAAACAACCCTGTGCCACGAGCTGCGCCATGATCGTGCCGTCCATCGCGCAGACGTCCGGTGGGGCGCCCCCCGCGATGGACGTCAGCATCTTTTCCATCAGCGAGTTGTAGCCTATGGGCAACGCCCGCACATAGACCCCCTCCTGGCTGCGGTTGAACTCGTCGATTAGTGCCCGGCGGGCGTCATGCTCATGGCCGAAGTGACGGTCCCAATACACGATGACCGTGCGGCCTTCCGCCAGTGCCTCGAGTTCGGCCTCCGTCGTCGCCTCCCGCGGCCAGATCAGCACATACACCACTACGCAGGCACAAACGGCCCCTATCCATGGCACATAGGTCTTCACCGGCTTGCAACTCCTAAGAAGCGCCCTATTATGCGTGAATCGCCCGCGCGGTTTCCAGGATTACAGATGGGAACATGGGCAGTTACAGCGAGGAGTACACCGATTATCCTTGTCCTTCATCTTTTGTTGCGGAAAACCTGCGCCTGTTTTACAATGAGGGCCGATGCGTGTCAAGAGCGGCACTGCCACCCAAATCCGCACGTAGGGGTCGGGAAAACGTTTTTGGGGGCGTGTAGGCGGCT
>CAYRLQ010000367.1:0-4018 GCA_964425145.1 uncultured Nitrospiraceae bacterium
GAGTATCCGCCAGCGCGGATACAATTACCAGCAGGTGTTGCTCGTGGGCGCGAATCCCCGTACTGAGCCACTTGTCGAGACGTTGCTGCGCGGGACCCGCTATGGGTATCAAATCATCGGGGTTCTCGATGACGACGCGCAGCGGGCCAAAGGCCTTGAGAAGTTTGGCATCCCTTACCTAGGCGATTTTCAGGCGCTTGAGCAACTGTTGGTCGAGAACGTCGTGGACGAGGTTTACATATCACTGCCTGTGCGCTCGCACTACGAGACCATAGTGAGTATAGCCCACCTGTGTGAGGGCGTAGGCGTCCCCGTGCGGGTGCGGCTGTTGGCCGATCTGTTCCCCGTGCACATCGCCAGCAGCCATTTTTTGCTGCTCGAGGGCGTTCCGATTTTGTCGATCTCGCCGATTCCGGAAGCCTACCTTCAGCTCTTTTTCAAGCGCGTCTTGGATTTCACCGTCGCTACACTTGGGCTGATTATTCTCGCGCCACTGCTGTTTCTCCCTGTCGCCATCGCCATCAAGCTGGAGTCGAAAGGGCCGGTATTGTTCAACCAACTGCGGGTGGGCGTCAATGGGCGCTTGTTCAAAATGCTGAAGTTCCGCAGCATGGTGGAGAACGCTGAGGCCCAACGCGAAGAACTCGAACAGCTTAATGAGGCCGACTGGCCAGTGTTCAAGATCCGCAACGACCCCCGGATCACCAGGGCCGGCCGGTTTATCCGGAGGTATTCCATAGACGAGTTTCCACAACTCGTCAACGTGTGGCTGGGCCAAATGAGCCTGGTGGGTCCCCGGCCGCCTATTCCTGGGGAGGTGGACAGCTATACATGGGACCAGCGCCGCCGGCTCAGCGTAAAGCCCGGCATGACGGGACTGTGGCAGGTGAGCGGTCGCAGCGACGTGAGCTTCCAAGAGTGGGTCGAGATGGACCTCGAGTACATTGACGACTGGTCGCTCTGGCTCGACTTGCGCATCCTGCTGAAAACGGTCTTTGCAGTCATCGAGGGCCAGGGCGCGTCCTAAGCCATACCGCGTACCTCCAGCCTGATGCGGGCGCCAGGCCACGTGGTCGGCGCACGGTTCATTGGGGCCGGCGCCGCAAGGCACAAGGATTGCCAGGATATTCAGGATAATGTGAAAACATCCTGTCCATCCTGTCTATCCTTGTTGAGAATAAGGATAAGCGGAGTGTTATAGAATCGATCGATGATAAAAGGGGTGGTCAAGGAACTACTGGGGTTCGCGATTCGGTACTCGGGGGCGGCGTCCGTGATCCGCGAGGTGTTCTGCCGCAAGCGGGTAACGATTGTGGTCTATCACGATCCGTCGCCGGAAAGCTTCGCCGCCCATGCTGAATACTTGTCCCGAATCTACACATTCATGCATCTGGACGCGTTAGTGGATGCTTTGGAGCGACACGACTGGTCAGGCATTCCGCCCAAGTCACTTGTGGTGACGTTTGACGACGGCGCCCAAGGCAACTTTGCCTTATTGGATACGCTCAAGGCGTACAGCATCACGCCGAGCATCTATCTCTGCAGCAGTATGGTTGACACGAACCGCCGCTTCTGGTGGCTCGCGGGGCATCCCGACCTGGAAGCTCTCAAGAGACTTCCACACGAGGAGTTCCTACGCCGGCTGCGCGAGGAGGCCGATCACTGGCCCGAAAAGGAATACCCTGACCGGCAGGTGCTGAATCGAGAGGAGCTTGACCAAATGGCGTCTTGCGTGCGCTTCGGTTCCCATACGAGGTTTCACCCGGTCCTGCCCAATTGTTCCTCGGAGACGTGCGCCGAAGAGATTGCCCTGTCACGGACACAACTCGAGAAGCTACTCGGCGTTCCTATCGAGGACTTTGCCTACCCAAACGGCGACTACGGCCCGAGGGAGAGAGCATGCGTTGAGAGAACGGGGTACAGGTCTGCCCGCTCGCTTCGCGTGGGATGGAACGGCCCCCGAACAGACCGCTTCGCCTTACGGGCCATGGTTGTAGAAGACGACGCGTCCATTAACGTGCTCTGCGGACAAGTCAGCGGAGTCTTTGCTCTATTACGTCTTCTTGACGGAAGGCTGCGGACATATTGGAGACGAAACTGACAACCATGAACGTGTGCATGCTCACCCTTGGCGTCTTTGGTTACTCGGTCGCGCTGGCGGCGGCCGTGGCAAAGCAATGCCGGGTGGATTTCTACTGCAGCGACTACCACATCAATCTGGAGGACCCGGCGGCCCTTGATGTCCTGGAGGACAAGTGCAATATCTATCGTTTCAGACACTACAGAAACCGAGACATCAGGAACCTTGTGCCGGCCTACAGGCTGTGCATGGACATAAGGAAGCGCCACTACGACGTTATCCATGTTCAGGAATATGCCAATCCCTGGGTGGCCCTGTGGTGGCCGATTTGCGCCAACTGTCCGACGGTAGTGACCGTGCATGACCCGTTTCAGCACTATGGACTGCCTCTTGTTACGAAGCTCTACCACGACGCTATGCAGGCAATTTTTGTGAGGAAGGCCGACAAGATCATTGTTCACGGCGATCTCCTGAAGCGGCAATTCATCGAGCGGTATCGTGCGAAGGCCGAAGGCGACGTGACAGTTGTCGCCCTTGGAGACGTTACGCTGGGGCGGAAGTGGGAAAAGCCCGGCAACGACGTCGAAACACGATCGAAGACAAAAACCATCTTGTTCTTTGGCGAGGTGCGTCCTAACAAGGGCCTAGAATACCTGCTCAAGGCGGAACCTCTTATCCGCCGCCGGCTGAGCGACTATGAGATTGTGATTGCGGGCAAGTGCCATCACTTTGAGCCTTACAGGAAGTTCATTGAACCTGGCGCGCCCGTTCGCGTGGTAAACCGGTTCATCCCGAATGCGGAGGTTCCTGCCTATTTCAGGCGGGCATCGGTCGTTGTGCTGCCGTACATTTCGGCCACACAGTCGGCAATCATCCCCATGGCGTACGCTTTTGGTAAACCCGTTGTCGCCACCCGCGTGGGCGCCATGCCCGACGTCGTGGCAGACGGTAATACAGGCTTTCTAGTTGAACCCGGGAACGAAAGGGCTTTGGCAGATGCCCTTGTTCGGATTCTCTCAAACGATGACCTCCGCCGGGAAATGGGCGAAAATGCGTCACGCTATTGTGAAGTGCACCTGAACTGGAACGTGATAGCGAGTAAGACTCTTGCCGTTTATGAAGCAGCAATCCGGGAGCGTCATGAGCGGGCGTAGGGCGTTTCGCGCCCTCACGTGGGGGCTCTCGAGGGCGCCTGCTCAGAGGTGCGCCCTGTCGCCGCCCAAGGCACGGAGTGCGGCATGAAAGTTCTCATGACGAATCCCGACTTTGACGCCTTGGGGGGGGTGACCGGCTACGTGACACAATTGCGCGGCCGTTTTAGCGTTGACGTGGTCCACTTTGTCGTGGGAAAGCGCCCTGCCGAACGAGGAGCCCCGGCGATGATTCGCCGTTTTGCCCGGGACAACTTCCGATTCGTCAGCTATCTGCGGCGTTGCGCCGTTGACGTGGTGCACGTCAACCCGTCTCTTGACTGGAAAGGCGTAGTTCGGGACGGTCTCCTTACTCGTTTGGCAAGCGGGAGAGGAATCCCGGTCGTCGTTTTTTTCCACGGCTGGCGGTGGGCGATAGCAGACCAAATCGAGCGTCGCTACCTGTGGTTGTTCCGCGCCCTTTTCGGAAAGGCCGCTGGATTTGTGGTGCTTGCCGACTCCGTGAAGGAGGCCCTGCGCCAATGGGGATTCACGCAGCCGATTGTCAAAGAGGTAACAGTTGTGAGCGACGAGGTCCTCGAGAGTTTCGAACTCAGCCCGTGTCTCGAACAACGGGGCGCGGCCTTGAAATGGCGAGTCTTGTTCCTATCGCGCATCGTCAGGGAAAAAGGCATCTACGAGGCACTCGATACGGCGGGGCTCCTGGCTCAGAAACACCCCGAGGTTGAGCTGGTGGTGGCGGGCGACGGGGAGGTCCCGGGCGTCCTGCTCTTCTATCCGGTCTATT
>CAYRLQ010000368.1:0-3996 GCA_964425145.1 uncultured Nitrospiraceae bacterium
TCATAGACAGACTCCAAGAATCCAAATCCCATCTTGTTATGGACACGGTAGGCACAGCCTATGATTCTTTCAGTTAACTCCTTGTGCTGCATCATCGATACCTACTTCAGGTTGTGATTTACTGGATGTTCCCTCGACACAAGTTATCCCGTCTGTCCCGTTATCCTGTCAAAAAGACCCCTTATCTCTCATACGTTAGCGTATTTATGAATAAGTGTACTGAGCAAGCGACGTGCCGTTTCCGGCAGCGGCACCTTGTCATCCTTTGCGGGTTACAGCCGGCGCATCCCGAAGCCGCCGCCGACTTCGATGCGTTGGCCTGTCGAGTAGTCCAAGTCCCCGCGGGCGAAGGCCGAGACCACCTTGGCGACATCGTCGGGCTGGCCCCAGCGTTTGGTTGGGAGCAGGCCCTCGGCGATGAGCGTGTCGTACTTGTCTTTGACGACGCTGGTCATGCGGGTCTCGATGATACCGGGAGCGATCTCGAGGACGGGGATGCCGTGTTCCGCGAGCCGGTCGCCGTAGAGCATCACAGCCATGCTGAGCCCGGCCTTCGATACACAATATTCGCCGCGGCCCGGCGACGAGGTGTAGGCGGAAATGGACGTGACGAAGACGATGCGGGGCGTTGCAACGATGCCCTCGTTTTTCCACGCGATCATCAGGTTGGCAACCTGTTGCGTGAGGAAATACGGGCCTTGAAGGTTGACGGCCATCAGTCGCGCGAAACTCTCCTCGGTGGCTTCGAGGAGGTCTTTGCGCTCTTTCGGCGCGATCCCGGCATTGTTCACGAGCAGATCGATCCGCCCGAACCGGTCGGCCACAAACGCGACCATAGCCGACCGCTCCTCGGCGCTTGCCATGTCCGCTCGATACACCTCGGCGCGGCCACCGGCGGCCTCGATGGTCTGCTTGACCTCGTAGGCGCCGCGGTCGGTGTTCGATGCGTCTGCCACGATGTCCCGGACGAAGTTGATGACAACCTGGAATCCGTCCTGGGCCAGCCGCAGTGCAATGCCCCGACCGATGCCGTGCCCGGCGCCCGTCACCAGCGCCACGGGTAGCTGTGAAACGGCCATACGGGTCTTCTCCTGCGTTTGGTTCACGTTCTCGATGTCATCGTGCTTGTCGCGCCAGCATAGCAGGAAACGCCCGACTGAACAAAGCGCCCGGCCCATCCCACCTTGACAGGGGTCCTGGCCAGATGCGACGCTCATGGCATGATTCGCGCGGAAAAGCTTCGGAAGGTGTTTCATGCCGCCCGCGGGAAATCGGTCGAGGCGGTGTACGGGGCGACGTTTTCGGTTGGTGCGGGGGAAATCCTCGGGCTCTTAGGCCCCAACGGCGCAGGCAAAACCACCCTGCTGCGCATGATCGCAACGCTCATCGTGCCAACCTCAGGCCGGTGCGCGGTGGCGGGGATCGACACGGATGACGACCCGAACGGGGTGCGCCGTCACATCGGGTTCCTCTCGGGCAACACGAAACTCTATGGCCGCCTCACCGGTGCGGAGGTGCTGCGATATTTCGGGCGGCTGTACGGGATGGCCGACGAGGCGATTGCGCAACGCACGGCGGAGCTGAGCGACTTACTCGATATGGGCGAATTCTTGAACCAACGCTGCGAGACGCTCTCGAGCGGGCAAACGCAAAAGGTCTCCATCGCGCGGGTGCTCCTGCACGATCCGCCGGTGCTGATCCTCGATGAGCCCACGCTCGGGCTCGACATCCTCACCAGCCGGACGATTCTCGATTTCATTCTCGAGGCCAAGAACCGCAACCGCGCGATCATATTCTCGACGCACTACATGACCGAGGCAGAGTTGCTGTGCGACCGGGTGGGCTTGATCCATCGCGGCGACCTCCTCGCGCTGGGGACCAAATCGGCCCTGTACGCCCAAACGGGCACCGATAATCTGAAGGACACGTTTCTGGCCTTGGTGGACCGCACCGACCAGGGGGATGGATGAACCTTCGAACCGTCAAGACCATCTTCGCCAAGGAACTGCTGGATATGCGCCGCGACAAGCGCACGCTGGTGCTCATGATCGGCGTCCCCCTCGTCCTGTACCCCGGGCTGTTTCTGTTCGCCTCCCAGGCGGCCATTATGCAGTTGGACAAGATCGAGCGGATCCCCTCCCGGGTCGCCGTGGTCAGCGCGCCGGCCATGACCTGGTCGGATTGGTTGGCGCGGTTTTTCGGGGCCGAACCTAAAGCCCTGGGGGCAGGCGACTCGGCCCTGGTGGCGTGGGTCGCGTCCGTCCCGAAAACCGAGTTAGTCGAGTTCGATGACCCTGAACAGGCGCTCGACGAGGGTTCGCTCGATGCCATCGTGGTGTCGGTCGAGGGTGTCGCGGCGGCCCTCGCTGAGGGCCGCCGGGTCCGGGTCACCGTGCGCTACGACCAGACGGAGCCGAAATCCACCAGGGCCCAGAAACGTCTCGTCAATGGGCTGAGGAAACAGCGCGACGGCCTCCTTAAGAAACGATTGAAGGCGATCGACCTGTCCTCGGACTACATTACCCCGCTGGCCATCGAGACCAAGAACGTGGCCTCGCCCACCAAGACGACGGGCGCGTTGCTGGGCGCCGTCTTGCCGATACTGCTATTGGTGATGTTGGGCCTGGGCGCGTTCTATCCCGCCATCGACTTGACCGCCGGCGAGAAAGAGCGCGGCACGTTCGAAACGCTGCTGTCCACGCCGACCAGCAAGATGGACCTTGTCGCGGGCAAGTTCCTGACGGTGTTCTTCCTGTCCATGTGCGCGGGGCTGTTGAACCTGATGAGCATGGCCCTGACCGTCACGTTTCAACTGGCCCAATTCAGCGGCCATGCCCTGCTGTTTGCCGTCAGCCTGCCACCCCAGACCGTGTTCGTGCTCTTTGTGGTCCTCGTCCCCCTGGCGTTTCTCATTTCGGCCCTTATGATGGCCGTGGCCATGTTCGCCCGGAACGTCAAGGAGGCCGAATACTACATCACGCCCTTCTTTTGCCTGATAGTCTTTCCGGCGATGCTGGCCACGATTCCCGGCACTAAGTTGAGCCCCGTGACCCAATTCGTACCCATCGTCAACGTAACCTTGCTGTTCAAAGACTTGATGACGGACCCAGCGAACCTCGAGGCCGTGTTTGCTGTCGTGTTGAGCACGGGGGTCTACGCCGTGTTGGCGCTGCTGCTCGCCACCTGGGTGTTTCAGCGGGAGGAACTCATCCTCTCGGAGGAACGCGGGATCCCGCTGACGCTGCGCCGGTCCCTGTTCGCGCCGCGCACCGCGCCGATGCCGGGGATGGCGCTGGCGTTGTTCGCGTTTTGCCTGCTCTTGCTCTTTTACATCGGGTCGTTTCTCCAATCCAAGCGGCTATTCACCGGCCTGGTCGTCACTGAGTGGGGGCTGATCCTTTTGCCCACCCTGCTCATTTTGTGGTACGTCCGCATCGACCTGGTCCAGGCGTTGAATCTCAAGCGCCCTTCACTCGGTGAACTGGCGGGCACGGTGCTTATCGGAGGTGGGTGGGTCTTTCTGGTCGCACAGGCGGGAGTATGGCACAACAAGGTGTTACCGATGCCGGAGGAACTGGCCCAGGAGATGGAGCGCCTCATTCAAATCGACCAGGTCGCCTTCGGCCTCGCCGGGCTCTTGTTAGTGGTGGCCATTTCCCCCGCGGTGTGCGAGGAGGTCTTGTTCCGCGGCGCGCTCTTGTCCGGGCTGAGGCAAAAGCTACCGCCCTGGGTGGCGGTACTCGTAGTGGGCACGCTCTTCGGCCTTTTCCATCTGAGTGTGTACCGCATCTTCCTCACGGCCCTCAGCGGCCTGGTGCTGACCTACCTGGTGCTGCGGTCCGGGTCGCTGCTCACGGGCGTGGTGGCGCATTTTATGATCAACAGTTTTGGCGTGCTGGTGGCGACCAAAAGCCTGCCGGGGCCCCTCTTGCCGCTGCTGGACGAGGATATCATCGAGAAAGCAGGCCTGCCATGGTGGCTGCTCACGTCGGCCCT
>CAYRLQ010000369.1:0-3992 GCA_964425145.1 uncultured Nitrospiraceae bacterium
GCCTAAAGAGATTGCCGCGTCGCTCCCTTCGCTCGCTCCTCGCAATGACGCGCAGGGGCATTGCGTATTCTATCACCCAGTCCGCCGCCCACTCGTCATTACGTTCGCGGTGCAAACGCCATACTCGCTCTGAGGTGTGCCAAGCTCTCACGAAGATTTCTGGGAACAACGCGCCTCATGACAAAAACCCCAAAATGTGACCCAGGCCACCTAGCGGACGAAGTCGAGCAGGCTGGGCTGGATAACGCGTGCCCCGGCGTTCAACGCGGCCTGGAACGCGTTGCTTTGGGCGTTGAGATTGATGATGGTCTCGGCGTAGTCGGCATCAATCGTGTCTGAGAGAAGGGTCTGGAGTTCTATGTTGAACTCCTCGATGTTCGCGCTGGAACGTTCGAGCCGGTTCTGCACCGCGCCGACGCGCGCCATCGAGATAAGCAGTTGGTCCATGCTGGTGTCAAGTTCTTCCAGGAGAACGTTTTGAATGCTGGCCTGGTCGCCTGCGCGCAGGCTGTCGCGAATATCAATGAGCACTTGAAAGACATCTTGCCGGGGCAGGAACACGTCCGAACCAGGCTCGTTGACGTTCACCGTGATGCCGTCGGATATGGCGATTGAGGTACGCTCGTCATTTCCCTCGTAGCTAACGGCGATAATGTCGCCTTCGGCGTCCCGTGCAGCTACAAACGGCGGGTTAAGAGTGCGCGTGCCGCCGAAGATATAGCGGCCGCTGGCTTGTTGATTAGCCTGCACCACGACCTCCTCGAGCAACTGGTTGATTTCGCTTGCGATGGAGTCCAATTGCGTTTGGGAGTTGGTGCCGTTTGCGCCTTGCACGCTCAATTCCAACGCGCGTTGCAGCCCTTGCAGTGTCGTCTGAATAGACGTGTCCGTTGCGGTCAAACCCAGCCCGACCGACTCGATATTCCTGATGTATTGCTCGTTTTTCTGAATGCTTGTACGGGTGTTGACAGCGCGCCGTGCCGCGATGGGATCGTCGGACGGGGTATTCACTTTCAGCCCGGTGGCCAACTCGTTCTGCAAGCGAGCCAAGCGGCGCAGGTGGTAGTTAAGGTTGTTCAGCGTACGCTGAACCATCAAACCCTGTGTAACACGAACCACACCCATCTGGTATGCCTATCCTTTCTGATCGATCAAAGCGGGCTGCAGGTGGTGGCCGACAGGTTCGGTGCCGCGCGGCGTGTAGTGGCTTGCAGTGGCGCTCGCGGCGCCCTCGAGGGCATCCATGGCTCCCCCGACGATGTCCATGGAAGCGCGCAAGAGACCAGCGTTGGCGCGAACAACCGCGCGTGTCTGCGCGAGCACGCGCCGCATCCGCGCCTGGTACTCGAGCAACCGCGTGCGCCACGAGTCCGAGACAGCCTGCATCAACGTCGTAAGGGTCGCAGGAGCGGCACGGGACAAACCGTAACGGTCTGTCACCTCGCGTAACAATTGATTTCGTGCGGCTTCCGCTGTGTGAGCCTCCTGAATCAGTAGTTCCAGAGCGGTCGTTTTCGTCTGTAGATAGGCCATATCCTGGGCGCGCAGCCCGTCGCCTTGTGCACGGCACAGCGCCAGGGCGGTTTCCTGCCGCTCTAATTCATCATCCAGAAGGTCGCAAATTGTCTCGAGTAGCTCATCCATACTCATCAAAATCGGCTCCATTCATGGCGCTCACACGTTCACTATCGGGTTATCGCCGTTCAATACGTTTGGGTTCGCCAGGCAGGCCTGGTTCAGTTCCGACAAGCTGATTTCGCCGTCGCCGTTGGTATCCAACCGGGCGAACGCCTCCTGGCCCATCTCGAGCTCGATGGGGTCGAGCGAGCCGTTTCCGTCCAGGTCGCGCAGCTCGATGAAGCGCGCGCTCGCCCTGTTGAGTTCGTCCAGGAAACGTGCGCGCACAGCGCACTTATAGGCCTCGGCAGCGCCTGGGTCAGCCTGGAGCGGTACAGGCTTGGGCCGGGGCTTAAGCGCCTCTACCACGTCCCGCGTCGTGTTGATAATCGCGCCTACCTGAGTAATACCTTCGAGAATGTTCATGAAAGTCTCCCGGAGTCTGTCGCTCCTTATCCTTTTTATCGGCACACCCACATCGTCACTTGAGTGCCGCGCCGGTCTCGCGCACAAGGTCTTGCTTCAAGGTGTGTTGCGCCTCGGCAATCCGCAGTTGCTCTTCAATCATTTTGCTGATACCCAGTTGGCCGCTTTGGGCCATAACCCCACTGAGCGCGTCGTCCATCATTTCATCAAAAATCTCCCGTTCCGCACTGCCTTCGAAAAAGCCGTCCGCGGGGATGGTCTTTCGCATCTCCTGGAGCAAGGTGAACAGGAAGAAGCGCTCGAGTTCCTCGAGGGCGGCCTTTTCGCGCGAGGGGCCGATAAACGCGGATTCACCGCGTGGAGTGGGTTGAATGGAGAGAAGTGGGTTAACGTAGAGCATTACATAACCTCCAGGTCGGCCTCGAGAGCGCCTGCTTCACGCAGGGCCTGAAAGATGGCGATCATGTCGCGCGGGGTGACCTTAAGTTTGTTGAGCGCCGCGGCCACGTCGCCTGCCGAGGCGCCCTCCACGGGCATGAGATACGCCTCGTGTTCCTCAACCTCGAGCTCGGTGACGGCGGTTTCGACCGTTTCACCCATGCCAAACGGGGCCGGCTGCGAGACGAGCGGAGTTGTAGCGATCTTGATGGTCAGGTTGCCATGGGCGACCTGACAAGGCTTGATCATGACTTCCCCGCCGACGACGATGGTGCCGGTGCGTTCGTTGACAATCACGCGCGACGGGGTGTCAGTTTCAACGTCGATTTCGTGGAGCCGCGCGATGAACGAAACCAACCCGCTTCGCGCATCCTTTGGGATGGTCACGTGGATGGCGCCAGCGCCCAGGGCCGTGGCGCAACCGGGCTCGATAGCCAGATTGAGGGCTTCTTGGATATGGTCCGCAGTGGTGAAGTCCGGGCGCTTGAGAGTCAGGATGAGACGTTCACCATCGGTAATGGTCGAGGGCACTTCACGCTCGACGTACGCCCCCATCGGGATGCGGCCGGCGGTTACGTGGTTGCGGCGCATAGCGCCGCCTCCCGCACCGACATTGAACCCGCCGACGGAAATAGGCCCTTGGGCTACGGCGTAAACCGTGTCATCACCGCCTTGGCCGCGCAGGTGTGTTTCGAGGAGCGTACCTCCTTCGAGGCTCTTGCAGTCATGTAGCGAATCTACGTTGACGTCGACGCGGGTACCCTCCTTGGCAAAGGCGGGAAGAACGGCGGTCACGGCTACCAGGGCGCAGTTGTCGGGTTTCAGTTCGCTGAGGTCCTTGACCTCGATGTCGAGGCGTTCGAGCATGCGCTGCTGGGCGATGACGGCGAGCTTGGTCTTATCGCCTGTGCCGGCCAGTCCAACCACGAGGCCGGTGCCAATCAGCTCGTTGCCGCGGGCGCCCTGGAGCTCACACAAGTCCTTAATACGCATGGCCGAGACGGGACTAAACGCCGCTGAAAATGTGAAGAACGCCAGAAACGCAATGGCGAATCGTGCTCGAAGTCTGTACGGCCGCATCTTTTCCCCTTTAGAATGGCGAGAACCAGTCGAGAAGCTTCGTGAACAGGCCGCGGCGCTGGTTGTTCCAGAGCGGTCCGCGCCCGCGGAGCTGGACAACGGCATCGGCAATTCGGGACGACTCGATGGTGCTGGCAGGGCTGACGTCTTTCGCCCGAACCAGTCCTGATACCTCGATTAGCGAGTCTTCCCGGTTTACCGTGACCCGCCTGCGACCTTCAATTTGGATGTTGCCATTGTCAAAAACACGGGTCACGATACAACTCACCGTGGTGACCAGCTTGTTGGACCGCACGGTCTGACCGCGGGTACGGGCCTCATTGTTGGTTTCGATCTTCCAGTTCGGCAGGCGCTCGGGCTTAATCAGTTGGTGGCCCCCGGGCGGTTTACTGACCAGGAACTCGTTGTCACCTTTGTCGGCCTCCGTTTCG
>CAYRLQ010000370.1:0-3986 GCA_964425145.1 uncultured Nitrospiraceae bacterium
GCAAAGGCCAACGCCGTCACGATAAAGGCCAGAATCAGCAGATCACCGCCCTGGCCCCTCAACCCACGTACGGAAGGCGGCCCCAACGTCCCGCCGAAACAACCCTCGCCTTCACCCTCGCCTTCACCCTCGCCTTCACCCTCGCCTTCGCCCTCGCCTTCACCTTCTTCGCCTTCGCCCTCGCCTTCAGTCCCTGGGTTTCCTGCCTGGGTGATCGTCACGGTGGCCGGGCTGCCCTGTGCGTCGGACGCGGTCACCTGTATCGTGCCCGTGCGCTGGCTCGTCGAGGAATTCTCCGTGAAGGCCACTTCGATGGTCCCGGTATCGGTCCCGCCCTGGCCGGACTCGATCGTGAGCCAATTGCTGCCGTCGGTCACTTCGGCAACCCAGTGCATCGTCCCGCCACCGGTATTGGCCACGTCGAAGGTAGTTGTGCCACTCTCCCAGCCGACTGGTTGTTCGGCCGGCTCCACGCTGAGTTTCGGTTCGACGTCTTCAACGTCCACGCTGCCGTCCACCTTGTCGATCGTGACGTACCAGTCGAAGCTGTCGCCGTACTGGCCCTTCAAGTCGACGTCGCTGAGCTTGACGGGCAGGGAGGCGCCCACAGGCGCGTTGTCCGTCACCTCAAACGTCAGCTCGACCAGGGTTCCTCCCTCACTGTCCGGGTCGCTTAACCCCTTCGAGGCGCTCATGCTTATCTGCGCGTAACCGTCGCTTTCATTGGTCTCCTGCTGGAAATCTCCCACCAGGGCGCCTGCATCCACGGACTCCAGCTTCACTTTATCGGACGGATAGCTGATCTCGAGGTCGAAGCCGCTCAAGCCGGCCGCGTCGCTCAGCGTCACGGGCACTGTCACAGTTTCACCAGGCGCCGCCGTTTCAGAGGTCACTTCCACCGTTTTGCCCTCGCCCTCCTTCAGCAACCAGCACAGCGGCATCTCCTCGGGCCTCAAGTCCTTCTGGCCGATTTGCGGCGGATTGATATCCATGCCCAACACCATGCGCTGAATCATCAGCGCGTCCGCGCTGTCGATGATCCCGTCCCCGTTGAGGTCGCCCGCGGTCCTCTGGCACGCGTCCGGTTCGAGCAACTCGACGGCTATCTGCAAGGCCATCATGACATCCACGATGTCCACCTCGCCGCTGCTGTCCAGATCGCCTTGATGGCATACGGGACTGACACACAAAAACCCCTTGTCACTTGCATCGGTGACAAGTAACGTCGGAGGCACAGCGGTATCGCAAAACTTGGCATGCTCGAACTCTGTCTCGGAGCATTCGCCCTGCGGCGCACCGCTGTCCAGGGTCACATACACGTCAAACAGGTGGCCCGCGCCCCGCAGCGCCTGCCCCCCCATGCTTCGGCCCAAGATGTTAACGGTCCCGGCCTCCGGGGCATTTGCCTGGAAATATAGGTCGGCTGTAAGCGCGGTCCATTCGACGCGGATCGACTCGGGGTCCAGGTACTCCACGAACGAGGCGTCATAGAGCAGTGAGATGTCGATGCCCGCTGGGTCGATGCCCGAAGCGTTCTTCAGATTGATGGGTATGCGGACCTCTTCGCCGCGATTGCCTTGCACATCGGGCAGCCACACCACGATCACGCCCGGTTGTACCGGGACCAGGTCCGAAGCCGCGCTTTCATAGCGGCCCACGTCGATCGCCGTGACGTAGTAGGTATAATCCTCCGCCTCGCCGAGGTCCGTGTCGCGATACTCCGTTGTCGTAATCGGCTCGGGGTTGAGCCTGATGAAGTGGATCTCGCCGATCTCCCCGATACCCTCGGCACGGTAGATGTTATACCCCGCCAGGTCCGGCTCCCGGTTGGCGTTCCACCAAACGAGCACCTCATCGCCGCCGGCCGCCGCGTCCACGCCGGTAGGCGCCGCCGGCTTGATCGGCGTCAGGTTCACGTTCAACACCAGCGGCGCATAAACGCCCGCGATCTCCTTCAGATCGTACTGCGATTTGCTGAACGCGAGGCGCAGCGGCACATCGGTGACCTCCGTAGCGACGCTGTAAGAGCCCTCCGCGTCCGTCTGCGCGCTGCCGATCGGCGCGTCGGTGGCGGCGTTGAACACATCGACCTGCACGCCCCCCAGCGCCATGCCCGTTCGCTGGTCGCGCACCGTGCCCGACACTCCGGGGATGATTTCTACAAATACCGCCGTGACAACCATGTCCTCATTCACGGTCACCGTCGTCAGCCACGCCCACGGATCGTCCACGTCGCCCTCCCAGTGATCAAACTCCCAGCCGTCCGCCGGCGTGGCGCTCAGTATCTCCCGCGTGCCCGCGGGATACATATGCTCGCCCACAGCCGGCTCGACCGAGCCATCGCCATCGACCGCCATCGTGAGCGTCCGCATAATCGATACAAACACCGCTGTCACAGTCTTGTTCGCGTCCACGGTGACCGTGAGCGGGTTCGCCGAGCCCACATCGACCCCATCCACGTCCCAGTGGTCGAGCTGCCAGCCGCTCTCGGGGATCGCCCAGAGCCTGATCACCGTGCCGTAGTCGTGGGTGTACGTGTCGCCGGCCGGGTCGAGCGTGCCGCTGAGCCCGGGACTGACCACAAGCGTCAAGGTACGCGATTCAGCCACGAACAACGCCGTCAGCGTCATGTCCGCGTCCACGGTGACGGTGGTTTCGGATGCATTCGCATCGGCTACATCGCCTACCCAGTGGTCGAAGTCCCAGCCGGTGTCCGGCGTGGCCGTTATCGTGACCTGACTGCCTTCCGCGTAGGGATGCTCGCCCACTACCGGGTCGACCGAGCCGTTACCCTCGACGGCCATCGTCAACGTATGCATTATCCGCACAAAGACCGCCGTCACGCTCTTGTCGCCGTCCATGGTGATCGTGTCGGGATTGGTGGTACCCGTCAGGTCCCCGGACCAGGAGTCAAACTGCCAGCCGGCGTTTAGGTTCGCCGTCAGTGTAACTGCGTCGTTCAAATGGTACGGCGGCTCAGGGACCTTTGAAACCGACCCGGAACCCACGATATTCACCGTCAGCGTGTATTCGATCTGCGTGAACGTCGCCGTCACGGTCTTGTCTGCATCCATGGTGACCACGAGTTGGATATCCGAGCCGCTTTCTACACCATTAACCTCCCAGTGGTCGAAGGCCCAACCGGCATTGGCCGTGCGCGTTACGCTGACTTCGGTGCCCGCGTAATAGACGTGATCGCCAGCCGTGGGGTCAATCGTGCCGCTGCCAGGCGGATCTACGGCGGTCCTCAAGGTAAAGTACTCCTCGGTGTACTGAAATGCCTGGGATAGTGTGGCCTGGCGGTCGTCTTCCGTGAAGACGGTTACATCTACAACGCCCGTAGCCGGGTAGGGCGGCGTGACGGCGCGGATTTGGGTGTCGCTGTCGATCGCGAGGTCGGAAGCGAGCCGCCCTGCGCTCACAGGACCGAAATAGACCGCCATGGCCGTGGCTAATGCGTCACCCGTGATGGTCACGAGCGTACCACCGGTGCAAGGCCCTTGATCGGGGACAATGCTAGTAAGAATCAGCTCGGGTGTCACATACGTGTAGGCGTCAGCAAGCACAGAGGATTGCCACCCCCACAAATCAAGCACCGAGACGTCGACCGGGCCGGCCTCGTGCGCCGGCGTAATGACAAACATCGCGTTACCCGTCACGGGGTATGGTACACTCGAATCAAATGTCGCCCGGACCTCGCCGAAATAGACCCGATACACCGCCTCGGCCTGTGCAACGGATGTCAGCGCCGCGGCCACTGGAAACCTACCGATAAGCTGGACTTGATCCCCGCCCGCGGTCGGCCCCGAGTCACGTACGACATCCTCGAGCAAAAGGCCGTACTCAAAGACAAAGTAGGCCCTGACGAGGATGTCCGTGGGGCCTATCTCGAGCTCGAGCGGCGTAACCGAGCCGTAATAGACCCCGTTGACCTCCCAGCGGTCGAAGGCCCACCCGGTCTCAGGTATCGCCGTCAAGGTGACCTG
>CAYRLQ010000371.1:0-3930 GCA_964425145.1 uncultured Nitrospiraceae bacterium
ATAACGGAGTGCTGCTGTGGCGCCAGGTTGCCCATGTCGGAGTCGACGCGGTTCCGCACCGCGCCGCGAAGCTCCCGGCGCCACAGCAGCACTCCGTTATAGGAGTCATAGGCCATGACTTCGTGTTCGCCCTGGACAAATAGCCGCCCATCCATGGCCACCGGCGCCACGGTCCGTGCGTGACGCTCGACCATGTACTGCGGACCGGGCTCGCCGAACCACAGCACACCCAGCGGGCCCTTCACAAGCTCGTCATCCGAGCAGGCTGTGTTGGCGGTGTCCGCGTATAGGTGTGTCCACTTCCCAGCGCCCTCGAGCGGGCCGCGTTCGAGCAGGACCCATACGCCGTCGGCGTTCGTCAGTTTCGGTTCGGGAGCCCCAGGGGCCTTCGCCAGCCAGGCGGCCATTGCCGAGGCATTCATGCCCGCGGACCCTGCCGGCTGCCCGAGACAGACCTTGCCGCCGCAGGGCTTCAGCACACGAAAGACCTCTGACGGGTCCCCCACAGGTTTGCCCGACATGAGCACCGTGTCGGACACGATCAGGTTTGCGAAATAGTCCGAGTACATCAGCTTGTCCAGCGGCCCCTGCTCGAAGGTCACGCGGCCATACATCCCCGCGGCGTCGAGGGCCCGGCGCGCCGCGGCCACGTTCGACGGGTCCGGGTCAATGCCGACGATCCTCAGGCCCGTGCGCTTGGCCAGTTCGTAGGCCAAACGCCCTCTCTCACTGCCTAAGACGAGACAGAAGCCTTTGTCGGACCCCGTCTGTGCGACGATGGCGTCCGCAGCCTTCGCGTACATCGGCGCCAGCGTGTCCTCGCGATAGGGTGCGTCGCTGGTTGCGACCCTCACTTCGCCCGCGTCAGCTCCGCCGGCGGCGAAGCAATACGTCGCGCCGGTATCCGTGCTGACGAACAGGCGCCCGTCGGCCACTGCCAACCCGACGGCGCGGCCGGTCACCTCGGCGGACCACATGTCCTCGCCGGTCATCGCATCCACCATGGCGACTTCCCCGTCGCCGCCGACGATGAGCGCGCTGGCCGCCAGAATCATCGCGTCGCTGTCCTTTGCCGGGCGCCGCCACTTATGGACGCCATCCTCGACGCTCTCCAATTGGGCGTCGAAGGTGGCGATCTGCCTGGAGACCTCCTTCATCTCCTCCGTTTCGAGTTCCTCCTCGGGAACGCCCTGTCTTATGCGGTCGCGGTACATCTCGCTCAACTGGTCGGTCAGGGGCTTGCGCTCGTTGAGGAGCGCGGTGCGCCACTGGCCCGCGAACTGATGGGCGTTACGGTCGAGTGCGCGCAGTTCGTCGAACGCCAGGAGGTACGAATAGTCTTGTGCGATCACTAGCTGATAGCCGGGGAACCACGCGTACTCGGCGTCGGTCCCATAGCCGGTCTTTTCGCTGTAAGCGCGCTTGACATCCACGCCCGCGACCAGCCGGTCGCCGGTCACCAACGCCCACGTGCCGCCGATCTTGCCGCCCGGCGAACAGTAATACTTGAACCGGCCGTCCGCGCGGTCGAAGGCCGCGGGCATGGCGCGTCCCGAGGGCACGTAGAGCGTGCTGGCCGAAGCGAGGATGTAACCCTGGGGTGTCATGCCGCCATACTCGAGTGCGGCGCCCTTTTCGCCGCAGGTGTCGTTGCGCCAGAGAAGCGCCCCGTCTTCGGCGTTCACCGCGCACACAAACGTGCTCGCGTGCGGGAATACACCCGCACCGAAGTACGCCACACCGGCGTCCACCAGCACCCCAGTGCGGACCGGCCACAGCGAGATCATCTTGTCGTTGCCGAGCACCTTCTTGTCGCGGAACGCCGCACGAACTCTCCACAGCAGCGCCCCGTCGCCGGCCCGGAAGCAGTACGCGTAGCCGTCGTCCGAGCCGACATAGACCCTGTCGTTCCAGACAGTCGGCGCGCAGCGGATGGGCCCGCCCGTGAAAGCCGTCCAGCGGACCGCGCCCGTTGCGCCGTCCAGCGCATACACCTGGTTGTCCGCCGACGACCCGAAATACACCCTGTCGCCCACTACGGCCACGTGATAGGCCTCGTCGAACAGGGTCCGCGGCTTTTCCTTCTCCGGGTCGGGCCAGGCCACCTCAGGACCGCACGTCGGCATGAACACCCACTGCTGCGTCAGCGCCGGCCCAATGGATTCGGTCGTGATCGCGCTGCGGGCCGCATCATGGCGAAACGTTGGCCAGTCCTCGGCAACGGCCACGGCACCGGGCAAGGTGGCCACAAGAGATAACAGGACCCCGGTTAAACAAAAACTACGGAACATGGAACGTGCTGATGCAAATAGCGAGGGTTTCATAGCAGCTTTCTCCTTAAAAGGTGTCTGAAGTCGCCTAGGATTGTAGTGATTTGCCCCACTCATGTCAAAGACTGGACTGTCATGGCACGGCCAAAGGGGATTTTCACGGCGCCGCAATGAAAAGCCCGGTTTCGCGCGGGAATTCGGCCCCATTTTGGGCTATAATGGAATGGAACTTCATAACAAAGCGGAAAGACTCGAGAACTGACACCACAAAGGAGAATCGGTATGCGGAAGACCCCGATTTTGACGCTAAGTATGGTAATAGGTGTAATCGCTTCAGCGGCTGGATTTTCATTCGAGGAACAGGCCGAACAACTGCTGTTGCGTGCCGACGGCAAAGTGTGGCTGAGCACGCAAACCGCCAACTTCGACAAGGAGCGCCGCGAGGAAACGTATAAGGTCTATACCCACATCTACGATTTCAACGGCTCGGCACCGATCACGAAAGGCCCCGGCGGCAAATACACGCACCACCGGGGCATGTTTATCGGATGGAAGGACACACTGGTCGGTGAAAAGGAGAGGGACTATGACACATGGGGCATGTCCAATTGCTTCCAGGAGCACGTGGCATGGCTCGCTCTCGAGGCCGGCGGGGAGCAGGCCACGCAGCGCGAGAAGGTCCATTGGTGTAAGACCGCCGGCGACCCATTTATCGAAGAGGTTCGAACTGTCTCGGTGCGACCCGGGGAACACGGGCTGCGCATTATCGACTTCGAATCAATGCTGACCTCCATGGCGGGCCCGATTAAACTGCGTGGCGATCTGCAACACGCAGGCATGCAGGTCCGGATGGCCAATGAAGTCAGTCTGCACGAAGGTTCCACGCAGTACATCCTTCCCGAGGGCGCCGAGGAATTGGATGACGATAAGGTTGTCGGCGCTTGGTGGGTGTGCTGTAGCCCCATTGTGCGCGAGAAGCGCTATTGGATCGTCCACATGACGCCCAAGGACCTGCTCACCGGCGAACCCGTGTACTCGATCCGGCGCTACGCGCGCTTCGGCGCCTTCTTCGAACCCGACCTCGAAGAGGGCAGGCCGGTGACAGTCAAATTCAGGGTCATCGTTTCGGAACACGAACTGGGTCAGGCCGCCTGCGAGGCGTTGTATCGGGATTACACGAAGGGCCCGCGGCAGCGCCGATGATCCTGATTGGTTTGATTTTTTGCCTCGGATGATTTAGAATTCCACGCGTTGAGGCGGCATAGCCAAATTGGTAAGGCAGTGGCTTGCAAAGCCATGTATTATCGGTTCGAGTCCGATTGCCGCCTCCATTCTTTGACAGGATTGACAAGATTGACAGGATATAATGGATGAATCATATAAATCCTGTGAATCCTGTCAAAAATCCGTAACCGTGCAGGGCGAGTGGTGGAACGGCATACACGGCGGACTTAAAATCCGCTGCCCGTGAGGGATTGAGGGTTCGACTCCCTCCTCGCCCACCACCTCCATTTTTTGACAGGATTGACAAGATTGGCATGATATAATAGATGAATCCTGTGAATCCTGCCCAGAAATGCGTAACCGGACTTACGAAATAGAATACTCAGTACAGCTCAACACAATTAAGATCACACAATGGGGCGGAGTATATCCCCAG
>CAYRLQ010000372.1:0-3913 GCA_964425145.1 uncultured Nitrospiraceae bacterium
CTTTCGCTCGCAATGACGGGTAGGTTGGATTTGGCGCCGTGTGGAATGCACCTTGACACCGCCTCGAGGCTTTTTCTATACTTCCTGCCAACGAAACGAGGCGCCTATATGCCCACCACGCAGTCGTGCCGGGGTAGCTCAGTCGGTTAGAGCGCTGGATTGTGGATCCAGAGGTCATGAGTTCAACCCTCATCCCCGGTACCACTTTTAGCCAATGAACATCAGGCTTTTGGCGATCCAGTCACCAAGCTTTTTCCTGGCCACATGCTCCGTGGGTCCATTATGGGTCCGAGATGCACCATAAACAGAGGGTCCGGCCGGGGCCCGGTACAATAGTGCCTGGATTCGCTTCTTTTGAAGGCAGAAGTGAGTCTCGTTCCAGGGTCGTGGGGTGCCCATAGCAACGTTATCCCGGCGGCCCTTTTTCTCTGACTCGCTTTGGTTTATAGTACTCCCCCGTCAGGCGAGGGCGAAGGTGAGGCCGAACGGCTGCCCTTGGCCGCGTGGCCGGTGATCTTTGGGTTGCTCATCACGCTTTCTGTTGTGCGCCTGTGGCGCACCAGGGGAAAATGAATAAAATATGAGTCATGAACATACGAAGGACACCAAGAAAAACGCCACACAGAGCAAAAGCCCCATACCTTTGTAATCTCTGTGACTTCGTGGTGAAAAAGAACTTCGCCAACGGAAGGACGGCGCCATGAAAAAGCGCCTCTCACTGCTTGCTATTGTCATTTCTTTGAGTGCGGTCCCGGCCTGGGCGGCCACGCCCGGCCTGCCGTTCACGGCGGATTTGGACGGCGACGGGTACGGTCCCGACGGCGCCAAGCACTACCGGAAGAGCCTGTCATCGCACGTCACCCGGTTCGTAAGCGCTCCAGAGAGGATCTACGCAGCGCCTGGCGATGAGATTGAAGTTCACATCATGGTTGACGACGCGTCCGACGTCTTGGGCTACTTCTTCCGACTCAGCTTTGACAGTTCCATCCTCGAATACCTGGGCGCCGCCAACGGCTCCCTCACTACCAATTGGGGGCAACCCGTGGTCAATCCATTGGAAGGGTGCGTAGTCATCGCGGGGGCTGGCGTGAGTCCGCTGGCCGGTTCGGGTTCGTTGGTCGTGGTGCAATTCAGGGTCAACGATTCCGCTGCGGGTCAGACTTCAGTGCTCCATTTTGAGGCGGTCGAGTTGAATGACGGCCAAATCCCGGTGCAGATGGCTGATGGCGAGGTAACAGTTGCTGGCGAAGGAGAAGGCGAGGGCGAAGGGGAGGGAGAGGGCGAAGGACCACAGTGTCTCGGCGGAACCCTGACGCCACCGAATTCAAATAAGTCAAGCCCTCACCCCGGCGACCTGCTCCTCCTGGCCTTCGCAGGGGCAGTGCTGTCTTCTGTCGGCAAGCGGAAGCAGCGCGCTATTGTGGATTGACGTCGGCGCAATGATGGTCTTGGCCTCATCCGAGGGAGGGTGTGTCCGATAACGCGTTCTGTATAATGACGCTGGATTCGCCACTGTGTGCTGACCGGTGAGTCCTGCTTGTGGCCGTCGTGTTGCCCCTGCACGGCGGCCTTTTCTTTGCTGTTGACCGATTGCTGCGTTCAGAGTGTCCTTTTCGACCATTGGCAATCACGGTGCGTCAAAGGAGATTTGGCCATGTCGGAGTTCACACAAGGAGCACATGGATGAGAATCAAGAGCGACTCTGAGGTCCAAAAGGCCTATTCATCCCGCGCCCCGGCCCCGTCAGGGCGCGCATTCATCCTTCTGGGGCGCTACAGCTCTCCCTGTTTCCCCAAGGAGCCACATAAAACGAATCGACCCAGGTCTTTGGGGAAAGTCCTGCGAAATAGAAACTTGACATATCCCCTCAAATATGCTAAATAGGAGTTAATCAACTTTGCTTTTCTAATAAGGATCATGAGTTGCCACCGCACAGGACCGGCAGGCAGTCCAGGTTGTTCCTTTGACGACACAAAGTTCAATAATCCACACGCTCTGTGGTAGAGAATTCATAAGGGGCTGCCGTTTCAGCGAGTAATGATAATCGGTCCCCCCGGGAAAGCCCCGAAAACCCGGGAGGACCAAGAAAAAAGATTGGCAAAGTCAGGCCCATGTGAAAGGGGAATGCCTCTACCATGGGGTGATTGTACCAGAATGTTGCCGCAAGGTGTTTTTCGGCAAGGCACGGAAGCGGATCGGAGAAATCTTGGGAGATTTGTGCCGACATTAAGGTCCACACGGTCGGCGGGTGGTTACTTATGTTATGAGTTCGGCTTAAGCGGGTCAGTATCTCTAACACGGTAGCACACGCCGTGTGGCACCACGGCTACGTGGTACGCCCAGAGAGTCATCAGTGATGAGCAACGATAACGTCTTGGTTGTTGACGACGAAGCGAGCGTGCGCGATTCTGTGGTCCATTTGCTTAAGGGGCATAACCTTGGAGTGACCGCAGCGCCAGATAGCGGCAGCGCGCTCGAACTGGCACGGCAGGGAGAATACGATGTCGCTATCGTAGATCTGGGTATGCCCGGTCTGTCGGGCATGGATACGATCAGAGGGCTGAAGCAATTAGCGCCCGACACGGAGGTCATTATTCTCACGGGGCATGCCACACTCGAGGTCACGCTCGAAGCGCTCCACGAGCATGTTTTCGATTTCCTCTGCAAGCCTGTGGAACCGAATGTGCTTTTGGAGAAAGTGGAGGGCGCTATCGAGCGACGCGGACTTATCCGCAAGAACCGCGACATGATAAGGCAATTGGAAAACGAACGCGAGCGTCTGCGGAAAGAAGCAGCGACGGTCAAACGGGTCTTGGCTGAGCGTTTTACCGCCGTCAACATGCCTATTGGCAACACTGAAGCTATGGCTCGGGTTCGCCGCCTTATCGCCGAGGTTGCACCTTCGGACATGACCGTGTTAATCCGAGGCGAGAGCGGCACTGGAAAGGACGTTGTAGCCCGGTTGATCCACCAGTTCTCCGGGCGGGGCGAATCGGGGGCGTTTGTCAAAGTAAACTGTCCGGCAATTCCCGAGATGTTGCTCGAATCGGAGATGTTCGGTCACGAACGGGGTGCGTTTACGGGGGCTGCTACGAGCAAGCCAGGGCGCTTCGAACTCGCTGCTGAAGGCACCATTTTCCTGGACGAAATTGGGGCGATACCCCTCAGCGTGCAGGCTAAGCTACTTCAAGTGTTGGAACACAAAGAGTTTACGCGAGTCGGCGGCAAGGATACCATCAGCGTTGACGCCAGGATTATTGCCGCCACCAACGCCCCGCTGGAAGAAATGATTAGTGATAGGAAATTCCGCTCTGACCTCTTTTATCGTCTGCACCAGTTCACTATCAACCTCCCCCCGTTGCGCGAGAGAGTTGAGGACATCCCGCCCTTGGTCGAGCACTTCCTCCCTTGGTACGCAAACAAATATGGCCGGGAGAACCTCTCCATACCTCCTGAAGTAACGTCTCGCCTCATCACGTACCCATGGCCAGGCAACGTGCGGCAATTGGAAGCGATTATCGCCCGTTTCGCGCTGGGTGGTGACCCGAAAGTGATTACGGACATAATGGATTCTACACCCGGCTCCGCTTCGTTTACGGCCTCCGCTTCGACCAGCAAACTCGAGCAGCAAGAGGTTCAAACGATTTTGAGCGCGTTGGTTGAGACGAAATGGAATCGCCGCAAGGCCGCTAAGCTGCTTGGCATCAGCTACGGTGGACTGCGACGTAGAATCGCTAAGTACAACTTAGAATAGTTCGCAACTCACGCTTGGCAGGGCTCTGCCAAGCGCGAATTCTGTTAGATGTCCCCACAAAGTGCCGATATCGCACAACTATTTGTCGGCAATAGTTGTGCGATATCGGCACTTTTTCCTTGCCCCCCCAGAACGGGGGTTCTGCCCCGCATGTGTTCA
>CAYRLQ010000373.1:0-3907 GCA_964425145.1 uncultured Nitrospiraceae bacterium
CCGCCGCGGCCTGCGTGGTCCTGAGAAACGCGCGATATCGCGCGTCACGCGCAAAGGTCAAATCGCCCGGCCCGGCTTGCTTGATCCCATTGACCCCCGTGATTCGAGTAGTCTTGTCACCTATAATCGTGCCGCCGACCCCTTCGGCTATCTCATCCACAGACTTATTCATCGCATTCGCAAGACGTGGCCGCTTTGGGCAGGTTGAACGTGCCCCGCCGGAGCCCTGGCGTGCCGGCTACTCGCTTTCGCTCATATCGTGACTGTTGATGTACTCAATGACCTTCTGGGTCATGTTCAGTGTTGGGCTGTAGTAGATTACGCTGCCCGAAGCGTCTTTCGGGGTGCCGTCGAGCACAAGGTGGTAATCGCCGTCGGCGCCCACTTGCGCAATGGCTTTGTCGATCTCCCCGAACAGTTTCTTGACCACGCGTAACTCCATGCTGTTGATATCTCGTTGAAGACGGTCCAGTTCGGTCCGATAATACCGATAGTCGCTCTCGACCCTGGCCTCGAACTCCTCCCGCTGTCCCTCGGTCATGGACTCTTTCTTTTCCTCGTACTCCGTTTTCTGAGCCTCGATTTTCTCGGAAAGTTCGTCTACTTTCGCTTGGCGCTTGTCGACTTCCTTTTGGAGTTCATCGTATTCAGCCTTCATCTTATTGTAGTTGTCGAACACGTCTTTGCGATTAACCACGCCGATCTTATACGCCCTCGAGTCGCTCGGTTGACTGTCGGCGCCGCCGGTTTCCTCGGCGATCGCGCCCGCCACCGCCGGCACTGCGCAGACCGAAAGAAACGCGACTGTTCCCAACAGAACACCATTATGCGATTTCACGATAGACGACCCCTCTCTTATCCTTGGGTCCCGCGCGGGCGGCAGGCCCTTATTCCATCCGGACTGGTGTTTTGACCTCGAGAACAGGTGCAAACTATAGCATTCTCCGCATGATTCGCGCAACCGGTCCCCCGGCTAAGGCTAGAAGCGAAGCCCTGTCAACAGGTGTAGGCGGCCGTGGCCCTGGTCACTATCCGGGTTGATAGGAATGCCGTAGTCGACACGGATTGGTCCCAGCCGCGGTACATCGACGCCAAACCCGAACCCGACGCTGTACTTCGTGTCACCGAGGTCAAAGTCGCTCGAGGTTGCCCACACGCCGCCCAAATCCACAAACCCATACAGCCGGAATTGCTCGGTCAGCTTGTGCTTCATCTCCAAGTTATTGAGCAGACGCAGTTCACCCCCTACAGCGTCTCGGTGGCCGAAGATAAAGAACCGGCGTTCCTTTGGGCCGATGTCGCGCGTATCATAGCCACGAACCGTCGTAGTGCCTCCCGCGAAGAACCGGTCTGAGAGCGGAACGAAATCCGAAGGACCATATTCATTTGCCCAACCTTCCCGTGTGCGAAACGACAAGACCCACTTTTTCTCGTCGCCAAGCGCGTGGTACCAGACCGAGTCGTGCTCCAACTTTGTAAAGTGGTTGTCGCCACCCAGTCCGGCCACGGTTGCGATAAAGTCGTGGCGGGCGCCCGCGGAGGGGTCGCGCCGGTGGTCCAGTGTGTTCCGGCTAATCATCCAAGCGTTGCTGATCGTGGTGCTGCCGCCCCGCTCGCGCTGCAACTGAGGCGCCGCCAGATATGAGAGGTCGGAAACATCGATCTCCGAGTAGCGCAGCGATGTGCGAACCGTCACGTAGGGCGACAGAAGCTTTCCGAAGCGGATTTGGCCCCCCTGGCTTGACTCGGTGTAGTCCACGCCACCGCGGTACCGATAGGATTCATCAAATACGTCGAACCCGAATGCGAACGGATAGCCCGCGATCTCCGGGTCGGTAAAACTGAGCGAATACTCGGTGCGAATGTCGCCGATGTTCGTGCGCAGGGCCAGTTGTTGGCCGCCGCCGGAAAACTTGGGCCAATTCCAGATATCGAAATTGTTCAGCCGCAGTTCGGTGAACGCCCCAAACTCCTCCTCCGTGCTGTAGCCCGCGCCGAAATTGAAGTTGCCGGTTTTCCCTTCCTCGACGTCCACCAACAGGTTTGTGTAAAGGTCGCTGCCCTCAACATCCTCGAGCGTCATGCGTATCGCATCAAAATAGTCTGTGTTTTCCACACGTTGCCGGCTGGCCTTGACGGAGGTTCCGTCGAACCGGTCGCCCGGACTTATCAACAGTTGGCGCCGGATGACCTCGTCCTTCGTAATCGTGTTACCGCTAATATCAATTTCGCGAATGTATTTCAGCTCTCCTTCCTGAATCTGGTGTACTACGTGCGTGCTTTTCTTGTTGCGGTCGAGCGTAGTTTGCGCGGCCACGGTGGCGTTCACATACCCGCTGTCCTGGTAGCCCTTTTCGATCAGTTCGGCGTCCGCCGCCACCTGGCCCTTGTTGTGGACGTCCCCAGCGTGGACTTCCACAATCCCGAGGGTTTCGTCGTCGTCGAATACCTCATTGTTCGCCACATCCAGCGATTCGACCGTATACTCGGGACCTTCAGCGATGCGAACGGTGATGTTCAGGCGCTTGCCGCTCTCCGAATACTCCAGGGAGGTCTCGAGAATCTCTGCCTCGAGCCGCCCCACATTGCCGTACTCCTTCAGAATGTTCTCAAGGTCCATATCGAGCTTCATCTCGTCGTAGCGTCCGCCCAGGAACCACCACGCGCGCCGGGTTTTCATGACCTTGCGCAGCTTGCGTCGCGAAAGGGCTTGGTCGCCCTCGAAAGTGACGCTCCGAATCCGCGCTTTCTTCCCCTCGTCGATAACATACGTCACCCGGACCCGGCCCGGACCCGCTTCATCCACAATGATGTCGACGCTGGTGTTGGGGAAGCCCTTGCTTTGGTAGAGTTTGAGGATAGCGTTGCGCTCGTCGTCGTACCCCTCCGGCACAAATGCCTCCCCTTCTTTCCAGGAGAGCACCGCCCGAATGTAGCGCGCGCGCACCTTGTTGTTGCCGATGATGCGGATTTCTTCGATGATGCGTTTCTCGACGAATACGTAGGTGAGTACCAGGGCGCCCGCTTCGACTATTCCGTCTACTTCGATGTGGTCAAAATAGCCTAACTCATACAGCCTGCGAATGTCACGGGCAACCGCGCGGGGATTATACGGTTTCCCCCCCTGGGTTTCGAGTTGGGAACGCGCCAACTGCTCGCTGACACGCTCCAGTCCCTCCAGCCGGACTTCACCCACTTCCCGGCCTGTCCAGTCCTGGCCGGCCGCCTCAGGTCCAAGCGCGAGCAAGGCGATTATCGCCCAGCCGGTCGCCGTATTTTTCAAGTAGTTACCCCTTCCGCTACTGGCACTACTGGTTCAAAGAGGAGTTTTTCTTCCTCATGGGATGGCTGCACGGCGAGGCGCGTACCCTCGCCCCATGTCCCTTTCAACAATAACTCTGACAGGGGGTCCTCAATGTATTGCTGCACAGCCCTCCGCAATGGCCGCGCCCCATACTGCTCGTCGGTGCCGACCCGAACGATGAACTCGCGGGCTTCATCGGCCAATTCCATATGAATGCCCTTGTCGGCAGCACGTTCTATCACTTCTCCCACTTGGATGTCAACGACCTTCAGAAGCTGCTCGTGCGTCAGCCGGTGGAACACCAGCACCTCGTCGACCCGGTTCATGAACTCGGGATTGAACACCTTCTTGACCTCTTCGAGGACCCGGTCCTTCATTTTTTTGTACTGTTCCTCTTCGCCACCGCGCTGGAACCCAACGGTCGTGTTGCGGCCGATCTTGCGCGCACCTATGTTGCTGGTCATAACGATAACTGTGTTGCGGAAATCCACCCGCCGGCCCGTCGCATCGGTCATCTGGCCCTCTTCGAGAACCTGGAGCAAGGAGTTGAACACGTCCGGATGCGCTTTCTCAATTTCGTCAAAAAGCACCACCGAATATGGC
>CAYRLQ010000374.1:0-3878 GCA_964425145.1 uncultured Nitrospiraceae bacterium
AGGCGAGATTGCTTCGCTTTCGCTCGCAATGACGGGTAGGTTGGATCCTTCGGGCAATTGGGACACCAATCGCGGCAAATCGTGGTATAATAGCTAAGCATGCTCGGCGCTCTGGGTTGACGCATGTGTGAGAAGAGGGAGTAGACATGGGCTCGATGATCCCACCGTTGATACACAATCCGGTGGTGGCCTACCGACTTGATTCTGATGAGCCTGGGGTGGCGAACCCTACCCGTGCCAGCCGAAGCGTCTACACAGTGGTTGGTCAGGAATCGCGCAATCGCGCCCGCCTCCGCTCCGAGGCCCTCCTCGAGGGCCGGCAAGTTCTCCTCGTCAAGACCGACTACAAGGTCCGCCGTGCAGGATCGTTCATCGTCCCCATCGGCGGCCACACCACGGTTGTCACCCGCGCACGCCCCGAGGAAGCAGAACCGGCCAGTCCTCTCCAACAGGTGCCCCCCGGCGCTGAGCAGACTGCGAGACCGACCGGTCCTGTGCAACAGGTACCCCCCGGCGCTGAGCGGGCCGAGGCCGAGGGCGCCGACGTCCAGAAGACCGCCGAGCTCCGTGCCGAGCAACAACGCCTGGAAAGGGAACAGCGTGAGACCGAGCGGGTCGCAGAGCAAAGCGCAACCTATGAAAAGGCCCAGGCTGAACAACGCCTCGACGAGATCGATTGGCAGTTGCGGCAAATAGAACGGGAATTGCGCGAACTGGGCCTCACCACCCGCGCCCTCGCGGGCGGTCACGCCGGGGCCTTCGCCGCCCACGCTTTCGGCGCCACACTCGACGCGGTCGGGCACTCATTCGACGTCCTTGTGTGATAGGCGCGGCACACCGGCACAACCATCGTCAAGGCCAAGGAAGCAGTCAGTTTATACCTTCAATGTCCGGGTTAGGCGCTACCTGGCCTGGATGAGAGCAGCCCAATGGCCTTGCGCGGGGCACCCGAGTTTCAGGCGTGGTCCGCCTTCAATGGGTTCCGGCGATTGCCATTGGCACGCCATGATATCCAGCCACCTGAGCGTGGCTTTCCCCACGAGTGCACCGATATCGAGGGTAACCTCGCCGCCATTCGGGAAATAGACGGCGTATTCCACACCGGGGTTGGCGGTGCAGTAGGCCTCGTTAGGCCCCAGGTCCGAAAGCAGGTCGTTGTGCGGGTTGCAGGAAAAGATGTCCATGTCATCGGTAAGCATCCGCATGCTCCTGATGTTCGCCTGGGCCTTCTCATTCAATCCCAGGCCGGATGGAGGCCGATGGAACCGTGTGGCGGCCATGCCGCCGAATACATTGCGCCAGAATCGCTCGATACCGTCGCGCGTGGTTCCGAACCGGCCGGTATCGGCCCCGTACATCTTGACGTTGTTCATGGGCCGCGGCTGCTGGGCGATGCGTTTATGCACGCGCTGGGCATTGTCCCAATGTGTTTGGCCCTTATTGTGGTTGTTTTGGGAGACGTCCACGAACGAGTACGTCTCCGGATGTTCGAGCGTTGCATTGTGTTTCGGGTGCGCGAGGTCCCACGGGTCCCACATCTCTGTGGTCTCAACGCGAACGCCCGCCTCCTCGGCCTTTCTCTTGATATGCCCTGACCAGTACTTTCCCCATTCCGCCGTCACCGCCGTTTCGTTGTCCATGCAGTATAGAACGTTGCCGAATTGAAGCGAATAGGACAGCATCTTGTTCACGAACCGCCGCTGGTATTTGAGAACGACTCGGTTGCGGTGCTCTGCGGGAACCGACCAGAAAAAGGGGTTGTCCGTGCGGGTGGGGTGGCTGCTCACCTCGACAGGAAGTCCCGATTCTTGCGGCGTGTAGTTGATGTTGTTCTTCGGATTGAAGGGGTTCCTTTCCCAGCAGTCCCGGTAGTAGTCAAAGGTCGCCCAGACCTCTACCTGCACAATGATGTCGCGCTCGGCGGTGAGCTTGAGGAGCCGCGCGAACCTGCGCCAATACTCCTCGTTCCATTGATCCAAGTCATAGTGGCCGTTCACCGCTTTGAACGGCCACACGTTGCCCTCGTCGCGGCCCGACATGGTATTGCGGACGAAATTGCCGCCCACGGATGCCAGCAGATCGAGGTGGGCCTCCAAATCGGGGATTTGAAAGAGATTGTCATCGACCGACCCGCCCAATAAGAGGACCGGGTCGCCGCCGAAGTCCCAGTACCACGGGTTTGACCGATTGATTCGTATGGCCTTTCCAGGGCCCGACGTGGCCGGCGGTTCACCTCCCGCCGCCAACAAAACGATCACGACAATTCCCGCGGATAACCGCACCCACACGCCATGTGCTACGCCACGCGCGATATGACGGTTCATTATGCAGCCCTTTCCCAAATAGTTGTCTGTCTTAACGATTCACAATGTCGATCACTGGGTTGCCTCTGTCACTATTCAGCCGCGCAATGGATTGGTTGCTCTCCAGCAAGAGCGGCTCCGTTTCGTGCGGCAACCATCACCTTACGCGATCACATGTTCTTGACTCAACGGTGCGGCCACGGTCCTGTCGCCCCCGTTCACTGCTTGCGGTCGCGTTCGACGTGCGTCTCGGGCTGGGGGCGTTCGAAGATATCCTCAGACCCGACGTGGCTGGTTGCGCTGTGCAGGGCGGCACTGTTTGGAAACGGTGAGGCAGGCTATCACGTCTGCTTGTCCATTTCCCCGCCCAATACATTGCATAATGCAACCCCCTTTCGGCCCGCAAGGCGCAAAATGCAATTCCATCGTTTCGTGCCTTTCCCAATCTAACCATTCTAAGCCATTCTAGTCACAGTTCTTAGGTGGTTCACGTTCATGGCCGGAGACTTGGCACATCATTTGCACCTTCCAGGTAAAGTTGAGAGGATTCAATCTGAAAGGAGAAGAGTGATGCCCAGAGGAGATGGAACAGGCCCGTCTGGTCAAGGCCCTGGAACCGGACGCGGAATGGGCGCGGGACGCGGACAAGGACGCGGCCGTATGGGCGGTCCGTATGCCGCAGGTCCGGGTGGCCAATGCGTGTGCCCGCAGTGTGGAGAGCAGGCTACTCATGTGGCTGGACAACCCTGTAATCAAATGAAGTGCCCGAAATGCGGGGCCGTCATGACCCGCGGGTAGGCAAGGGGTTGCCTGTCTGCGTGCGGTCACGCACAGGCAGGCAACTCCTTGGTGTGTACAACAACGAAAGGAGAGAACCATGTTGAGAAACCGTATTGTATCGGTGACTGCACTGTTGGCCCTGGCTTTGTCAGTGGGAGCGATAGCAGCTGACGACGGCTGGATCTCGCTGTTTGACGGCAAGACGCTGGAGGGCTGGATCCAGAAGAACGGAACGGCCACCTACCGTGTTGATGACGGTGCTATTGTCGGAACAACCGCCAAGGGGAGCCCTAACTCGTTCCTTTGTACCAAGAAGGAGTATGGTGATTTTGAATTGGAGTTTGAGGTCAAACTCATCAACAACGAGCTCAATTCCGGGGTACAGATTCGTTCGCGGACGGAGGAGGCCAAAGGTGATCAGAAGTTTGGCCGTGTGAACGGGCCGCAGGTTGAAATTGAAGCGAGTGGAAGCAAGGGCGCCGAGTCCGGATATATTTATGGCGAGTCATGCGGCGGCTGGATGACACCGAAGGATAGGCTCATACCGAGGGAGGTTTTCAGGGATGGTGAGTGGAACAAGTACCGTATTCTGGCCCAGGGAGCGAGGATCCGGACATGGATCAATGGTGAGCCCGTTGAAGATCTTACGGATGAGGACAAGTTCGAGACGCATCCAAGAGGATTCATTGGTCTGCAGGTCCACGGTGTCGGCAACAGCGGCCCCTTCCAAGTCGCTTGGCGCAACATCAGGATCAAGATACTGGACAAGGAATAGAGGGTAGCCGCAAAACTCCA
>CAYRLQ010000375.1:0-3799 GCA_964425145.1 uncultured Nitrospiraceae bacterium
CATACCAACTATGGTAACCTTGCTGTCTCGCACGTCCATCGGTTACCTCAGTTTCAACGCACCCAGGCTCATCAGCGCGAACAACACTGCGATGATCCAGAACCGGACTGTAACTTTGGTTTCCGTCCATCCCAACAACTCAAAGTGGTGATGCAAAGGCGCCATTCGGAACACGCGCCGCCCCGTGAGCTTGAACGAGGCAACCTGGATGACCACGCTCATCGCCTCGAGGACGAAGAGTCCCGCCACCACCGCAAGTAGAAGCTCCTGCTTCGTCAGGACGGCCATCGTGCCGAGCGCACCACCCAGGGCCAACGACCCGGTATCACCCATGAATATCTCCGCGGGATGTGCGTTGAACCACAGGAATCCCAGCCCCGTGCCCAACACCGACGCGCCGAACACCGTCAACTCGCTGGCCTCCGGCACGTGGATCAAAAACAGGTACGCCGACCAGTCGGCCCGGCTGATTACATATGCAATGCCCGTGTAGGCCAAAAGCGACACCACTGAAGCGCCTGCCGCCAGCCCATCGAGTCCATCGGTCAGGTTCACAGCGTTCGAGATAGCCACCAGAATCGCAATAACGAACAAGATGTAAAACGGCCCTAGGGGAATCCGCCAGTTTTTGAAACCGGGAATTTCCACCTGCGTGTGGATGTGCCGCGGGCTCTTGGCAATGAATTCCGGTAGCGCAGCTTCGAGCAGCAGGCGGTTGAGACGGACCCGTTGCCGTGGCGCGAGGTCCGCAGCGCCCCGGGCGAGCAACCGGTTCATTTCCGCGTCGGTTTGGGTGCCTTTCCATGACGCCGGGTCGTAAAGCATGGGGTTTTCCAAGATGTTGTTCAACGTATCAAGCACGCGCGTCTTGGTTGACTGGCCGACAGGTTTTTCGAGCGGTAGGGTCAACAAGTGTTGTTGTAATGCGGGATCGAACTGGTCCCAAAAGCGTCGGGCCGGTGTATGCGACTCGGCCCCTGCCTGGGCGCGGAGCACCGCCACGAGGCCCGTCCAGTCCAGCACATCGTTCCGGCCTAGATACGCCGGGCCTACGGTGACGGGATTGTACACCACGTACAGTCCCAGGAGCAGTCCCGTCAGCACCTGGCCGGCCATTTTGGCTTTCGCTGTGAGCCCCGTGTTATGTTTTCGGCGCAGTTTGATGAAATCGTCCAGAAACCCGACGGCGCCCATCATGCACAGCACACCCAACGCAACCCATAGCAGCCGGTTCGTCAATCTGCCCCACAACAGCAGCGAAAGCACCGCCGACACGATAATCAGTGTGCCGCCCATAGTAGGCGTGCCTGCCTTGGTCTTGTGGAGGGCGTGCAGGTCGGGCGCGTGCTCTTTCTTGATATACTGGCCCACTTTGAGCCTGCGAAGCCGCTCGATCAGGTGCGGGCCCACCAGCAGGCACAATGCAAACCCGGTCAGCGCCGCGCCTCCCGCGCGCACCGTGTGATAGGTGAACACATTGAAGCCGCTGATATGCGGCTTTAACAACAATGCCAAATAGTAGAGCATCTGTTATTCCCTATACATAACGCTCCTGCAGCGCCTCGATTACGCGTTCCATCGTCATTCCACGCGAGCCCTTGACCAGCACCGTGTCGCCCGGCCGCGCCACGGCGTGGATGGCTTCGGCGATGGCTTCGGGATCATCAAGCGCTTCCGCGTGGGGAACCCGGGCCGCTTGCGCAGCGGCGACCATATCCCCGGCGTGCGGGCCTCGCACGAACAAATGGGTCACGCCCGCTTCGCCCGCCAACGTCCCCACATCACGGTGCAAAGCCGCCGCGGCCTTGCCAAGCTCCAACATTTCGCCCAGCGCAGCGATCCGTGCGCCGTGGCCGGGGCGTTCTGCGAGGCTCTCGAGCGCCGCCGCCACACTTGCCGGGTTCGCGTTATAGCTATCGTCGATGACCTCAATGGGGCCGACGCGGAGCAGTTTGAACCGCGGTGAAGCCGCAATCGCTTCGCGCAAGGGGCCTTCAAATTCCTCGATGCCGTGTTCGATGCCCACTGCCACTGCCAACAGCACGTTGGTCGCATGGGCTCGGCACACCAGCGGCAGACGCAATACCCCCACGGGCTCGATTTCCAGGCGCATGTCGCCGGAGTCGTCAGCGCGGCACGCCTTTAGCGCCACATCGCCCGAGCGCCCAAACCGGACCTTTGGGCCGGGGTGCGTCTGGGCAAGTCGCACACACCACGCGTCGTCCGTATTCACATAAAAGGTGCCACCGGCCGAAAGCCCCGCAATAATCTCCCCTTTCGACCGGGCTGCACGATCCACACTGCCGAATCCCTCCAGATGAGCCGCGGCGATCATCGTGATCGCCGAGTCGGTCGGCCGCGCCAGGTCGCAAAGGTGGCCGATCTCGCCCGGGTGGTTCGCACCCATCTCAATGATCGCCATCTCCGTTTCGTCATCGATGCGCAGCAACGAAAGGGGACACCCGATTTGGTTGTTCAGGTTTCCAGGTGTTTTCACGACGTGGTATTTCGCGCCGAGCACCGCCGCCGTAAAGTCCTTCGCCATCGTTTTTCCGCAAGACCCTGTCAGCGCGAGCACTGGAATGTCGTACTGCCTGCGATGATAGGCGGCAAAGGCCTGCAACGCCTCGAGCGGATCGTCCACGATAATACACGGCCCCGCTCGGTTGGGCGCCTTAGTGACCGCGGCACAGGCGCCCTTCTCGAAGGCCTCAGACACAAACCGGTTCCCGTCGAAATGCTCGCCCTCGAGCGCGAAGAACACGTCGCCCCGCTCAAGCGTGCGCGTATCGGTGGAGACGGAGTGAAACGTGAGCGCCCCCGTGGGCGCCGCCGCGTGAACGGCTGAAGCCAGTTCCTTCAGCGTATAACACCATCCCATCGTGTTACTCACGTTCCGTTTGTTGCGAGAGACTAAAGCCATCATGTCGCGGTTGACAGACTACCAGTAACTGGTGAAGCTATACAGAACGTCATAAATAATGCCGCATATTGACGGAAAATTGCACGAGCGCTGCCCTCGCGTCATTGCGAGCGTAGCGAAGCAATCACTTGCCACAAAGGCCATTGGTTCAAGTGATTGCCGCGTCGCTCACTTCGTTCGCTCCTCGCAATGACGCGATGCGGTGCCAATTATGACGCTACGTATAAATGCTCGCAAGTACCGCGCGAACCGCCTCCCGATCGTCGAAGTGAATCCGTTCCGTGCCGACAATCTGATAATCTTCGTGGCCTTTCCCGGCGATCAGCACCAGGTCCCCCGTGCGTGCCAGTTCGACGGCGCGGCGGATGGCATCGGCGCGGTCGCGTACCACCCAGTAGTCTTTATCCCGTTTCCTGCCGGCGCGTTCCATGCCGACTTCAATATCGCGCAAGATGTCATCGGGGTCCTCGGTGCGTGGGTTGTCCGACGTGATGATCGCAAAGTTGCCCAGTTCGGCAGCGGCCGCGGCCATCTTAGGGCGCTTCGTTTTGTCGCGGTCGCCTCCGCAGCCGAACACCACGATGACCCGCCTCCGGGAAATCTCACGTGCGGCACGCAGGACATTCCGAAGCCCGTCCTCGGTGTGGGCATAATCCACGATCACCTGAAAATCTTGCCCCGTGTCCACGCGTTCGAAGCGGCCGGGCACGCCGGCCAGGGCTTCGATGCCGGCGGCGACCTGTTCGACGGGCAGACCCAGGCCACCACCGATGGCGATGGCGCATAACGCGTTCGGCACGTTGTGGCGGCCGAGCAGCCGCAGGGTTACTTCCGCTGCACCCCAAGGCGTTTCAGCCATGAAGCGAGTCATATTCG
>CAYRLQ010000376.1:0-3766 GCA_964425145.1 uncultured Nitrospiraceae bacterium
AAAAAAAACTCGAAAAAAGACATCTACAACATCCACCACACACAATACAACAACAAGCACATACAATAACAGCTCATCCTGCTCGGCGCCGGCGACCCGTTTTACGAGCACGTGTGCCGCGACACGGCATCCCGCCACCCCGGCAAAATGAGCGCCATAATCCGTTTCGACATTCCCCTGTCTCATGTGATCGAGGCCGGAAGCGACTTCTTCCTGATGCCATCGCGTTACGAACCCTGCGGCCTGAGCCAGATGTACAGCCTTGCCTACGGCACGGTGCCCATCGTTCATAAAACCGGCGGCCTCGCCGACAGCGTGCGCAACATCACCAAAGCCAATCTCAAGAAAGGCCGTGCTACAGGCATCGTCTTCTCCCCATGTAATGCGGACGCCGTCGTGCGAAGCGTGGAACGTGCCCTGAAACTGTATAACGATCCCGAGACCCTGCAAGCGGTCCGCCTTGCCGAAATGAAAGAGGACTTCTCCTGGGATCGCGCCTCGAAGGCCTACGTCAAGCTGTACCGCGAGGCGATAGCCAACCCGTGAGGGGATATGGAGATATGAGGAGATGAGGGGATTTACCCGCCAGGGGCGGGCAAGCTGGTTTTCTCTATCTTATGAATCTTGTCAATCCTGTCCAAATAGGCCGATTTACACGCTAAATCATGTGAATCCTGTCAAAAAATACGAATGACGCAACGATTTGAAATCGAAACTCATTGCACGGCGCATACCGAGCGTCTGGGCCGCGCCTTGGCCAGGTTGCTACCGATGGGATCGGTCGTTGCGTTGCGCGGCGAACTCGCCACGGGCAAAACCTGCTTTGTCCGCGGCATGGCCGCCCACTTCGCAAAGAACGCCCCCGTGCACAGCCCCACCTTCACCCTCGTGAACCAGTATGGAGAATCGACCAGGCTCTACCATCTCGACCTCTATCGCATCAGTGGGGTAAACGAACTGGCCGATCTCGGCTATGAAGAGCTGTTTGAGTCCGACGGTGTCTGCGTGATCGAATGGGCAGACCACGCCGCGGCGCTGCTTCCCGCGGACCGTGTGGACGTGCTCCTCGAACACGGCGGCGAGGACTGCCGGCGGCTTACCTTCGCCGATCGCCACATCCTGCCCGCGGGCTGGCAGGAAACGCTGCGGCGTGCATGATGGGGAGGGCGAGACTCCAGTCGAGCCGCACTCACCACCACAGCTCGCCAGGAGCCCCCCCCTCCCCCTTATGGCTTCACTCACGCAACTGGGAATTCTTTAACGCGGCCTGACAGCGGGTGATCAAGAGGCGCGAGCGCTCGAAATTCGCGTCCTCCTTGGGTATCTGTTTCAGTACGCGCAACGCAGCTTGGTGCCGTCTGATCTGCGCGTAGGCCACCCCCGCCCGATAGAAATCGCGGACCTTTTCGTAGCATTCAGCCGCACGCAGCTTCTTATCGGCCTTGGAAAAACAATCGCCCGCGCGCGCCATGTCACCCGCTTTCTCATACGCCCTGGCCGCCGCGGCATGTTTGCCCGTCTCGGCGAAGAAGCGCGCCGCCGTGGTATACTCGCCCGCCTTGAGCAACAACTTGGCCGCTTTAACGGTCTGCCCTGCCTTGGCCAGATGCTCCGCGGCGCGCTTCCTGTCCCCGGCCTTGGCGAACCACTTCCCCGCCTCTTTCCACCGGTTCAGCGAGGCGAAGACCTCTGCCACGCGGTCGTACTGCTTCCGGGCTATTAGGGGCTTGATGGTCGCCTCGAGATGGTCCGCAGCATCCAGTTCCTCGACAAACTTCCGATTCTTGACTGTATAGGGCTCATATTCGGTCAGGTCGACGAGCCTGTCTTTTCCCAGGAGCTTCCTGACAACCTTCTTCGACCGGCCGAAGATGTCCGACAGAACCAAGAGCAAAACCAGCGTGGCGCAGACTTTGTAGCACGGCACACCCCAATCCGGCAGTTTTTCCAGCAGTTCCTCATTGACGAACCGCAGCGGAAATCCTAACACGGTGTTCCAATAGAAGGTTATAATGCCCATAGGTCGTCACACCTAACTTGAAAATCGGGACGAGCCGCACGCTACTTGCCAGGAGGCATCGGCTTCAGGACCTGCACACCGTAGCCGCGGATCGCAAGACGCAATTGGCCGTCCGCCACAACCGCCCGGCGGTCAGCCGCGGCATCGGAGTACGTCATCCCTTCCAGCGCGCTGAGACCATGCAACGTGTACTGTAGCGGACCCTGAAACTCGTTCACCACGAGCCACCAGAGTGCCCCATCCACATCCTTACCCAGCACCCGGACACCGCGGTCCACCGAGTCCCATGTCTCGGCGAGCTCGACCTCGGGGACGAATTTCGCATCCGGTGCGGATAGTACCGGCTGGAGGTCCGCCAGTTCACGCGCCAGGAGCATCAGGTCACCCCACAACTGCGAATCCTTCTCAATGGAGTGCGTGCCCCAATACAGTACGCCACGCGCACCCCGCACGATCGCGTCATAGGCCATGAAGCGCGATTCGTCAAACTCCGGCCTCCGGCCGTTTTCCCGCGCTTCTTCATCGGGGTCCTCTTGCAAGTCGGCCCAGCCGAATCCCTGCAGCACCATCCATACCGGTTTCCCGGGTGCCGCAGCCTGCATCCGGGACGTATACGCGCCGACCGAGGCCAGCGATCGATCGCCCAAATCCGAGTGGCCGCCCTTGTATTCCGGAGCCGGGTAGATATCGCAGCCCACAATGTCCGCACCCTCGTTGAATGCGGCCAGTTGGGCTGTCTGATTGCGCGGCGCATGGTTCATCCAGACCGGATGATTCGGGTCCAGCCCTTTCAAGACCTTGTAACCCTCTACAATCCCCGCACACAGCGTTGCGGCACGCTCCGCGGCGTTCGATATGTTCAAATCAGGCTTGGGAGGGGCTTTGCCCAGCTTTTGCCAGATGCCGTTCGCCACTCGTTCCGAGCCCGCGAAATCACCTCGGTCGTACAACCGCCTCGACTTCTTCAGCTCGACTTCGAGTTCCGCTGCCAGGGCCTTATCCTCGAGCGCTTTGAAGTGGTCCTGCAGGTCTGCCGGCTCGAAGTGACCGCGCCACTGAATGGCGCGATACCAGCAATTCCACAGCGCCTCATCGGGCACTTCCCAGACCATGAGGGCTGGGTGAGAACCATACGCCCTTACCATCTCACCCAATTCGCCCTCGCGCCTTTCCCGGTCTGCACTCAAGTAGACCCGGCTTGAGGTGTTCAGCCACGCAAACAGGCCCTGCGCGTGTAACCGGTCCAGCGCCGCCGGGTCCTCCGACGCCCTCACCAGGTTGAAGCCCGCTCGCGCCACCTTACCCAACACGAAATCGTCCTTCGGGTTCTCGTACAGCCCGATAACGAACGTACGCCGCCCACCCACTTCCAGCATCCCATCCGCCGCGATCGACACATCCGCTGCCGCCGCAGGGCCCGCCACCACGAGCAGAATCACCACTACCCCTAAGAACCCGGCTGGAGCCAGTACGTCGCTTACACCAGAAGCCACTCGCTCCCTGAGACTTCCCAACGCCGCGAGCATCGCTCTTGGCAAAACCGGCATACTGAGGGCTTCCGGCCAGTCTCCGAGCCATCGCCTGCTTCGCATGCTACAACCTCCTCTTTCGATTTCGTGCACGTGCACGTTTTTCAATGTCACTCATCCTAAACAATAACCCTCGAAAACCACAAGGTCGGGGTCCAAGTCGCCAAATCCAACCTACCCGTCATTGCGAGCGAAAGCGAAGCAATCTCGCCTGAGT
>CAYRLQ010000377.1:0-3747 GCA_964425145.1 uncultured Nitrospiraceae bacterium
GGTCCAGGGTCGGGATTCGCTCATCGCCCTGCTGTGGGACGCGAACCAGGAATGGACCCGTGGCGAAGCACACCCGGCTGCGCGGTTCCTCGCACCGAGGCTCGACAGCGGGATCGAGCACGTCCATATGTCCCTATTCGCGCCGTCCATCGGCGACTATGTGCGTGAGAACGCCTACGGCGCCGACGAGACGCCCTATCGCATCCACGCGGGAGGCCAGGAGGTGAAGCTCGAATCGTGGCTGGTTCTCGACCACAAGGCGCGCTATCCCTCGAACAGCGTCGTTCATGGTCCCCACGAGGGCGGCCTGGTCCTTCAGGCCGTGCAACACTGGTTAGATGTGTACGGATTCCCCGAACCGTCCGAGCCGCCGCGCGATTGGGACGCCGAACGCGCCTTGTGCCGCCACGCCTACGCACACGCGGTCTGGTCCGAAGACCCGCCGGGCTGGAAACACTGCCACGGCTGGGCCCCGGGGTTGCTCGTGGGCCACACCATGCCCCAAATGCTCGACATTCGGGCGGGAGTCGGCGACGACGTGCGCGCCGGCATCGAGCGGCGAATTGCTCTAGTTCTACAGCGGGCATTGAAGGAAAATGGCAAGCATTACCTCTGGACTAACGCCGGATGCCACATCATGATGGCGGAATTGCCTTTTTACTATGGATATGTCGCCGAGTCCATGGTGGATTTCAAGAACAGTGCACTGAGGTCCATCGCCGGCCGAGAGAAAGGTCTCTGGGTCTGGCGCCCGGCCGACGAAAAGCATGAAAGCCTGGGCACACCCGGTGACCACACGCTGGGACAAGCGTCCAACCCTTCGTTTCGGGCGTTGCGTGCGGCCAGGATGACCGGCGACCCTGAGCTCATCGAGCAGGCCCTCGAGGCCATGAAACAGATGGAGCTGTACGACATACCCCGGGGTGCGCAGACGTGGGAATGTCCACTGTATCAGCCTGACATCCTCGCCGCCGGCCAGGCCATTCGCGCCTATTGCGAGGCCTACCGCATTACCGGCGACCCGGTCCACCTCGATCACGCGCGCTACTGGGCCTGGACGGGATTGCCGTTCCTCTACCTCTGGGAACTCGAGGGCTACCCCACCATGCGCTATAACGTCATTGCGGTCATCGGCTCGACATTCTTCACCCATTCCTGGATCGGACTGCCCGTAGTGTGGTGCGGGGAGGTGTATGCGTATGCGTTGCAGGACCTGGCACAGTTCGACGGCTCGTTTGACTGGACCCGCGTAGCCACGGGCATCAACCATTCGACCATGTGGCAGCAGTACGCCGAGGGCCCCAGCAAGGGTTGTTATCCCGATTCCTGGAACATGGTCAAGAACCGGCCCAACCCCGCCAACATCAATCCAGAGAACATTCTCGCTAATGAATTCCGGCTCTTAGGACCCTCGCCCGAAATCCGATGCGCCCGATTCCAAGGCCAACACGGGCCGATCATGCTCAATTCCGCCGCGGACATCCTGGAACCACGCCGCGACCCGGATGGGGCTATTTGGTTTAGCCTCAAGGGCGTGCCGGGCTTCCCGGTGTACTCGATGCTCGCGCCGGTGGCCGAGCCCAAGGCGGTCGAAGGCGCCGGCGTCCGCGCGGCCCACAGCGATGCGCTCCAGGCCGCCGAGACCGGCTGGCTCTACAACCCCGAGCTCCGCGCCGTCGTCCTCAAGCACCGGATGCGGAAAAAGGCGGCCTCCTGCGCCGTGTCATGGTAATCTCACACGCAACAGTGCACTATGCACTATCAAAAGGAGTACGGCATGAAGAAGCGTTCCACAAGACCGCCTAAAGCGTATCACAACCTGGCATTCCTGAACAGTCCCGACGGGCGGACCGTGCGTGTCCTGTGCGAGTTTCACGAACCGGCGAGCCGGTTTCGCAAACTGCGCATCAACCATATCATCGCGTTCTTCGGGTCCGCGCGCGCCAAATCCCCGGAAGTTGCCCAAGCCGATCTCAGGGCCGCTCGGGCCGCCCTGCGACAAACAAAGAGTCCGTCGAAGGAAATTCGCCAGGCTTATGACCGGGCGGAGCGCTGCGTGGCCATGGGCAGGTACTACCAGGATGCCATGGACCTGGCGGAACGGCTCACCGTCTGGTCCAAGTCGGCCCACACGCCCAGCAAGCGTTTCTACATTTGCTCCGGCGGCGGGCCAGGCATAATGGAAGCCGCCAACCGCGGCGCCGCCAACGCGGGCGGGCGGTCTATGGGCCTGAACATCAGCCTGCCCTTCGAGCAAATGCCCAATCCATACCAGAGCCAGGAATTAGCCTTCGAGTTCCACTACTTTTTCATGCGCAAGTTCTGGTTCGCTTATTTGGCCAAAGCCATGGTGGTGTTCCCCGGTGGCTTCGGTACGCTCGACGAATTCATCGAGCTGCTCACCTTGGTCCAAACCGGCAAGAACGCCCAACGCATTCCCATCGTCGTTTACGGCTCCGAATTCTGGAGTGAGGTTATCAACTTCGACGCCCTGATCAAGTGGGGCACGATCAGTCCTGAAGACCTGGACCTCTTTCGGTTTTGCGATGACGTGGATTCCGCGTTTGAATATCTCAAAGCGGAACTGAGCAAGAATCAAGCGGACAGGGATGCTGCCGGATGAAGCCGCTCACACGACATCCTCGCAACGACCTGTTCCTTCGTGCTGCTATGGGCGAACGCACCGAGCGGACGCCCGTCTGGCTCATGCGGCAGGCGGGCCGGACCGACCCGGAATACCGGAAAATCCGAACTGAAGCCGCGCTGCCGCTCGAGGAACTCTTCCGCCATCCGGAACTCGCCGCGCGGATTTCCTTGTCGCCCAAGCGACTGGGCGTCGACGCACTCATTCTATTTCAAGACATCCTCACGCCGCTGGCGCCCATGGGCGCGCCGTTTGCCTTTGCACCCGGACCCATGCTCGACCAACCCCTACGCAACGCCGGCCAGGTCAGCGCGCTGCGCCTCTACGACGTGGCCGACGAATTGCCCTTCGTTCCCGAGACGTTCCGGCTCATTCTTGAGGCCCTTGACGGCGAACTGCCGGTGCTGGGATTCGCCGGGGCGCCACTCACCTCGGCCTGCTTCCTGATAGAAGGCAAGAGTCTTGAAAAGGGGGCGGGAAACGCGCAGCAGCTCTTGTCGGAGCAGCCACAAGTTGTGCATCAACTGCTCGATAAGCTGACCATCATGACCATCGACTATTTGACAATGCAGATCGAAGCAGGGGCCGCCGCGATCCAACTGTTTGAATCCGCGGCGCATCTGTTCACGGCGCACACGTACAAGCAATTCGCACTGCCCTATCAACAGCGGGTCTTTGAGGCCTTGAAAGGGATGGTCCCGACCATCCTATTTGCCCGGAACCGGGAAGACATGCTCGTGCTCGATGCGGCCGGCGCGGACATTTTGAGCCTGCCCAGTTCGATCTCCATCGCCGACGCTCGGAGACAACTCGGCGCGCATCGCGTGTTTCAAGGCAACCTCGACAACCGCCTCCTCGCCTATGGCACACTAGACGAAATTACCCGCGCAGCACGGGCCTGCCTCGCCTCCGGCCAACGCCGCGGCCATATCTTCAACCTGAACCACGGCCTGTTGCCCGAGACGCCGCATGAACACGTGGTGCACCTCATCAAAACAATAAAAAGCCCGAAAGAATGAAGTGCTGTATCGAGCTTTGCCAACATGGGCCTGCGTCAAATTTTGGGGTTTTTGTCATGAGGCGCGTTGTTCCCAGAAATCTTC
>CAYRLQ010000378.1:0-3732 GCA_964425145.1 uncultured Nitrospiraceae bacterium
CGCGCTCTACAAGGCCACGGTACTGCATCTCTTTGAGTATCAGCCCCGCCATGATCGTTTTCCCTGCTCCAGGGTCATCGGCAATCAGGAAGCGCAACCGGGGTGATTTCAGGGCATATTCATACACCGCCTCCAGTTGGTGTGGTAACGGCTCAATCTGGGAAACACCGACAGCCAACTGCGGATCAAACTGATGCGCGAGCCGAATCCGCGTGGCCTCAATGAACAGGAAGAACGACTCGGGGTTATCGCTCACAGTAACTGCATCTCGATGCACAATCTCGATCTGCTTGAGCTGGTCAGAGATGAGGCGGAGCGAACGAAACTTCCCTGTGTTTTCCAGGACTACCTCTAGCAGGGAAAAGTTCTCCCGCTTCTCAAACTTCTTGACACGCGCAGCGCCTGAGAGGAAATCAGCCGTGATAATCTGTCCTTCTGCTAACTCCAATCGCCCTCCTTTGCCGGTATCCGCTCAATAAAGGCTGTCGTTAGGCACCATCGCATTATAGTGCAAGGCGTGTTTGGAAAGCGAAGTAATAGAGAACCCACTGCAGAAATGTCTTTGACTAATCCACAACTACGGATATTGATCCAGCTTGGTGTCCATTCGTTCTTATAGCAGATCAACGATTGCAGGCTCCTAGATAAAGCCGCAACAGCAGTTTCCTTCTGTTGCCAAATACACCAGTTTAGACTGAAGTTCCTGAAGTCAGACCAGCGGAAACGCTTTTGGAATGTAAAGTTACTCAAGAATCGCGGTGCAGCGCTCTGTCTTCGCCGCGATGGTATCGATCAACTCAAACGCTCACTTCTGCTTAGCGTTAGGGATTGTTGTCATGGTGAAACTTGGCTCGTTTGGTTCTTCTCCCTCGGGGCTCTATTGCTAATCTCTGCCTCTAAGGTCAATTGATTTTCCAGTGTGAAGTGGCAAGACTTGAGCCCACCTTCCTGTATTCTCCTTATCAGATCTTTGCTGGCTCTCGGGCCAGGTATGAAGGAGCCTCTTTCTATCACAGTCTGAAGTAGGCTTGCCTCAGTATGTATGGCCTCCATGTATTGGATGACGCTTTCACACGTCACAGAACGGTGATCGCCCCGGAGTAATATGCAACTAGTATCAGAACAAGGTTTCCTCTTCGTCATGTTCACAAGAATATAGTACTTACCGTTACCTGTAGGTGTAGCAATAACAAAGTAGAGGTGTGGAGGGTTGTTGTTATCGGGATTCTGCGCCCAATACGTATCCCCAAGGGAAGGCATCAGATCAATGACAATTCAAAACGCTGTGGAAGTAGTTAATGTCCTCGAGCTCGGCGGCTCGTTGCTGAGCGTCTCCTTCGTTTAGGCCAACAGCCCGTAGGATGTCTTTGCATAAAATAGGAATACGACCGACGCCAGGATCTGTCCATTCGGGGAACTTCTTCTGGTTATGGGTCATCTCAACGAGCTCCCACGTGTTTACATTCTTGTATTTGTTGTGGATTTCAGAGATGAGATCTATTTCAGCTGGTGCAAGAGCATCTGTTGAGGGGTCGCTCTCCAGAGAGACATCGTAATTGCAGGTTTTGACATGAGTACCCCAAAAAGTCGGTTCGGAGAACTCTGGGTCTTCGGTAATCAGGTCAAAAATGCCGCTGACGATGGGGCCGTACCGAAGCGAGTAGTATGAGTCTCCCGTAAGCGGATATTGCCATCTCCGCAAAGCCTCGCGGTCAACGATATACAGAAGTTTGATGATCCTGATGTACTCCATTTTGCCGCCAGCGTGGTTAAGAAAAAGCGCAGCAATCTGAGTGGCCTTTCGCTCATCCAAGTATGCATACATCTGTGTTGCCCCAGGCTCGCAAAGACAAGTCCCTCCCGCGGGTGCTGACGCGGAATCTTGCTGAGCCGAGACCACCTCCTTAAGACACAGTATACACCACACACTGTGTTAACCGACCGAAAGCCTGTTCCTATATAGCAGGAACCCTCTTGACACCGTAGTTGTTTTTCTTTCCACCCTTTTACCCCGTTGTGGTGCCATTGGCCTTATCATTATCGCCGCCGCTTGGCAAAAGGATCTAAGAGCGTCCTCTACTTCAGGATCAAACACGTGCTCAGCCTGGCAAAGGCTCGCCTGGCGTGTCCTCCAGCTTCTCAGGTTATCAATTGTGTGGCAGCGCAAAGCGTACTGTTTCAAGGGGCTACAGATCGAGAATCAGCGCTTATGGGGATTGATTGAGGATTTAACGCCGCGTTTAGCATTACCACGTCGAAGGCGTTGGCTGCCTTGGAGGAGACAAGCACCGCAATAGGATCATCATGGTGCTCGAATTGTCAAGCCGTTATTCGTGGATTCTAAAATACCTTCATCTGCGGTGCATCAAGCGTTAGTAGCTCAGTAGACACTACAGCTCTACCTCATAAACGTCTAGGGTCGGCTTGTCTTTGTCACTACGCTTAAACGCGAAGGTTAGACGGGCTGTTCGTAGGTATCCTTTGTTTGTATCGTGAGGCCCGGTTTGGCCCTGGAGGTCAAATGAGATGAGCCGACATGCCTTACACGAGAGAGACACGAGAGCTGTTTCCGCGCTGATAGCGAATGTGTTGTCGCTAGATGATGGTAGGCATTTTAGATTGTCCAGCTCTTGAAAGTCAGGCTCAATGCATAGTGTAAGCAGGCCTTTGTCGGAGAACTCAAGCTCGCATTCTGGTACTTCGATTTCATTGATGGTTACCTTCCACATGATTCCCTCCTTGTGAAGAAGATAGTGGAACAAGGATAGAGGAGTCAACTTTTTTCGTTCCTGAGATCCACGCAAGCAAAAGGTGAGGGTCCGGAGCGTCAAGGATCACTGTCAGGCTACCAGGGGTTAGGAGCGTCAAAAGGGGCTTATAGGCTCGTGCCAGTGTAGTAGGGTCAAGGTCACAGAAGCCAGTAGTGTCGCTCTCATTAGATTGGATTCAACCTATGCCTTCCTTCGATCCATTGTCACTAGCTTATGGACTAGCCCATGAGACAAGCCGAACTCACTAGCCAGCTGAGATCAAGGACACGAAGGTCACTGTTCATGATGTGCGGCTCGTCGCGGACAAGGCTAGGTAGCATAATAGGGACTATGCTTTATCCCAGATTGCCTTTGCTTCTCCTGTTTCCTTCTGCGCCTGTAGCCTTGTCAGGTCGCTCGTCTCGAGCTCTGCCTGGAGGTGAAGCTCTTCGTATGCCTTGATTGCCGCTTGCATCTCGCCAGACCACGGGAAGCCATAAACGTAGTAGGGCTTTGCGTCTAGTGGATGGCGGTTTCCTGATGAGTCCCACTCGCGCCAGACGTTATGATCATGGTGATCAGTCGGTAGGTAGCCATGCCGCTCCAATGCTGCCGCGAGACGACCAGCTGCGCGCCGAACGGGTTTATCGAGGGTCTCTGGGGCACGATTGCCGTAATAGGAATACACCTGATCCGCGTGCTTCTTATGCCACCACAGTCGGTCATCCTCAAGAAGTTCCCGAATTGGCGCAGCATCCTCCTGGAGCTGCGCAATCCTGCGTTTTAGATCTTGTAGTGCCTCGGCTCCCACTGCCTTTGTGATCTCGGGTTTGCTGACGACTATCTCTTCGGCTTTCTCCGCGTACCAACCGAGGATAGTTGTTGTTGCTGCACCAACAAACGCCTGTCTCTGAGACTCCATCTTGTCGAACAACGCCTGGATCTCTTCTTCCTTCTGCTTGATCTGTTCTTCAATTTTGGA
>CAYRLQ010000379.1:0-3729 GCA_964425145.1 uncultured Nitrospiraceae bacterium
CCATTCTTCTGGATGCATGAAAAGCCCTTCCCCTTGCCCCCCCCAGGCCTCCCCTCAGCGCGAAAAATCCCTCATTTCACACCGCTGGGCGGCTTGGTCGAACGATGCGTCGTGCTTCATTCTGTTGGATTGCGCCTTCTTCGGGTCCCATTCAAAGCAAAATCGCATCGGTTGGCTATCTTCCTCCGAGTTCCGCGAACACCATAGTCAATTCCTCTTCTTCTTGATTTTCAGCCCCCGGTCTGCGCTTTGTCAAGAACCGTCCCAGGAGCGTCTCAAGTCCAGCAATGAAATCAGCACCGGACAATAGCCACCCCGTGCGTTACTTAAACTTAAAAGGACTTGAGCCAGGCGCGGGCGAAGGGTTACTCTGTGTGGGACGAGACGGCAGCGAGCAAACCCGAATCGGCGGTCGACCGGGCCGCCGGACGGAATGGAGAGTTCTGTGGCACGCACTGCAATTGTTTACCGCGAGGAAATGCTGAAACACGACACGGGTTTGGGCCATCCCGAACGACCCGCCCGGCTCACGGCGATTCTGGATGCCTTCGACCAGGCCGGGGTCCACCCGCCACAGCTTGATATCGAACCGGCCACCTTCGACGACCTGGCGCGCGTGCACTCGAAGCGTCACATCGTCAGCATCGAGAAAGTCTGCGCAACCAACGGCTCCTATCCTGATCCGGATACACCCATGGTCTCGGAATCGTGGCCTGCGGCGTTACTCGCCGCCGGTGGCGTTATCAGCGCGTGCAAAGCCGTTTTGGACGGCACCTGCGACAACGTATTCTGTGTGGTCCGCCCGCCGGGCCACCACGCCGAACGCGATTGGGCGATGGGGTTTTGCCTGTTCAACAACATCGCCATCGCCTGTCGCTGGCTGCGCGACGTGGCGGGCGTGAAGCGCGCCGCCATAGTCGATTGGGACGTGCACCACGGCAACGGCACGCAGCACGCCTTTTACGAAGATGAGACGGTCTACTACGCCAGCCTGCATCAGTACCCGCACTATCCCGGCACGGGGCCTGCCAGCGAACGCGGGGCGGGCAATACGAACCTCAATGTCCCGATGCGAGCGGGGTGTGGCCCGAAGGAGTGGCTGGGCGCCATCGACGAGCAAGTGCTGCCCGAACTCGAGCGATTCGACCCGGAATTTCTACTCATTTCATCCGGATTCGATGCACACCGACTCGACCCGCTGGCCAGCCAACAGCTCGAATCAGAGACATACGGCGAGATGACACGTCGCGTCAAAGGACTCGCTGGGGGACGAATCGTGTCCGCGCTCGAGGGCGGCTACAACCTCAAAGCGCTCGGTGAATCGGCCTTGTCACACCTCGAGGCCTTGCAGGAATGAGGTGGGGTCACGCTCCTGCGTGACCCTACCGTGATTCTTCGGCCTGGTTCACTTTCTCGAGGCGCTCGAGGTTCCACAGCTTCGCGTACTTGGTGAAGACGTGGAACGCCGACAGGCCGCAGAGGACCGCGCCGTGATAGCCGTCGCGAAATCCCTGGCGAATCACGTACATCTTGACGAACCGGCTGAGAGGGCGCCAGGTGAGATCAAATAGTCGCGCGCGCCGTCCGGCATCGTACATGTCCAAAGCGCTCCAGGTGGTAAAGCGCCGGAAGGTGCGGAAATACTCGTCGAAATCCCGGTACGTGTCGTGATACATCGGCTCGTCAATCCGCCCCATCGAGCCGTCCACGACGATCCTCGAATGCACGCGCCGCTCGAGGTAGCGCCCCTTCCGCGTGCGGAACAGGCGGACGTTGTAATCGTGCTGCCAGCCGCAGTGGCGGACCAGCTTGCCGAAGAAATAGGACAAGCGCCGGATTTCATACCCATCCTTGCCGGCGGGGTCTTGAACAATCCCGCGAATACGCTCGGCCAGTTCCTCCGAGACCCATTCATCCGCATCCAACACAAGGGTCCACTCCGTTGCAATCTGCGCAATAGCCCAATCCCGCTGGTTCGCCGCGTTGACGTACTCGTGCGACACGACGTGGTCGGTATAGCGCCGGGCCACCTCGTCCGATCCGTCGGTCGTGTCCGGGTCCACAACGCAGAACAGGTCGTCGGCCCAGGCAACGCTCTCAAGACACCGCACCAGTCGGTCGCCTGCGTTCGGAATCAACGTCAATACGGTCAGCCTGCTCATCTCCCTATCTCTCCATATCCCCATCTCCTTACGGGCCGCATGGTAGTAGAAAAATGGGGACTGGCACAAGCGAGGTCACAGCCGAGACATCCCCATATCTCCCTTTATCCCCCTAAGGCGGCACAGCCGCAACCAAAAACGAAAAGGGGACATGGAAAAAGCCTCCTCTTCCCAGGACCTCCGTGCACGTGCTCGTTCCCCGTACTCGTGCTCGTGCTCGTGCTCGTGCTCGTACTCGTTCCCCGTCCCCGTCCTCGTTCCCCGTGCTCGTTTTTCGTATTTCGAGCACGAGCACGAGCACGAGTACGAGCACGTTGCTGACAATGGAGATTTTGGAGATAGGGAGACAAACTCCTTTTCTCCGATCGAAACATCTCCTCATCTCCCTAATCTCCATATCCCCTTTTCTTACACGCATTTATGAAAAACGCTCCCAGAACATTATCGTAAGTTTCGAACATGTTATGGAATATCCCCCTATCTCCCTTATAATGGGCTTATGGAAAAGCTCCAGAAACACACCGTGCGCGTAGGGCCGGCCGGCTGGTCCTACCGCGATTGGAAGGGCATCGTGTATCCGCCGAAGATGCCGCGCAGCATCCATCCCTTGACCTACTTGAGCGGCTTTTTCGATACCGTCGAGGTGAATACGACGTTCTATGCCCCGCCGAACTGGAAGCATAGCGCCGACTGGGTCGGGAAGGTCGCCGATAACCCGCGGTTCATGTTCACGCTGAAACTCTGGCAACGCTTCACCCACCAGCGCGACGACTGGCCCAGTGGCGAAGATACGCAACGCGTCCTTGACGGGCTGGCCCCGTTAGCCGAGACGGGTAGGCTCGGGGCCATCTTGGTCCAGTTTCCCTGGAGCTTCAAGCGCACGCCAGAAAACCGGGCCTGGCTGGCGCGCGTAATAGACACGTTTTCGGCCCATCCGCTCGCCGTCGAAATCCGGCACGTCTCGTGGAACCGCCCGGAAGTCTACGAGGGCCTGGCCGAGCGCCGTGTGGCGTTTTGCAACATCGACCAGCCGCTCTTCCGCGACTCGATCGCACCGACAGCCCAAGTGACCGCGCGGGTGGGTTACGTGCGGCTACACGGGCGCAACTACGACGACTGGTTCCGCGATGATGCCAAGCCCAAAGACCGCTACAACTACCTCTATTCCCCCGGGGAGCTCAAGCCATGGGTCGAGAAGGTCGAGCACATCCGCATGCGCGCCGACGAGATTTTCGTGATCACCAACAACCACTACCGCGGCCAGGCCGTCGTGAATGCCTTCGAACTCGAAGCGGGCTTGGGCAAAACCGGCTTCGAAATCCCTCCGCACCTCGTCGACGCCTACCCACGGCTCGAAGACCTGATTGCGGATTGTAGATTGTAGATTGATGATTGAGAAGTCAAGAGATGAAGCGGCGGCGTTTGCGCAAGAAAACGACCACCATTCAAACAAGAACAGTAAACGTTCGGCTATTAGCTTTCAGCCGTCAGCCCCCTGACGCAACCAGCATGGCTAAGTACTGCTCAACACAATTAAGGCCACAAATCGGGTTCAGCGCCTTGCGGG
>CAYRLQ010000380.1:0-3729 GCA_964425145.1 uncultured Nitrospiraceae bacterium
TCCTCTCGGCGAGGAGCATCGTTATCGCGCTGGTCAGCGTCGTTTTGCCGTGGTCCACGTGACCGATCGTACCGACGTTCACATGCGGCTTCGTCCGCTCGAACTTCTTCTTAGCCATACTGTTCTCCTAGCTTTTTTACCCACCGTATCTCGATGACTCTGTCTAAGCCCCTTGCTCCAAACATCCTTTAAGAGGCGTGTTTGCCTCTGTGTCAAACCCTGTCTTACTGAAACCGGTACAAACTGCCTGTTCGCTCCATAATCGCGTTGGCGATGTTGGCCGGAACCTCCTCATAATGAGAAAACTCCATGCTGTGCGAGGCCCGGCCTTGGCTACAGGACCGCAAGTCGTTAGCGTAGCCGAACATGGTCGTGAGAGGGACCAAGGCGCGTATTTTTTGCGCCTTTCCGATCTGTTCCATGCCCTCGAGTTGGCCGCGCCGCCCGGTGAAATCACTCGTGACTTCCCCGGTGTATTCATCCGGACAGACTACTTCTACGCGCATCATCGGCTCAAGCATCACCGGCCGGCCTTTTGGTACAGCCTTGCGCACGGCCATGGCGCCCGCGGTCTCGAATGCCAGGTCCGAGGAGTCTACCTCATGGAACGAGCCGTCCAGCAGCTCTACGCGCACATCAACCGTCGGGTACCCCGAGACCACGCCGCTTTCCAGCGCCGCCCCGGCCCCACGCTCGACTGAAGCAACGAACTCCTTCGGGACGGGCCCGCCAGTCGTTTTATCTTCAAATGTAAAATGGGACCCGCGCTCGCCGGGTTCCAGCGCCAGGACCACGTGAGCGTACTGGCCGTGGCCGCCGGTCTGCCGGACAAACTTTACATCGGCTTCGCACCGCTTACGGATCGCCTCGCAGTAGGCCACCATGGGCTTGCCCACGTTGGCCTGCACGTTGAACTCGCGCAGCAACCGGTCGACGATGACCTCGAGGTGGAGTTCGCCCATCCCCGCGATGATGCGCTGACCCGTGTCATCGTTGATCCGGACCTGAAAGGTCGGGTCCTCATCGCTGAGTTTACGCAATGCTCCAGCCAGTTTATCCTCATCGGGCTTCGTTTTAGGCTCGATCGCGATATGGGCTACCGGCTCGGGAAACTCGACGGGCATCAACACCACCGGCTTTCTCGGGTCGCACAAGGTATCGCCGGTCATGGTGGCCTTGGCGCCGATGACCGCGCCGATATCGCCCGCGCGAAGCACCTTGAGGTCGGTCCGCTCGTCGGCGTGCATCTCAAGCAACCGGCCCAGCCGCTCCTTCTTTCCCGTGCGCGTGTTCAGTACTTGGGCGCCGGCCCGGAGCACACCCGAATACACCCGGATAAAGGTCAGCCGACCCACGTGCGGGTCCGTGAGGATCTTGAACGCAAGGGCCGAAAACGGCACATCGTCCGAAGGTTCCCGCTTCACCTCCGTGCCGGGCTGGCGCGGCCGGGTACCCACGATCGCCCCGGCGTCGATAGGTGAGGGCAACAACTCGATCGTGCTGTCCAGTAAGCGGCGTGCGCCCTTGTTCCGCAGCGCCGATCCGCACAACACCGGGCACAGCGCGCAACGCAATGTGCCCTGGCGTAACCCAGCGACGAGTTCGGCTTCCGAGACGGGCTGCTCATGAACATATCTATCCATAATCGTCTCGTCCTCCTCGGCCACCGCTTCGAGCAGACCGTGTCTGGCTTCTTGGGCCGCTTCGCGCATATCCTCGGGAATCTCCCGGATAACCTGCTCGAGGTCGAGCCCTTTCCCTTCCCAATACAACGCGTTCATCCGAATCAGGTCCACCACACCGCGGAAGTTATCCTCGCAGCCAATGGGAAGCTGTATCGGCACGGCCACGGTCCCCAGGCGATCGCGCATGCTCTGCACGGCACGGGCAAAGTCCGCCCCCACGCGGTCCATCTTGTTGATGAAGGCAATTCGGGGAATGTGAAAGCCGTCGGCTTGATGCCAGACCGTCTCAGATTGGGGCTGGACTCCCGCCACCGCGCAAAAAATCGCCACGGCACCGTCCAGAACACGCAAGCAGCGTTGGACTTCCGCCGTGAAGTCCACGTGGCCAGGGGTGTCAATGATGTTTATGCGATACCCCTGCCATTCACAGGCTGTCGCCGCGGACGTGATCGTGATGCCGCGCTCGCGCTCTTGGACCATGTAGTCCATAGTCGCCGTACCATCGTGGACTTCGCCAACACGGTGCACCCGACCGGAGTAATACAAGATACGTTCGGTAAGGGTGGTCTTGCCGGCATCAATATGGGCCATAATCCCGATGTTTCGAGTTTTCTCCAAGGGATAGCGGCGCGACATGAGATGAACCTTTCCGACACACTTACAGCGCAGCCCGTAACGCGCGCGCACGCGCCGCGTTCGAGCTATGCCTGTACATTGCCTGTCTGAACGTTCTGTTCCTCACGATATTCACCCGCCGTCTGGGCCCTACATCCATTTGATTCAACTGTCTTATTGCCGAAGCGCCGCGCGCTCTGATGGCTCCGCCGACAGAGCGCACTTCGCTGGTCTTAAATTTTACGGTTCTCTAAGCTCAGAATACCGACGCCAATCTCAATAACGGAAATGAGCGAATGCCTTATTGGCCTCGGCCATCCGGTGAGTGTCGTCTTTCCGCTTGATTGTCGCGCCCTGACCCGCGTAGCAATCCAATAGCTCACCTGCTAGGCGCTGAGCCATAGTCTTCTCGCTGCGTTTGCGCGAAAACTCGATGATCCAGCGAAACGCCAGCGCCATACGCGTCGATGGGGCAATCTCGATAGGCACCTGGTATGTCGCCCCACCAACCCGGCGCGACTTGACCTGAAGCACCGGCTTGGCGTTCTCGACGGCCGCCTCGAATACCGTCAGCGGGTCCTCGTCGGGCTTGCTCGACCTAATGGCGTCAAGCGCACCGTACACGATGGACTCGGCGAGACTTTTCTTACCCCGAAACATCACCGTATTGATAAACTTCGCCAGCAGTACGCTGTGGTATTTTGGGTCCGGCAAGAGCCGCCGCTTTGGCACCTCGCGTCTTCTAGGCATCGTGTTACACGCTCCCGGTCCCTAAGCCCTTACCCTTGGCTTCTTCACACCGTATTTCGAGCGGCTTTTCCAACGCCCGTCGTGCACCCGGCGGCCGCCATCGTCACGGGCGCTGGCTTGGCCGCCCATGTCGCCGGTCGCATCCAATACACCGCGAATCAGGTGATATCGGACACCGGGAAGGTCCTTGACCCGGCCGCCGCGAATCATCACCTGGGAGTGCTCTTGCAGGTTGTGTCCAATACCGGGAATGTAAACCGTCACTTCCATCCCGTTCTTAAGCCGCACACGGGCGACCTTCCGCAGTGCCGAGTTAGGCTTCTTCGGCGTCATCGTGTACACGCGCGTGCAGGTTCCAGAAGCCTGGGGACTCCCCTTCAGCGCGGGCGACTTGGTCTTCGACACCCGCGCCTTGCGACACTTCCGGATCAATTGGTTAATCGTTGGCAACTCTTATCTCCATGATGGCGACAACTGCCCTCATTACAGCACTTGGGCGCAAAAGCAGAGCGCTTTCACGCCCGGAAAATGACCTCAAGTCTCTCCGCCTATCCGAATGGCCCACGTGCCCGTTTAGGCGCCAAGCGCAAAGTTTAACAGATGACAAAACTCAAGTCAAGCAGTCGAATTGACTCATAATAAATCTATGCGAAAGGGATTCGTTGCCTCATGAAGAAAA
>CAYRLQ010000381.1:0-3343 GCA_964425145.1 uncultured Nitrospiraceae bacterium
TATTGATAGTTTGCCGACATATCCACTTCCCAGCCGAGACCGTCATCGTTGGTGCGGGTCCAGAAGCTCAGCAGCGAAACCACCGGGCGGTCAAATTCCTCATCCGCTATGCAGTGGTAAATGTCCAGTGCGAGTTCGACCTTCTCAGTTGGCATGACGCTCACCCCGCCGCGAAATACGTGGACGTTCGATAGGTCCGTGCCGTCCATGATGGGGCTGTACGCCCAGTTCGAGAACAACCGGTTGAAGCTTACGCTGGCGCCCGGCGCATAAAACGGGTTAAACAGCGCGCTTAGCCATTGCCCAAAGCTGATATCGCGGTTATCTTCGCCGCCGAAATAGGCGTAGCCCAGGTAGAGGCGCGGCTCCCAAGGCACATCGAAGGTATAGCCGGCCTCAAGGTTCAGGCCCCACTCGCGGTAGTCGGCGTCGTCATCCCCATAGACGACCGGCTTAAACAGGAATCCAACCTGACCGGCGTCGCCCCACTGGTAGGCCGCTTCCGCTTCAAAATCGAAAGCGCCAGTCTCGCCGGCAGCGCGCAAGCCAACCGTGTGGATCCCGCTGACGTCATAGCCGTCAACGCCCATGATGTCTTCAACCCACGGCACAAAGCTCGCGTCGTTCAGGGCACGCCCGTCGCGCAGCCACAGCCAGTAGGCATCGAGCACGATGTTCTCGAACCCCAAATAACTGCCGTAGACCCCGTAGAAATCGACGTCGCCGTCTTCCTCGGCCGGGCTGTTCTCGGCCAGCTTGGACCACCAGGCATCCAGGCTCAAGACATCCGTGGCGTAGGTCAGACGGACCGCGTCAAAAGACAAGCCCCACGCCGGGGCTGGGCCATCGGTATTCGGGCCGACAAGCCACTCGCTGCCGAAGCTCAGTTCCTGCCGGCCGAGGCGCAGACGCAGCGGATGCCCGAACATCTCGTTTGCCTCGATATAGGCCTGGTAGACCTCGACGTCGTCGAGGCTATTGGCGCGATCATCCACGCCCGTAACGTAGCTCTGCGAGCGGAAATCCTCACCCCATTCCTCAATGCTGTCCAACTCGATGAACGCGCTTACGTCGTCGGTGAAGTCCGCGTTCACATGCAGGCGGGTCCACTGGGTAACGAGTGACAGACCGTGACCGTGGTCATCCCAGCCAAATGCGCTGACGATACCGTTGCCGTCGCCCACACCCGTACCGATAGGCCGCCCAAGGAGCCATGAGGCGGGCCAGCGAAGCCCGTCGCCGGGGGTTTCAACATTGCGGTAGTACTCGCCGAGAATAGTGATTTGACCGCCGACTTCTACGTTCTGTAGTTCGGCAGATGCCGGCAAGACGGTCGCCACCAGAACAGCGACAAAAAGAATCAGAAACGTTTTATCGATTCCGTAGTCTGTTTTCATAATTCTCCTTCCTTTCTGTTGATAAGGACGTTGGTCACGTCATATCGAAGCACCTGTTACAGCACAACATTGAGTAATGTCCCCACAATTATGGCGGTGGCTAACATAATCGCCACGCTCTTTAGCATATCTTTGAGCCCGAGTTCCTTGGCCAAGATGACGAAGGTCGCAACGCACGGGAACGTCATTGCCAGTATGGTGCAGCTTACGACGAGTTGCTTAGGAGTCAAGCCGAGGGTGCCCAGCATGCCCACGCCCACATCTTTGCGCAGAAACCCCAAAACAACGGCGATGATGGCCTCTTTGGGCAGGCCGAACAGTCGGGTCATGACTGGTGCAGTGGCGTCTGCAACATAATCAAACAGGTGAGCATAATGCAGAATGTTTACCACCAACACGCCCAGTAACACGATCGGGACGGCCTCTTGCAAAAAGCCCCGCATGCGTCGCCATAGTTTGTGCATCAGGGTGCGAAACGACGGTATCCGATACGGTGGGATCTCCATGATTAATTCCGGACTCTCGCCCCTTAGCGTGGCGTTCAGTATCCGGCCCAGCACCATCCACACCACGAACAGAGTCAGATACACGATCCCAACGTACAAGGCGCCGTGCTCACCCAATTGGCCTACAATCATCGCCTGTAGAGCAGCGCAAGGCACCGCGATCGAGATGATCGTGGCCGCGATGAACCGTTCGCGCCGGCTCTCGAGGACACGCACGGCCATGATGCCGGGCACGTTGCAGCCCAGCCCCAGCAACGTGGGAATGATGGCCCAACCATGAAGGCCCATGCGGTGCATCAGCCTGTCCAGGAGTACCGCCAGCCGCGGCAGATACCCGAAGTCTTCCACGAGGCCCAAGACCAGGTAAAACGAAAACACGTAGGGCAACACCATCGCGATAGGCACGAACAGGCCTGTGGTCAATACGCCGAAGGACTGAACGAAATCGATCTCACCGTCGATCAATTCGCCAATGAGGATATCGTGCAGAAAACTGCCCGGGTGCAATAGGGCGCTGAGCCGCATCATCAGCGGTGTCCATAACCCGTCAAAAGCGCCCTCAAAGTAGCCCACAAGCGCTTCGCCAATGAAGCGGATCACCACAAACGCGGCGCACATAACAAGCGCCGCAATGGGAATGCCGCTTAGCGGCCTGACCGAAGCGTCGCCGATGATTTCCAACAGCGTGTGATGGCGATGGTGAAGGGACTGGACCGCGTCAACAATGCGTCCCGTTTCCATCCATCGCTCTTCTTCGGTCCGTTTAGCCGCGGTTCCATTCTGCGCCTCAGGAATGCGCGATACGAGCGTCTTTATCCCCTCGCCTGTGACGGCTACTGTGGGCACCACCGGTGCCCCGAGAAGCTCTTCCATTTTTGCAACGTCGATTTCGATGCCTTTATGTTTGGTTTCATCCCAGATATTCAGCGCGACGATGACCGGGACATCTTGTTCGAGTAAATGGAGTGTAAGATGGAGGTTCCTCTCGAGGTTGGTCGCATCGACAACATTGATGACGAGATCGCCTTCGCTGAGCATCTTTGTGGCGATCTCTTCGGCTTTAGACGTTGACTCCAGGCCATACGTGCCGGGAACGTCTATGAGGGTTGCTCTTTCGCCGGCGACTTCCATGCTACCCTGGGAGAAATCGACTGTGGTACCGGGGTAGTTGGACGCAATGGCATGTATCCCTGTAAGCCGCGAGAAAACCACGCTCTTACCCACGTTAGGGTTGCCCATTAACAGTATATTTTTTGGTTTCTTCATCCCACTTGCTCCACCACGATTTTTGAGCAAACACCATATCCCAGCGCGGCTTGCGTGCCGCCCACCTGGAGAACCACCGGGCCATAGCCCGCGATACCGCCCACCTTCGTTACCATGACTCCCGGTCGAATCCCTATCGAATGCACACGGGCTCTCACACCCCAGCCGCCGAGG
>CAYRLQ010000381.1:3353-3708 GCA_964425145.1 uncultured Nitrospiraceae bacterium
TTTCAACGACCTGCACGGTCGCCCCCACGCTGACGTCTGTTATCGGAACGCGTTGCACCATCGAGTCATCCCTTTCTTGGATGTTAGTCTACGCGCACATTGTTTGGGGAGCCTAACACTTGCAGCAAAAAAAAACAACCTATCCGACGTATACGGCAAGTGCCCCAAATCCCACGCTACGCTATCAGAATCCTTGACCAAACACCACGAACTGGGGTTCGTGTTAGAGCGCAAATGGACTAAACGGGTTCGCCCAGGTTGCTAGCTTAATATAGGTACTATTAACAATACTAACCCTTTTGTGAAAGATCACCTATGCATAAGTCGTGTGTTTTGAACAAAACTGATTGCCCAG
>CAYRLQ010000382.1:0-3674 GCA_964425145.1 uncultured Nitrospiraceae bacterium
CAGGTTGTTCGGTCTGGCTTTGGTTATCGGCGCCGCCCTCATCTGCACCGGGGGATTCGCCCAGGAGTCCTACGAGGCGCGTGCCGGGCTGAGTACGGGGGCTCAAGCTGCAAGCCTTGACGCCGAGCCCCCGGCCCCAGAACTTCCCAGCGTCACCAATCCCAAGCTGCGTTCGCCCAGAGACACGATGCAGACGTTCATCGAGGGCATGAATCGATGGGAAGAGGGTGGCAAGGAAGACGCGCTTTCAACCCTGGACCTGTCGGGTATCAAGGAGCAAATCCGCGCTTCCGAAGGTGAGTTGCTCGCCGATTTGCTTAAACAAATACTCGACCGGGACCGAGTGATTGTTCCTCGGTTAATCCCGGACGATCCCTCAGGCGAACCCTATGTCCACATCCGCAATCCCAAGGGCGACGTGGCCATCGTCCCCTTCGAGACCAATGTCGGGACCGAGTGGAAGTTCAGCGCAGGGACGCTGGAGACCTTACGCAACCTGCACAAGGAGTACCAGGACCGGGACGTCGTCGCCGGCGTGGCCGACACGCAGCCCAAGGTATTCTCCCTGCGGCTGCGCAACTGGGTCGCCAAGCATATCCCCTTCCTGGTCCGAGAAGCGTTCCTGCTGGAGAATTGGCAGTGGCTCGGGCTCTTCGCCATCATCCTCGCGGGAATGGTTGCCAGCCGATTGTTTACGCTCGCCCTGTCGGCGATTGTGCGCAAGCGGTTTCGACACGAGGCCATAGCGCTTGACAAAGGGCTCGAGAAGGGCTTTATCCGGCCAATTCGGATCGCCCTGATGGCGTGGGTGTGGTTCCTGGGCCTGAAAACGTTGGGCTTGCCGGCCAACACGCTGTTCTATCTCTACGGCGCCGCCAAGACCATCTCGGTGGCCGGCGTGGTATGGGCGGTCTATCGCCTGGTCGACATTGTGGGCCGGTTCCTGGGCGAGAAAGCCTCGCGAAGCGACAACAAGTTCGATGATATTCTCGTCCCGCTGGTTATCCGCAGCCTGAAGGTTCTGGTGGTGGTCTTTGGCATCGTGTTCATCGCAGATACCCTCGAACTCGATTACAAAGGTGTTCTGGCAGGGCTCGGCCTCGGCGGCTTAGCCTTCGCGCTGGCCGCTAAAGACACCGTGTCAAACATCTTCGGCTCGCTCACCATCCTCATCGACCGGCCGTTCCAGATCGGCGACTGGGTCATCGTCGGCGATACCGAAGGTTCCGTCGAAACCGTCGGCATACGCAGCACGCGCATCCGCACTTTCTACAACTCGCTGATAAGCGTACCCAATTCACAGCTCGTCAACGCCAGCATCGACAACATGGGCGCACGCCGGTACCGGCGCATCAAAACCATGATCGCCGTCACTTACGACACACCCCCCGAGAAGATCGAGGCCTTCTGCGAGGGCATCCGGCACCTCATCCGCATTCACCCCTACACACGAAAGGACTACTACCACGTCTGGCTGAACCAATTCGCCGACTTCTCTATCAACATCCTGCTTTACTGCTTCCACGAAGTGCCGGACTGGAGTACCGAACTGCGCGAGCGTCACAGGCTCTTCCTCGACATCATCCGCCTCGCCCGACGCCTCGGCGTCGAGTTCGCATTCCCCACACAGACCCTCTACATGCGCCCCGAAACCCAGGATGCACCTGCCCAGGCCCAACCGGCGCCCGCAAGCGCCGACGCGGCCTTCGTCCTGGGCCGCAAGGAGGCTGAACAGATTCTCGATCAGACATTGGGCAAAGACGCCCCGCCCCCACCGCCCGTTCAATTCTAAGCACGCGCCGGAGCTTGCGTTTGGACCGGTCCCCCCTCTTTGCTGACAAGTTGCGCGTTACACGACAGGTTGGTCGCCATTTTTCGGCGCTTGCTGAACATCACCCAAGGCGTGGCGAAGGGCCTGGAAATCGGCGCGGAGGGCTTGGCTGAACGCCGCGATGTCGCTGCTGTGGACGATAAGGTTCATTCCTTCGCGAGCCCAGGCGATCTCCGGGTCAATGCCGGCCGAGAAGTGGATGCCGGCGCCGACATTTTTCGCACGCGCCTTGCGGATAATGGCCTCGACCGCTTCGATGAACGCGGGATGGTCGTAGTGCTCCGGTATGCCGAGACTGCACGACAGGTCGTGCGGGCCGATCAGTATCGCGTCGAGCCCCGGCACGTCGAGAATTGCGTCCAGTGCATCCATGGCAGGCGTGCTTTCAATCATGGCGATCAGGACGCTGTCTGCGTTGGCCTCCGCGAGATACGCCGTCAGCTCGGGTTCCAGTTCCTCGCGTCCGGCGAGCATATTCTCGAGCCGCCGGCCCTTCAGCGGCCGGAACTTGACCGCGCCGCGCATCGCCCGCACCTCTTCAGGCGACTCAACGTACGGCGCGATGAGGCCGCAGGCGCCCGCGTCGAGCGCCTGGCACGCAAGATATGGGTCGGGACTGGGAATGCGCACGACGGGCGGCAGGCCCAGTGCCCGATAGGCCTGGCACATCCAGGAAAGCTGGTGGCGGCCGATGGGGATGTGTTCCGTATCAATGAACACGAAATCGACCCCGATCGTGGCCACCGCCTCCGGCCATCGCGGCGCCGGCGACGTGATCGCCGTGCCATACACGCGCCGCCCCGACCGCAATGCGGCGGCAAGCTCTCGACCTGTCATGGCACGCCTCCCTATGCATTGGCCCGGAATCAAGGCCAAAGTTCGCTAGTAGATCGATTCCACAATAACACGCTTTCCCGTTTTTAACCACGGAGAACACGGAGACACGGAGAGTAAATACTGCTTAACCGGTGCAATCGCTCTGGTTATATTTGGGACTTTTCACATTTTTGCATTAGAATATATAAAAGGTGGTCGAGAACGGTTAGCAACCGTGGATTACATCTCCGTGTTCTCCGTGGTAAAAAACTGTACTACTCCACTGGTGATTTCTCATGTGCTTATTGCTATGTTGTCTTGGAAGCAGCCCACTAGCGATCACAGGTCCGCGAGGCCCGCATTCTTGCGCATGCGTAAGCGCAACGCATTAAGCTTGATGAACGCGCCTGCGTCAGACTGCTGATAGGCACCTTCGTCTTCGTCAAATGTGGAAAGCCTCTCGTCGTAGAGGGACTTGGGCGCGCGGCGTCCGACGAGGTCGCAGTTGCCCTTGTACAATCGGACCCGCGCGGTACCGGTGATATTGTCCTGGGTTCTCTTGACAAAGTCCATCATGAGCTCCATCTCGGGCGAGTACCAGAACCCGTTGTAGATCAACTGGGCGATCTTCGGCGACAGTTGGTCCCGGGCCAGCATGACTTCCCGATCCATGGTGATGGACTCGACGCCCCGGTGCGCCACGTACAGGATGGTGCCGCCGGGGGTCTCGTAGACGCCACGGGACTTCATGCCCACAAATCGGTTCTCGACGATGTCGACGCGGCCCACGCCGTTCGCGCCGCCCAGCGCGTTGAGTTTCGCCAGCAGCGCCGCCGGGGACAGTCGCTCGCCATTCACGGCGACGGGCGTCCCTTCCTCGAAGTCGATCTCGACGTAGGTCGGCTCATCCGGGGCGTGGCGCGGGTCCACCGTGAGCACGAACATGTCCTCGGGCGGCTCGGCCCAAGGGTCCTCGAGGATGCCGCCCTCGAACGATAGGTGCATCAGGTTCCGGTCCATCGAGTAG
>CAYRLQ010000383.1:0-3633 GCA_964425145.1 uncultured Nitrospiraceae bacterium
TCGTTCGCTCCTCGCAATGACGCGATGCGGTGCCAATTATGACGCTACGTATAGATTGGCCTTTCAGGCCAAACCGCGTGAACGGTTACGTGGCGGATACGTCTATGGGCTGGCATCGCGCAATGGACGTGCCACCGTGATCAGGGTGTTATGAGCACACATCGGGCGTTTACGATGGGAAGATATGGCTTGCCGGCGGGACTGTACGGTAACACGCGGCGGACCATCTGCGATATGCCGCGGGCGGTGTGAACCGGACGCAGACGACCGCGATCCGACGGCTTCTATTTGCCCCCGGCAATCGCTACACTGGTTTTCGGCCATTGCCCTGGAACCGGCCGGGGAAAACGGTGTTTAACCTACTGAGGAGCAAGGCCATCGCGCGGATGAGCGGCGTGGGCGACTGGGAATTGGTAGCGCGGGCGCAAGGTGGCGATATGGACGCTTTTGCCGAACTGATCCGCCGCTACCAGACGCCGGTCATGCATTTCTGCGGGCGGATGGTCGGCTCGAAAGAGGACGCCGAGGAGCTCACCCAGGACAGCTTCGTTCAAGTGTACCGGCACCTGTCCCGGCTTAGGCCCCGGGCCAAGTTCTCGACCGTGCTGTTCGGCATCGCGCGGAACCTGACGCTGAACTTCATCCGCGATTCGAAGCCGCGCAGGCAGGACCGTATACGGCCCCTCGACATAGGCACGCCCGTCCGCGATGACACCTCTCGTCCGGACCGATCGGCGCGACTGCATGAAATCGAAGCGGCGCTTGAACAGGGCATCGCCATGCTTTCGCCCAAACACCGCGAAGCCTTGGCGCTGCGCGAGCTCCAGGGCCTGGATTATGCCACCATCGCGCGCATCTGCAAGTGCCGAAAAGGCACCGTCAGGAGCCGCCTGGCCCGGGCGCGCGAACAGCTTCGAGTGCACATGACCGCGCTCGGGGGAGAAGACTTGTGAACGACAAACACGTCCTGAATGAACTGTCGGCCTATCTGGATGGGGAATGCCCGGCCCAGAAACGCGTAGCGCGCCATCTCGAACGCTGTCCCGACTGTGCTCGGCGCTACAAGGAACTCGCTGCGCTCTCCGCACGGGTCCGGAGGCTGCCGGCGCCTGACGTCCGCCCCGAGTTCACCGCCCGGGTTGTGGCGAGCATCGAGGAAAGTGCCCCGGCGCCACGGCGGCGGTCGGGTCGGCTGGCGGCGCCACTAGCCATCGCAGCCCTTGTGTTGTTCGTGGCGGTCACCGCCACCCGGTTTGCCCGCACCCCATCGACGCCCGCGCCGCCCGCCCCCACGTTCCCCAGCGAAGCCGTGTTGCTCGCGGAACTCGAACGCCGCATTAGCGATGGCGACAATGCCGCCACGTGGGAAGCCCCCGAGCCATCTGACGGCTGGCCGGAGGAGGACATCGCCGACGACGAGTGGCTCGATGTGCTCGCCTGCGCCGATTGGTTCGACACCGTGGCCGAGGTCCTCGAGGCCGACGCAGACCTCGACGCCGTCATTTTCGCGCTGGGTGAAGACGAAGCCCTGGCGCTCAAGGAGCTGCTGAACGAATGTGTGGAACAGGGATGGCCAACATAACGCCTGTTGATTGAACCGAAAAACGCGAGAAAGGAGTGAACGACATGAAAGCCTGGAAACTGATTCCGGCTGTGCTCTTGGTGGGTGCTGCTATCGCAGCTGCGCAAGAAGCGTACCCGATGCCGCCGCCCGGTGAAGACATGCCCACGAGGGGGCGCCGCCTTCCTGAAGAGTGGATGGACCGGGACGTCCGCGACCTCGTAGAAGCGGTGATGATGGCGCGCTTGTCACGCGAATTGGGCCTGAACGACGAGCAAACCGTCCTGATGATGCGGCACTTCAGCGAGTTCAAGGAAAAGACCGGCGAATTGAAAAAGCAGCACGTCAAGCTTGTCAAGGCGCTAAAGGAGAGCGTGCAGTCCGGCGCACCCGAAGCGGAAATCGAGGCGAAGCTTCAAGCGCTCGTCGAGCATGACAAGGCCATGGCGCAGGCCAAGCTCGACATAGTCGAACAGACCGGCGCCGGCCTCAGCGTTAGCCAACGCGCCGAGCTGTACGTGTTCCTGGGCGAATTCGAGAACGAAATGCGCAAGCTTATCCAGACGGCCCGCAGGCGCGCCGCCACCCCCGGCGGCGAGCGGTTCCCCAAATTCCCACAGCGAGTCCCCCAAGGCATGCCCGAAGGGCAACGCGGCTTCGCCCCAGGACCAGGTCCCGACCGACCCATGCCACCGGGCCCCCCGCGGCTGCAAGGCCCTCAACGCCGCGGCCTCATCGGACCGGGGCGCAGGCCACCGGGATTTCAGCAGCGGCCCGAAGGCCCCCCGGGTGCGCCTGCCGAGCGTAAGCAAGGGCAATAGCCTCTCGAATGCGCACCGGGGCATGTGGAAATGCGCAGTAGAGAAGTGCCGTGCACGGTATCTGGACAATGCAACGAGTACGGGATGTATTTTACGGCATTGACCCCTAAGTCCGCGGTATGCTACCATCAAAAGCGGCATAGGGGCGACTAGCTCAGGTGGTTAGAGCGCCGTCTTCACACGGCGGAGGTCCGCGGTTCGAGCCCGCGGTCGCCCACCATGCAACCGATTTTACATCGGCGGCTTACAACTTAAGTCATTGGATTCTCCCCCTGACAAGTGGCAAAGGCGCGCGAATTGTGCCCATAATAAGGCAATGACGACCATTACCCCGCCCCCTTTACATTGTCTTTGGCATCCTCGGGCCCTATCTGCGGCGACTCGAGGAAGCGGCACGAGTCGAGCACATCGCAAAGAAGTTTTTGCGGTTCATGCGGCATAGACGGGCGTCCTGCTTTCGTTTACACGACGGATGAAGTACGGGTTGCGCATGGCCTCTGCTTCCACCAGGTCAACAGGACGGCCAAAGAGTGATTCGAGGGCCTCAACCAGTCCGAAATAGCGCTCGTAGTGATCGCTCGGTGGACAGGGTTGGAAAACCACCAGAAAATCCAGGTCGCTATCTTGCGGATTGAATGCCTTACCCGTCGCCGATCCGAAGAGTTCAAGTGTTTGCACGTGGTACCGGCGGCGCAACTTGGCGATAGAGTCCAGCTTCTCATCAATCACGGCATTCATATCTCAGTTCCCTTAGGTACCTTTCCACCACGGCTTTTGTTTCACCAGGCTCTTGCGCTACGTGAAAAACAGCACCCCGCCAAGGGCCTTCTAGCAAGTCCGACGGGAGAAAATGCCAAAACACGAAATGCCATCGGTATCCAGGAGGACGTTCAGGACCACTCGCCTCGGACGCGGGCCTGGTAAGTGAGCGGGTCCTTGCTTAATCGTATGACGCCGCTGTAGCAGGACAAATCGACAGGTTCTGTGCTCTCCTCTTGCAGGTGCAGCAGGCGCTCGATTTCCAGCCAATCCTGGTACTCGATCTGCACCGCGACGGGGGCGTTGCGCCTCGTCAGTTACGATGCGCTCCCTGATGCGATGCATCGGATTCTGCTCCAGTTGTTCTCCAAGCGCGTTTCTCAGCAAGTAGTATACACGAGGCCAACACGTTTTTTCAGGCGGGCGCCATCATTGCGGCCAAATCCAACCTGCCCGTCATTGCGAGCGAAAGCGAAGCAATCTCGCCTGAGT
>CAYRLQ010000384.1:0-3601 GCA_964425145.1 uncultured Nitrospiraceae bacterium
CACGTGCACGTGAGGCGTGGTATGCTTGCCTTTTACGTGCACGTGCACTGGAAGCGGGCGGCTATGGCACCCAATGCCTCCGGAGAAAGGGACCGCTCAGGAAGGACGAGAATATGGAACGCGGCAAATGGGGAAGTAATCTGGGCTTCATTCTGGCCGCCGTCGGGTCGGCCATTGGCTTGGGCAACATCTGGCGGTTCAGCTATCTGTGCCATAAGAACGGCGGTGGGACGTTCCTGGTGCCGTACGTTATCGCCTTGCTGATCACGGGCATCCCACTGCTGATCCTCGAATTCGCCATAGGCCACAAGATGCGTGGGTCGGCGCCTCAGTCGATGCACCAGGTCAATCGCGATTGGGAGTGGCTGGGCTGGTGGCCGGTGATCTTCGTCATGTTCGGCATCAACCTCTACTACGTGGTCGTCATTGCCTGGTGCGCGTTGTACATGCTGTTCTCGCTGCAAAGCCCCTTCCCCTGGACCGGTGATACGGAGGCCTTTTTTTACAATAAATTCCTGAACCTGAGCAGCGGCGTGTTTGACATTGGCGGCATTTGCCTGCCGATACTGGGCATGACACTGGTCGTCTGGGTGGTCTTGTGGCTCATCACCGTTCGGCGGGTCGAACAGGGCGTCGAACTGGCCTGCAAAATCTTCATGCCTATGTTGGTGGTATTGACGGCCGTGCTGGTGTTCTGGGGGCTGTTCTTGACGGGCGCGCCGGCAGGCATCGCGCAATACCTCAAACCAGACTGGAGTAAGCTGGGCGAGGTACAGGTCTGGCGTGAGGCATTCGGCCAAATATTCTTCTCCTTGTCCTTGGGGTTCGGGATCATGATGGCCTACGCCAGTTACCTGCCGCGGCAAACCAACTTGGTTAAAAGCGCATTCATCACCGCCATTGCGAACTGCTCCTACTCCTTATTCGCCGGGTTCGCCGTGTTCAGCGTGCTGGGCTATATGGCCTACGTCAAGGGCGTCGCGGTTGATGATGTCGTCGCTTCAGGTCCGGGCCTGTGCTTTGTGGTTTATCCCGAAGCGATCAGCAGGTTACCCGGACTGAACTCGCTGTTCGGCTTCTTCTTCTTCCTGACCCTGATCCTGGCGGGGCTCACCTCGTCGATGTCGATCATCGAGGCGTTCGTTGCGGCCGCCGTAGATAAGTTCGAGTGGAAGCGCGTGTGGATCGTCACGGCCGTGTGCGGGTTCGGGTTCATGGGCAGCATCATTTTTGCGACCGGGTCTGGGTTGTTTTGGCTGGACATCGTCGACCACTTCTTGAACTGCTACGGCTTGGTTGTGGTGGGTCTGCTCGAGTGCTTGCTCATCGGATGGTATTACAAGATCGATCGCCTGCATGTGCACTTGAGCGCCGCCAAGCAAGGCACCTATCCGAAGGTCTGGGACATGTGGTGGGAATGGTCGATCAAGTTTGCCGCACCCGCCGCACTCACAGTCATCGTAACCTGGAGCATCTACGACGAGTTCTCACAACCCTACGAAGGCTACCCTACCAAGGCGCTTGTGTTGATCGGATTCGGATGGGTGCTCGGCACCTTCCTGCTCAGTGGCGTCTTCAGCGTGTTCACCAAACACCGCAATAAGGATGCGCCTGAAACTACTCAGTCCGTGGATTGATGTGATGCACCTGTGTAAATGTGGGACAGGCTTTCCACCCTGCCTTTTTGGGATTGCAATCTCGATTTTCGGGTTGGCTTTTCAGCAGTCCTATTTCCCCCGGGCGCGGAGGGCCCCCTCGAGCAGGTCCACGTCCTTCTGAATCATGTCCGGGTCATCTCTGGTGAACACGCCCACACAGACCGCGTCGCCGGGGCGGTACGCGTCCGCGACGTACTCGAAGGCCTCCTTCGGGTCATTTCGCCCGGCGGCCAGCACTTTATAATGAATGGCGGGCCTGGGCAGTTCCTGGATCAGCGCGCACATGGCCTCGCGCTCTTTCTCACGGTACTGTTCTTCGTCACCGGAAGCCATGGCGGACCGCGTGCGATCCTCGGGCTTGTAATAACTCGTCATAAAGAAGTCGAGTTCGAGGTTGTCAGCGGCCCATCGGATGGTGCCTGTGTCGTGGCCCGCGACGCCGGCAGCCATCCCGTGGTCCTTGATCGTTGCGATGCCTTCGCGGATGGCCTCGGTATCGCCGCCGGCCACACGGAAGTCCATCTCACCGCCATGGAGGAAACAACACTTGGCCCCTCCGCTTAAGGCATTGGCGATCCCGAGCTGGATGGACCCCACCTCGGGGCAGGTCTGGCAGACCCAGGTCAGATTTCCCCCCTCGTTCCAATGCTCATGGAGCGCGCGCATGATGAAGTGATCGCCTCGGCCGAGGTGGGCGGTGACCCCGGCACGCTCAGCGAGCCGAAAGGTCTCTTTGATCCGCTCCATGGTGTACCAGTCGAGCATCTCCTTGTTGCGCTCCCGGGTCTGGTGTGAAAAGCCGCTGAACGGGTTGCCCCCGAGGAGAAATCGGCTGATGGGCACGTCACCCAGCGTTACGGTCTCGGGCTTCAAATGCGTCTCGGCGGCGACGCTCACGGTTCGACCCCTTCCTGACTTTTCAAGAAGTTGATCGCCTCGATAATGTCACGGAGCGGGTCGTCGCCGCATTCGCGTTCGATGGTGAGGTAACCGGTGTAGCCGATCTCGTGCAAGAGGGCCAGGTAGGCTGGGAACTTGACGTCACCCTCACCCAGCGCCACCTCGCACGGCCCGTCCTCCCTCGAGGGCGCCAGGCCGTCCTTCGCATGCGTATGCACAATCAAATCCTTCAACACCCGGACGTCGTCGAGGTGGTCAAAGCCTCCCATGCAGAGGTTGGCCGGGTCGTAGTTGACCTGGGCGCCTGGGCTGTCCACGGCCCGCAGGAACTGCGCCAATGCTTCACCCGATTCCGGGCCCGTCTCTGTGGCGAAGCAGCACCCACGCTCGGCGGCGTAGTCGGCTACCTCGCGCACCGCCTCAACGAGGTCCGCGTAGGCATTCGAGCCCTTGTCATCGGGTACCACGCCGATGTGCGTGGTGAGGATCGGCGTCTGCAGGTCGACGCAGAGGTCGAACATCTCCTTGGTATGCGCAATGCGCTCGTCGACCGTCGCCGGGTCGGTGAACCCGCCGATGTCGCCGCACAAGGCCGCCCGCTCGAGGCCCAGCGACGCCATATACGCCACCAACTCCTTACGCCCGGACTGGCTCAGGTTGCGCGGGTCCAATTCATTGTACGCCACCCAGAGCTGCGCGCCATGCGCGCCGATTTCCTTGGCCTTTTTCAGCGCCGCGCGTAACTCGAGCGGCAACGACGCTGTGATAATGCCGACCTTCATAGAGCTTTTCTCCTCAAATGACCGCTGAAAGCCGACGCGATCTTATCACGCGCAAGTGCAAAAAAGACAACCGGACTCGAATCAAAATGCACCACCGCCGATGGTGAAGCAGAGATTGCCGCGCTACGCTCGCGATGATGGACAGTTACGTCATAAGAAGGCGCGAGCGACGCGGCAATCTTGTTAAAACACATCACCTCAGTTTATCTTAGTACAGCTCAACACAAATAAGGCCACAAATCGGGTTCAGCGCCTTGCGGG
>CAYRLQ010000385.1:0-3579 GCA_964425145.1 uncultured Nitrospiraceae bacterium
CGTGTTGGTTTAACTTGGGGGGCTGCTTAGGCTGGTCTCCCGTGGCGAGGCTGTTGAACAGGTTCTCCCAGGTGTTGCGCATGGTCGCCATCATTTCGATGCACTGGTCGATGGGTGTGGGGTCCTTGCGGATATTGCCCTGGACGAGCAGGTGCTGAAAGTATTCGTAAATCCGATCGAGGCTGCGGGCGATGGCGCCGGCGTTCATGTTGAGTGCGCCGCGCAGTTCGGCGATAATGTCCTGGGCGCGGATCAGGTTGTTGTGCACGGCTTCCATGTTGCGTTTTTCCAGTTGGCGCTTGGCCTCCTCGGCCCGCTGAAGCGCGCCATTGAACAGCAAGACGATCAGCTTGCCCTGGGAAGCGGTTTCCACATCGACTTTTTTGTACGCGTCGTAATTTGCTGCGGAAGCTGACATGCATATTCTCCTTCGGCTTCAGTCCGTGCCTGACGTCCGTGTTTCGACCCCGTTTAGAATAACATAAATCCGCTGGCCAAGGTAGCCAATGAACTTCCTTGCTGCTGAAATCCTGCGGTAAGCTGCTCAAGTCGCAAGAACTGCCTGCGCAGCAACTCCTCTTTGCGGACCACGCGCTCTTCGAGCCGGTCTATCTGGTCGTTCAGGTTGCGGATTTGCGTATCGATCGATCCGTTGGCCTTGGCGCGCGCGTTGAGGAAACCGGTCATCCGGGTGGCTTCATCCACATACTCGAACAACTGGTCGGCGATGCCGGTTCTATCGTTGTTAGAGAACAGGTTCTTGACGTTGATGCGGCCATCACGGAGCGCCTCGCGGAACGCGTCTTCATCCAACTCGAGATGAGCTGTGGCCGTCGAGTCGAAGTCCTCGCCAGTGGTAATCCCGATTTCGGGCAGACTCTTATATTCGCCGAGGCCATCGACCCGATTAAAGATTCCTGAACGCAGGGTGTTCTCGATCACACGCAAGGAACTATCGCCGCTCAAAGCGCCTTCCGAGCCCACCAGCTCGCGGATTTTGTCCACCGAGTCGTTGAAGGCCGTGATGAATTCCTGAACGCTTTCCACAATGGCGTCGTCATCGCCGGAGACGGTCACGGTGCTGGTACCCTTGCTCAGGAGGTTTAGCGTGATCCCGCCAATGGCGTCGGCGATCTCGTTAGTGTTGCGCGTCTGCACCGCCCCGCCGTTGAGCGTGAACTGCGCGTCTTTTCCCGCCGCCTGCACGGCAGTGGTCAAGTTGGTGAGGTCCAGGAAATTGCTGTCACCCGGCTCGAAGCTGATGGTACGGCTGCCCAGCGTGTTCGAAACCACGCGGATGGTGTCCGTCGCGGTATCGTAACTTGCGGTCACCTGGGCGTCGGAGCCGTTGATAGCCGCCAGAACATCCAAGATGCTCTCGGTCGCCGCGTCGAACTCGATGGTGACGCCGTTGATTTTGAAATTGCTGCCCGTGATAGAGCCGCCGGCGAAATTGACCTCGTTCAGCGGTTTACTGACGTCCACCGCGCCGAGATTGCGGGTGCTGGTGACCTGCGTCTCACCGCCGGGGCCGTTGGTTTGGGTGGCCTGTGTGACATTGAGCGCCCCGAGGAAGTCACTGGTGTCGTCGCCTCCGCCGAAGATGATGATGCTCGTATCGCCCGGCGTCTTGTTGGCGAACGTCACCTTGTCAGTCGGCTCGTCATAGGTCGCGGTGACCCCGGCCTCACTATTGGTAATCTCGGTCAGGATCGTGTTGAGGCTTTGGGTTTCCGGATCGATGGTGAACGTGACGCCATTAATGGAAAAGGTGCCACCGGTGATTTCGGCGGCTATTCCGCTCGCGTTGAGATTCGCGCCTGGATCGATGGCGTGGCCTAGTACGCCGCTGCTTGTAGCCACGGTCGCACTGGCAAGTTGGAGCGCCTCGACCTCGTACGAACCCACTACAGGGTTCGGACCCGACACCTCGACCGTCAGTGCGGTCTCCTCGCTCGAGGCCGCTTCGTACTGGTCGAAGATCGTGCCGAAACGGAAGTCTTGGAGTCGATTACGGAGGGTCAACAACTGAGTGCGCAGGTCGCGAATCGCTTCTTTTTGGTTCTCGAGGGTGTCGATTTTTCTCTCGTAACGGATGATGGGCTGGCGTTCCAACTGCATCAGTTGATAGATAATGTTGTTCGTATCCAGCCCGGAGATTAAACCGCCCGCGCTCCACCCGCTTGCCATTGCCAACACCTCCTAAGTTCACCAGATACAAGAGCCGTCCTGGCAGATTGTCACCTCTTCGGGTTTTATCGACCGAAAACGGGCCGAACTTTAGTGGAAAAGTGCGCTGCTGTCACACTAAATCCATGGAAATTACGGTCCGGGTTTAAGTATTTGTCAAGAAATGACTTACAATAGGCACAGCACGAGGGTTATCATCGAACAACTGTGCTAAAATTGCCCATCCAAGCCAGTAGCCCATGATCCGAGAACAGGTTAGTATCGTGCCCGCGCACTTGCAGCGGGGCACACCGGGCGCTATGCTGGAGCACGTGATGAGTACAAAACGATCCGCGAAAGGGGTGGGTTACGGTGCAACAGTGCGGCTTTTTTGATTGGTGTGGCTGGGCCTGTCTGGCAGCGGGCATGTTTTGCGCTGGCGTGTGGGGCCCTCGGGCCATGGCCGAGGAGAACCCCGAGATTCTCTCCGTTAAGAAAATCTGGGATGCGGGACCCCATAACGCGTTTACGGACCTGATCCGCTTTCAGTACCGTTGGTACTGCACTTTCCGGGAGGCCGAGGGCCATGTGGGCGGGGACGGTAAGGTACGGGTGCTGGTATCGGACGACGGCGAGGCGTGGGAATCGGCGGCGTTGCTGGCCGAGGCAGGCATCGACCTGCGCGACCCGAAGTTGTCCATCACGCCGGATGGGCGGCTGATGCTGGTTGCGGGCGGGTCGGTCTATGAAGGCCGGAATCTGCTGGGCCGCCAGCCGCGCGTGGCATTTTCACGGGACGGCCTGGAATGGACACCGACGCAGCGTATACTTGGCGAAGGGGACTGGTTGTGGCGCGTGACGTGGCACAAGGGCCGCGCCTATGGGGTTGCGTACAACCCCGAGGCGGGCACCTGCAAGGGCGACTGGACCATCCGGCTCGTAACAGGCGCAGACGGTGTGGACTACGACCTAATCACGTACCTCGAGGTCCCCGGCCGCGCTAACGAGACGACTCTGCGCTTCCTCGATGACGACGAGATGATGGCGCTGGTGCGCCGGGAGGAGGGCAATTGCCACGGCTGGATCGGCACGAGCAAGCCGCCGTATAGGCAATGGACCTGGCACAAAACGCAGCACCGCCTCGGCGGCCCGAACTTCATCCGACTACCCGACGGGGCGCTGTGGGCCGCCGGCCGGAGTTATCCCGGCGGCGCGAAGACCATTCTGGCCAAAATGGGCCGCGAGGCTTACGAGCCGGTTTTGACACTACCCAGCGGCGGCGATTGCAGCTATCCCGGCCTGGTCTGGCACGAGGGGATGCTCTGGATGAGCTACTACTCCTCGCACGAAGGCAAAACCAGCATCTACCTGGCCAAAATCCGGATGCCGCGAAAATCGGTGGTAAGTGAT
>CAYRLQ010000386.1:0-3576 GCA_964425145.1 uncultured Nitrospiraceae bacterium
TTCCCTTGCTTTGTTGCATTAGCCGAAGCAGCTCGCGAGCATGCTTCCCCAGATCAAAGACCGTGGCCAGACCTCCCATGGTGTTTCGTAGCGCCGTGCTCATGTCGTCGCGCGAGAACTCGCCCATCCACTTAACTCTCCTGACGTGAGGGTAGTGATGTTCCTCGTCGATAGCGTTGGGATGGAACTCGTAACTACCCCTTGCGCGACCAAATAGTACAATTCTTCTGTCGCGGTCGGGAGTTAGGATCCAGTCGCCTTCCTTTATCACGATGGAGCTGCCCAATAGCAGCGTTCACGCGCCTTTCGCGCGCGTCCGGGCATACCGACCGGTATAAGTCTTTCATACTCTCACGGTCTTTAACATTTCCAAGGCTTTGGGTTATGCTGAACCCGACGGCCACGACTCCCTGCCGCTTGACTGCTTCGATAACCTTTTGACCCTTGGGAACACGGACAACCCAAAAACGTTCTTCGCCCATCTCTTCCCCTCGTTCATTGTGCATCGTCTTATCCCCCTTATCCAAGCCAAAGTGTCTGGGGTTGCCAGGCCCTGAACCCTAAACCCTATTCTGATAAGGGCGTGACCAGTTTGGCCATGTTTTCGCCAATAGAGTGGATCAACTGCTGAATGCCCTGGACCTCTTGTTCCTCAAAATAGGCCTCCCCGCACTGGCCGCAGACCCAGGCTCGAACATTCTCGAGTGTGACGTGACAGCCCTTGCGGTCAATATGAAAAGGGGCCGCGCCTCTGGCCATCTCTCCTCGGCAATGCATGCATTTCACGATCGAACCCTAACACGTGTAAGAAAAGGGGATATGGAGATATTCGAGATAGGGAGATAAACTGCATCTCCATATCCCCTCATCTCCCTAATCCCCTTATCCCCTTTTGTTACACTCTTCTTCCTTTTGTGGCTATTGTCTCGGCCTACGGACGTTTCATCAACGTGACCATGACGGCCTTTTGGGCATGGAGGCGGTTCTCGGCCTCGTCGAAGACGATGGACTGGGGGCCGTCTATCACGTCGTCGGTAACCTCTTCGCCGCGATGGGCGGGAAGGCAGTGCATGAACACGGCATCTTTCTTCGCCATGGCCATGACCTTCGCGTTCACCTGGAATGGTGCGAACAGCTTCGCGCGCTTCTCGGATTCGGCTTCCTGGCCCATGCTGGCCCACACGTCAGTGTACACGGCGTCGGCATCGGCCAGGCCCGTCTCGAGGTCATGTGTAACCGCGATGGCGCCTTTCGCCTCGCGCTGGGCGAAGGCCAACACAGCAGGGTCGCACTCGTAGCCCTCGGGACACACGAGCGTGACATTGATGGGCACGCGCGCGGCAAAATTCAGCCACGAAGCGAGCACGTTGTTGCCGTCACCGACGAACGCGAGCTTCAAATTCGCGAGATCGCCCTTGTGCTCGCGCAAGGCCTGCGCATCCGCGAGAACCTGGCACGGATGCAGCTTGTCGGTCAGTGCGTTGATGACCGGCACAGAGGCGTGCTCTGCAAGTTGCACCACAGAGGCATGTTTGAACGTCCGCGCCACGATGGCGTCGACCCAGCGCTCGAGGTTCCGGGCCACATCCGGAACCGACTCGCGCCGGCCCAAGCTGGTCTGGTAGAAAATGCCCAGGCCTCCCAACTGGTAAATCCCCGTCTCGAAAGTGACGCGGGTGCGCAGGCTGGGTTTCTCGAAGACCATGGCCAGGGTCTGGCCCGCCAGCGGGCGATACGCCTCGCGCGCCTGCTGCCTCTGTTTCAGTTCGTCGGCCAGGTCCAACAAGGCAAGAAGCTCGTCCGTGGCCAGATCGGCCAGCGAGATGAGGTCCTGCATCACGAGAAAGCTCCCAGAGAGGCGTCGAGGAGCGACACGACCCGATCCACGTCCTCGGTAGTGACGATGAGCGGCGGCAAAAACCGCAAGACCTTCGGCCCGGCCGAGCCGCAGATAATGCCGGCCCCGAGCATCTCTTCGACCAACACGTTGACGGGTTTCTTCATCTCGATGCCGACCATGAGGCCCTTGCCGCGCACCTCGACGACAACCTCATACTTCGCCAGGGCATTCAGCCGCCGTAGAAAGTGCTCGCCGACGGCCTTTGCATTCTCGATGAAGCCCGGCTTCAAGAGCGCCTTGAGCGTGGCCAGCGCCGCGGCCGAACTCAGCGGATTGCCGCCGAACGTGCACGCGTGCGAACTTACGCCGAACCCGGAGGCGACTTCCTCTGTACAGCCCATCGCGCCCATGGGCACACCGTTGGCCAGGCCCTTGGCCAACGTCATGATATCCGGCGTGATGCCGTAATGCTCGTGGGCGAACAGCGCGCCCGTCCGGCCCAGGCCGGTCTGAACCTCGTCGAGAATCAACAACACACTCTTTTCATTGCAGAGCGCGCGGACCCGTCGGAGGTAATCGTCGTCGGGCACGTTCACGCCGCCCTCGCCCTGGATCGGTTCGAGCAGGACGGCGCCCACTTCGGGGCCAAGGGCCTTCTCGAGCGCGGCCACGTCGTTGAACGGCACATATCGAATGCCTGGGAACAACGGCTCGAAGCCGTCGTGGAACTTCGGCTGGCCCGTGGCCGTGACGGTTAGCATGGTCCGGCCGTGGAAGGACTGCGCCGCAGTGACGGTCTCGGGTTTGGGCATGCCTTTTTGCGCCCAATAGCGCCGGGCGAGTTTGATCGCGGCTTCGTTGGCCTCGGCCCCGCCGTTGCAGAAAAACCAGCGGTCCGCGAACGAATGCTCGCACAGCAGCGCTGCCAGTTCCACCTGGGGCTGGATGTAATAGAGGTTCGACACATGAACCAGCTTACGGGCCTGATTGCAGATGGCCTCCGTCACGTCCGGGTAGCAGTGGCCCAGGTTGGTCACGGCGATGCCCGCAAAGAAATCGAGGTATTCCTTCCCATCGGCGTCCCACACCTTGGCTCCCTCACCGCGGGTCAGTGCGAGCTTCCGCGTGCCGTACGTATTGATAATGTGCCGGTCGTTAAATGCCCGGATTTCTTCGGTATTCACAATGGAACACTCCTCTCATCGGGTACCGCCCTCAAAGTCGCTTTTGTGGGTGTCTTGAGCAGCCCACGCCCATTATTCGTCCTTTTTGGTCGGGGATTCGGAATCGCTCTTCGTATCAGACTTCGACTCGGTCTTCGACTCCTTACCGGCGGCTTCGCCGCTGTCGGCCGGGCTCGTGTCCTTTTTCCTGTAATCCGTTTCGTAGAAGCCGGAGCCTTTGAAAATTATGCCCGAGCCCGTGCCGAGCAATCGTCTGCACCGGCCCCCGCAGGCTTTGCATTTCACCCGGGGCGCAGCATTCATCGGATGAAAGACATCCTGCAGCAGGCCACACTTTTTACACTCATACGTATAGGTAGGCACGGCTCAACACTCCTGAAACACCGGACCGAAAACGGTTTTCATCGCCAAAGGAAGAGCGTAATTTACCATGTTTGCAGCGAGATTGCAAAGAATCCTTTGCACTTATGACTACAAGTGCTTTGGACCTTGCGAGATTCTTCGTTGCGCTCAGAATGACACAACAAGAAAGCACTCTGCGGCGAAGGATGC
>CAYRLQ010000387.1:0-3565 GCA_964425145.1 uncultured Nitrospiraceae bacterium
GGGCGGTCGCGCGGGCGGTGGATGACGTGGCCGGATTGGGCGGACTGGGGCCTTGGGATTTTGGGGAGGGTGGATTCGGAGCGGCGACCGGCTATGGGACGTGGAGTTTCCCGACTGCGTGGGGTTAGGGGGGCGCTTTGGCGAAGCGGACCTGCATGCGGGGCGGGTTGGGGGCGAAGAGGTCTTGGGGCAGCAGGGCGTTGCGCAGGTCTTCGAGCAGGCGCGCGGCGAGGAAGATGAGCGTGGACAGATGCTCGATCAGGTTGCTGGTGGCCAGTAGCTGCATGAGCATGTGGGCGATTTGGAGCAGCATGTACAGGCACAGCATGACGTTGAGGTTTGTGCAGTCGCAGAAGTGCTCGAGTTCATAGCCGGTCTTTTGCTCGTTGAAGCCTTGGTTTTCAATGGTCCATCGTTTGCGTCCTCCGTCTGCGATGGTGATGACGTTGTCGCGGTCAACGGCGAAGTCGGTCAGGAAGGTGAATGTAGTGGTCTTGCCGTTGACGGTCTCTTGGCACATCACAAAGCCGAGTGTGAGCCCGTCGTATTCCAGGTCGTTGACCCATCGGTACACGCGCACGACCCGCCGCTTTTTGGGTCCGCAGGTTTGCTTGACCTCGTTGTGGGGACTGAGCGCAAGCAGGGCCAAGGCTTCTTCGTACAGGGTGGGGATGGAGCCGGTCTTGTCCGAGCTGTGCGAGTTTGTCTTGTCGTCTCCGTTCGCTGGATTTCATGTTCCCGCCCTCCATACTCCAAGTATATATACTTAGAGATCCGTTATCAAGAAAAAATGCATCCATTCTTCTGGATGCATGAAAAGCCCTTCCCCTTGCCCCCCCCAGGCCTCCCCTATTTCGTAGTCCCTTCAATTCTGCCCAGAACCTATACCCGAGGCCCAAAGCATTCGGTTGCGGCCATGCCGCGCTATGTGATATCCGGCCCAAAGCCGTTCACAGGGCCCACTCGATACCCAGCTCCATGAGTTTGCCCGGGGTCGGGTTGCCCGTATCGAGGTCCCAGCCCATCAGGGCGTAATACTGGTCCAGCATCTTCGGAAAGGCCTCACGGTCCACGTGAGCGCCCTTGCTGGGACCGTCGGGCAATGGCTCGTAGAGGCGGTCGGGCAGAATGTCGTTCTTGCGCGTGAACCCACGGCGGGCGTTTACCTGTCGCATCATGTTCGTTTTGCGCTCGCCAACCTTCATGAGTTCCCAAAAGGTGCACTTCCAACCGGTGGTGAAGTAAATCAGGTCCTCCAACTCGCGGTAGTGGAAAAGGTTCCCCGGCCCCCAGACGAACATGCAGAGCGCGAGGGTGTCGAGCAGGCTGTAGAAGTGCTGGCTGTAAACCGTCATTCGGACTTTGGGCAGGTCCTTCGAGCGTGCGTCCCCTTTGCCGATGATGCCCAGGCCAAGGCACAGGTCGCCACCGCCAGCCAGGAGCCAGTCGTGTTCCGAGGACATGTGATCACCGCCGATCGGACACGTGGCGTACATGATGGCCTGGCTCGGCTTGACCTGTGCCATGTGCGCCGGGAGCCCCTGGCCTTTGCAATGGATCGCGAATGGAGCCGTATCTTCACCGAAGTGGCGGATCGATGCCCCGAAGCCCTCGGCCAGCACGTCGCCCACGCCCTCGCGCCTCGCCACGCGCTCGATCAGCCAGAACAGGTCCTCCGGTACGCCGAAACCCAGCGGTCTCCCGTCCGTCAGAGCGCTTGGAATGTAGCCGCGTTCCATCGACTCGAGGAAATAGGCGGCGGTGGCGCCCATGGTAATAGTGTCAATGCCATACTCGTTGCAGAGCTCATTGGCCTTGGCTACAGCCGCCGCGTCCGTGATGTCGAGATTGGACCCCAGGATGCTGAGGGTCTCGAATTCCGGCCCCGCCAGTTTGTCGCTCACTTCGTACGGGGTTTGAGCCTGAACCCGTTTACGGCAAGCCACTACGCACCCGAAGCATGTGGCTCCACCCGCCCCGATCACCTCCTGGAACACCTGGCCGGTCAGATTCCTGTAATCCTCGTGGAACCCCCGGCTGTAATTATGCGTCGCTATATTACCAGCCTCGGCATGGAACCCAACGATGCCGGGCGTGCCGTGCTTACGCAGGGTGGCCGGGAAATCCGCATCCCGAAGCCGTTCCACGGCGAGAGCGCTGAGCTTTTTCAGCCCCTCTGGGTCGGCGAAATCAACCTTCTTCTTACGCGGCGCTCGCACCGCGACGGCGCGCAGGTTCTTGCTCCCCATGACGGCGCCCATGCCCGTACGGCCAACCGCGTCGTCGCGGTCGGTCATCAAGCAGGCGAAACGGACACGCTTCTCGCCCGCCGGTCCGCACTGAATGACGCTCAATCTCTTGTCGTCCGCGTTCAACTCCTCGTTCAGGATGGCGAGGACCTCGCTCACATCACGGCCGGTCAGGTGCGCAGCGTCGCGGATTTCCACATTGGCGGCGTCAACAAGGATGAAACAAGGCGCTTCAGCACGGCCCGTGATCACAATGGCGTCATAGCCGGCGAATTTGACCGTGGGGCCAATGTCGCCGCCGGTCTGTCCCTCGCCCACGGCGCCCGTCAGCGGCGAGACGGCCACAACGCTGCATCGGCTGACTCCCGACACGGCGCAGCCTGTGGCAACGCTTGGCGCGATGGTCAGAATGTTCCGCTCGTCCAGGCCATCCACGTCCCCCGGAGCTTCTTTCAGCAGAAAATAGGCCCCTATGGCGCCGCCCCCCATGTAGGTACGGTAGAAATCCTCCGGGAATTGCACTTTTTCGATGCTTCGCGTACTCAGGTCCACGCGAAGAATGACACCGTTATACCCTTTGGGCATGATACACCTCCGCGCACAAGCGGGGGCGCCTGTGCCACATTAAAGACGCCTCGCGCAGATTGTACACCACTTGTTGCGGCCATGCTACGTCATCTGTCCTCACCGCTTCCGTGCGGCGCAATGAATTGACTTGCCGCATAGTAGGGCCGTATCATACCTGCTCTAACGCACCCGCGGGTCTTCCAATTGGGACAGGGGGATGGGACAGGTCATCGTTATTGCCAATCAGAAAGGCGGAGTCGGCAAGACGACCACCGCGATCAACCTCGCGGCGTGTTTGGCTGCGGCGGGCCGCTCGTCCCTGTTGATCGACCTCGATCCGCAGGCAAATACCACCAGTGGCCTCGGGATTGATAAGAACGCACTGGAGCGTACCATATACCACACCGTCGTGATGGGGCTGCCCATACGCGACGCCCTACAGCCGACGATGATGGAGAAGCTCAGTGTCATTCCCGCCAATAATGACCTGGTCGGCGCGGAAATCGAGCTGGTGAATGAGGATCACCGCGAGTTCCGTCTCCGCCGACGCCTGGAAACGATCAGGGACGAATATGAATACACCTTTATCGACTGCCCGCCCTCGCTGGGGTTGCTCACCCTCAACGGGCTGGTAGCCGCCGATGCCGTTCTGATAGCCTTACAGTGCGAGTATTACGCGCTCGAAGGGCTCAGCGAACTGCTCCACACCATCGTGCTGGTGCGGGACCGGTTGAATCCGCCGTTGCACT
>CAYRLQ010000388.1:0-3540 GCA_964425145.1 uncultured Nitrospiraceae bacterium
CGCAATGACGCGCAAGGGAATTGCGTATTCTATCACCCAGTCCGCCGCCCACTCGCCACTACGTTCGCGGTCCGGCATGGAGTGGACCGTCCGAGGTGCCAACGCCATCATCGCCCTGCGATGCGTCACCACCTCCGGACGCGCTGAGGACTTCTGGGAAGACCGAGTCGCATGAAAACCCACAAATCAGACGCAGGCCCTTCGCGGTGTAAACGCCATACTCGCTCTGAGGTGTGCCAAGCTCTCACGAAGATACGAAGATTTCCGGAAACAACGCGCCTCATGACAAAAACCCCCAAATATGACGCAGGCCCTCGCCCAATGAATAGGGAATCTCGAGGTGTGGCACAGCCGCCCCCGGCTGTGAGCGCGTCGTGCCCTACGTGCCTGGTTCATCAAGTTCGGCGATGGCATCCCTCAAGAGATTCGCCATCCGCTCGACGTTCATGACGATGGCCTTGCGCCCCCGTTCCGCGCTGGCATGTGTCCGCGGGTCCTCACCGTCGATTCCAAGCGGCGCAACGTTCGGGTCGGGGTCGAGGTTGTCCATTTCCACCAAGTCGCCACGCAAGGCCATCACGAGTGAGGTCTCGTTCGCGGCGGCGTGGTCCGTCTGAATGCCGAGCCCGTCACTTTCGTCGCCGCGCCAACAGATGAACGTTTTGAGACCGAACGTGCTCTGCCAATCTTGCGTTTTGCCGACAAAGGCCTGCACGGACGGCCCGTGTCCGTGAGCGACCACGACCTTGAAGCCGGCCCGCTTGAGTTGCCCCATGATGCGCTCGAGTAATTGCTCGAAGAAGTCGGGCTCGACCCAGTATGCGCTTCCGACCAACTGCTGCGGCGGGCCGTTCGGGAAGGAGTGGATGTCCATGCCATAGTACTCGCGACCGTCCTTTTCCTGCCGAAAGTCTGTTCCCATGAAGAGCATGGGCAGGACGATCCCGCCCGCCTTGCGCGCGAGTTCGATAAAGAACCCTTGCGACTGAAGCCCGTCGGAGCCCAGCGGTAGGTGTTCACCGTGCCATTCGAGCGTGCCGAGGGGCAGGTAGGCAATCGGCGCCGCCGCAAGCCGCTCCTGAAACTGTCGCGGCGTCAACTCTGCATAAAGTACGCGTCCCATGCTCGCTTCCCCTGTGTCGTCCGCTTGGCTTCTGCGCTGACACAGCTTACGCTCTTTGGATGCGCAGGGCAACGATGCGGCGCAGGACCTTATGGAGGCAACTTTTCCTTCGCAGGGGCTCAGGACAGGGTTGTGGCGCGTTGACTGCGTTGCCATGGGGCGAGTACTATGATGGCCAAGGGTTGTGGTCCAGGCATTCCGTGGCCGAGTCTGATGGAAAACCCTGTTGTTTGGATAGAGCGGACGCGTTGAGAGGCTGAAGACAAACGGGAACGGCGTGGGAGATGATGAATGGAGTCCTTTGCTATGTCGTATCAAAATGTGCTGGTTGAAAAAGGCGCCGGTTATGCGATCATGACCTTGAATCGGCCGAAGGCGAACGCGCTGTCGCTGGGGCTGATGAACGATATCCGCACTGCGCTCGAGGACCTCGAGGAGGACGCCTCGGTGCGCTGCATTCTAATCACAGGCGCCGGGCGCTTTTTCAGCGCAGGCGCGGATATCCCCACGATTCAAGCGATGCTCTCGAACCCGTTTGCTGAAGGCGGCTTGCTCACCGAAGGCGTTAAGACCATGCGGATCGTGGAGTCTTACTCGAGGCCGGTGGTTGCTGTGGTGAACGGCATGGCAGTGGGGGGCGGGTGCGAGTTGGCACTGGCCTGCCATATCCGGATCGCGGCGGACACGGCGGTGTTCGGCCAGCCGGAGATTACGCTGGGGATCGTGCCGGGCTGGGGCGGCACGTATCGGTTGCCACGGCTGATTGGCGAATCGCGTGCGGCGGAGTGGCTGTTGACGGGGCGGACGGTGACGGCGGAGGAAGCCCTGCAGGCGGGGCTTGTGTGCAAGGTGGTTCCCGGCGACGAACTCATGGAGGCGGCCAAAGAGTTCGCGGGCGTCCTGGCGAGCCGTCCCGTGGCAGCGATGCGTGCGACGTTGACGGCACTGCACGAACGGGCGTTTGATACGCCACGGGGCATGGCCGTCGAGGCGGATGCGTTTGTCGAGGCGGCCGCGAGCAAGGACGCCGCGGAAGGTATCGCAGCCTTTCTTGAGAAGCGTAAGCCGAACTTCACCGGGGAATAACCGTTATCGGTTTTCAGTTATTCAGTTATCGGTTATCAACTGACGACTGATAACTGAACGCTGACAACTAATGGGCTAGCATGAATGCACACGGATACGCTCAAATGAGCGCACAGCGAGCCGCGCGACACTCGCGGTGCTTCGCTCTGGTTTTGCTGGGGCTGATGGCGCTGCTTGGCCTGCTTCCCATCGACGTCCTGTCCCTGCCCGGTGAGGCGCAGGCGCTGGAGGCGGGAGCGGCCGAGGTGGCGATCACACCGGCGGTGGGGACGCCGCTGAACGGATACGGTAAACGGCTTGGGCGGGATTCGCTGAAGGTGCACGACCCGATTTGGGCACGGTGTTTGTATTTGGACGATGGTGAAACGGCCCTGTTTCTGGTATGTGCGGACCTGTGCTTGATCAACCGTGAGCTGCGTGCGCGGGTGCTCGAGTTGGCCGAAGTGAAACGCCGCGTGCCGCGCGACCACATCATCCTGACCGCGACCCATACGCATAGTGCGCAAGGGGCAATGATACGTGCGCTGCCGTTTCGCGCGGTGTCGGGCCGGTTCATACCCGAGGTGCTCGAGGCGACCGCCCGTGGGTTTGTGGATGCCATGGAAGCGGCCTACGCACACCGTAAGCGTGCGGCGATCGGGTTCGGCTCAGGCTCGGGTGAGGGTTTGTCGGTCAATCGGCAGGTCGAAGGCGGACCGGTCGACGAACAGATCGGCGTGATTCGCGTGGACGATTCAGACGGCAATCCCATCGCGATTGTGGCGAATTTCGCCGCGCACCCGACGACTGTGGGCGATAGCGACCTGTTCTCAATTTCAGCGGACTACCCGGGATTCTTCTATGACGTGTTCGAACAGTTGGCTGGGGGGGCCTCGGTGGCGCTATTCATGAACGGGGCCAGCGGTAATCAGCGGTGCGGTAATCCGGAAGAGAAGACAGGATGGGCGCGCACGGAATCGATTGGGCGTCATTTGGCCTTACGCGTGCATAAAATCGCAGGTGACATTGTGTGTGGCGAGGCGAAACTGCGGGTGGGCTACGCCGCGCCGGAGTTGCCGCGCACGCTCGCGACGCAGTTCCTTCCTGCCAGCACCGTGTTGCAGACGTTGGAAATCCACGTGGCCCCGGCCGGTCGGAATGCCGAGTTGCTAGGCCGGGGCGGACAGGCGCTGTTGCTGACGTTTTTCCCGGGCGAGGCGTGTGTAGAACTGGGGCTGGAGCTGCGGCGCCGCGCGCTCGATCGGGGATATGCGGCCCAGTTCAGCGTGGGCCTCGCGAATGATTACCTGGGCTATTTCGTGCCAGGCCACCTGTACGTTACGGCGAGCTAT
>CAYRLQ010000389.1:0-3519 GCA_964425145.1 uncultured Nitrospiraceae bacterium
TGAGGTCTTCGAAAGAAGACTCGGGACCCCACCCAAAGTTCTCTCGCGCCTTGCTCGAGTCGCCCAGCAGCACATGGACCTCGGCGGGACGGTAAAACTCGGTATCGACCTCGACGTACTTCTCCCAATCGAGTCCAACATGGCCGAAGGCGGCCTGGCAATATTCGCGTACGGTATGCGTTTTGCCGCTCGAGACGACGTAGTCGTCGGGCTCGTCCTGCTGCAACATGAGCCACATCACCCGGACATAGTCCTTCGCATAGCCCCAGTCCCGTTTGGCGTCGAGATTGCCCAGCCGGAGTTCATCCTGCAGCCCCAGCTTGATCCGCGCGACGCCATCGGTGATCTTACGCGTCACGAACTCGAGGCCGCGCCGGGGCGACTCGTGATTGAACAAAATGCCCGACACGGCGAAAATGCCATAGCTCTCGCGGTAATTCACTGTGATCCAGTGGCCATAGACCTTGGCCACGCCATAGGGGCTGCGTGGATGGAATGGGGTCTTCTCATTCTGCGGCGTCTCCTGGGCGAGACCGAACATTTCGCTCGAGGATGCTTGGTAAAACCGGATCGACGAGTCGACGACGCGAATCGCCTCGAGCACGCGGGTCACCCCGAGCGCCGTGACATCGCCCGTGAGAATCGGTTGGTTCCATGACGTGGGAACGAAGGACTGCGCTGCCAGGTTGTACACTTCTCTCGGCCGCACGTCGTGCAACGCCGCAATGACAGAAACCTGGTCCGTCAGGTCGGCCTGAATCAAATGCAGGCGGCCCTTGATGTGGTTGAGCCGCTCAAAGCTTTCCGTGCTCGAGCGCCGCACAATGCCGAACACCTCATATCCTTTTTCGAGTAGCAGCTCGGCGAGATACGACCCATCCTGCCCGGTAATCCCGGTGATGAGCGCCCGGGGCGCGGTACGATTTGAGTTGTCTTGCATGTCCAGTGTCCCTCCATTTCCGACGCGTTGCATCATACGGTTCGCAATTGTCAAAAGCAACCAGCAGGCGGTGAATGGGGCGCCACGTGCTTTGACAGCTTTCGCATCATTCCATTATAGTATCACCGCCTGCGTGGTCCAGTGGGTCAAGGAGGTGATGACGTGATGGAGGACTCCAGCCACTTTCTGTCCATCGTGATCCCCGTGTTCAATGAAGAGGAATCGCTGAGGCCGCTGCATGCGGAGATTTCCGATGCCCTGGAAACGCTTCCGGGGGCCGTCTACGAAGTTATATTCGTGGACGATGGCAGCTCCGACGCCTCGTACAAGATATTGCGTGAACTGCACGAGAAAGATGCCCAGCATGTGCGCTTGATCCGGTTGCGGCGCAACTTCGGCCAGACGGCCGCCATGGCAGCGGGCTTCCACGCGGCCCAGGGCAACGTCATTGTCTCGATGGACGCGGACCTGCAAAACGACCCCGCCGACATCGCGCGGCTGCTGGCCAAGATCGACGAAGGCTACGACGTGGTCAGCGGTTGGCGCGCGGACCGCAAAGACAAGTTCCTCTCGCGACGGCTGCCGTCGATGATCGGCAACAAGCTGATTTCGACGATTACCGGTGTCCACCTGCACGACTATGGCTGTACGCTGAAAGCGTACCACCGCGACATCGCCGAGCACATCAATTTCTACGGCGAGATGCACCGCTTCCTGCCCGCGTTGGCCAGTTGGGCCGGGGCCCAAGTCACCGAGATCAAAGTCAACCACCGCCCACGCCGCTTCGGCGCGTCCAAATACGGCATCGACCGCACCATCCGCGTCGTGTTGGACCTCATCACCATCAAGTTCCTGTTGTCCTACTCGACCAAGCCCATGCAAGTCTTCGGCAAGTGGGGATTCCTCTCGATGGGGTTCGGCTTCCTCGCAGGTGTACTGACAATCATACTCAAGATACTTCCTCCTCACCAAGATGTAACTGGAAACCCCTGGATGTATATCTGCATATTCTTCATGCTGGGCGGACTGCAATTAATCGGTATGGGGCTGTTGGGCGAGATCAATGTCCGCACCTACTACGAAAGCCAAAACAAGGCCATCTACACCGTGCGCGAAACGCGCGGCACCGAGCTGGACTCGTGAACATCCTTATCCTCAATTATGAATGGCCCCCGCTCGGCGGCGGTGGGGCGCCCGTGGCCGAAGGCCTCGCGCGTAAATACGTCGAATTCGGCCACAATGTCGACGTGGTCACGATGCGCTATCGCGACCAACCGTCCGAAGAAAATCGAGACAGTATACGCCTTCACCGCGTGTGGTGTTGGCGCAAGAAGATGGAGACATGCGAAACGCCCGAGATGATCTCCTACGTCATCTCGGCGCTATGGCCGGCTCTGCGCCTCTGTCACCGCCTGAAACCTAGCGTCATCCATTGTCACTTCGCCGTTCCTACCGGCCTGTTAGCGTGGATGGTCCATCGCTTGACGCGGATTCCATATATCGTGACCTTGCATGGTTCGGACTTGCCCGGCCACAATCCCACCCGGTTTACGTTGGCCCACCGCTTCACCAAACCCGTCATCCGCAAAGTATGCGCCAGTGCGGCCAAGGTCGTCTCGCCATCGCAATTCCTGGCTGACCATTTGGTAAATACAGTCGGCGATTACGACCTTGAAGTCATTCCCAATGGCATCGACTGCGGTCGATTTGTATTCGGAAAAGAGAATTGTACCCCCAGTATCATGATGAGCGGCCGGTTGCTGAAGCTGAAGGGGTTCCTGGACGTGCTCGAGGCGTTACGGGACGTGCCCGGCGACTACGAGGTGCGTATAGCGGGGGACGGCCCCATGCGCGAAGCGATGGAACGGGCCGCCGAGGAACTGCCCCAAAAGGTCAGCTTCCACGGCTGGTTGGATAGCGCGAGCGACGCGTTGAGAGAACTCTACGAATCGTCGACGATCTTCGCACTGCCTTCGGCGCGGGAAAACGCCCCCGTGTCCATGCTCGAGGCCATGGCCGCAGGTATGGCCGTGGTCACCTCGAACGCTTCCGGATGCCGCGAGACCATCGGTGACGCGGGCCTGCTGGTACCCGCTGGTGATATTCCGGCCCTTGCCGAGGCCTTGCTCAGCTTGATTGCCGCGCCAGCACGTGTCGCGGAACTGGGCCGGAAGGCGCGGCGACGGGTCGAGCAACGATTTGACAGTCACAAACTCGCGCAACGCTACGCCGACCTCCTGTGGGAGGTCGCCAGGAAAGCGTAGAGAGGTCTGTTAACGATGGGTAAGTCGAAGGTATGCTTTGTCGCTGGCGAGTTCTTTGCATTTGGTCGATACGGCGGCTTCGGCACCATGGCGCGCAATGTGGCCCTCGGCCTCGTGCGCCGGGGCTATCAAGTCACGGCCGTCATCCCTCGAAAAACGGATCAGCCTGAGCAGGCTGTCGTGGACGGCATACGCGTCTACAGCTACGACCCAAAGCGTCTCGGCCCCGTGTGCCGTCTGCTTCGGGAGATCAACGCTGATATCTACCATACAATGGAACCGAACTGGGGCACCTATCTCGCGCGCAAGGCACGG
>CAYRLQ010000390.1:0-3507 GCA_964425145.1 uncultured Nitrospiraceae bacterium
CGAACTCAAGGCGGTCGGCGCCGTGGCGGTTACCGACGATGGGGCGGACATCGAAAGCAGTTGGGTCATGCGGCGTGTGCTGGAATACGCCAACATGTGCCGGCTGACCTACCTGGCCCATTGCGAAGATGCCTCGCTTGCCGACGGAGGCGTCATGAACGAAGGCTTTAACTCGACCAAGCTGGGCCTGCCCGGCCTGCCCAAGGCCATGGAAGAGATCATGATCGACCGGAATATCCGGCTTGCCGCGCTGACCGGCGCAAAGATACATATCCAGCACGTGACTACCGCCGGAGGCATCGAGATCATCCGCCGGGCCAAGAACAGCGGCGTCCGGGTCACTTGTGAAACCGCGCCCCACTACTGGACGCTCACCGACGACGCCGTGACGGACTTCGGCACCAATGCCAAGATGAATCCGCCCCTGCGCGAGCTCGAGGATGTCGAAGCTGTCAAGAACGCCCTGGCCGACGGCACAATCGATTGCGTTGCAACCGACCATGCGCCGCACACTTTCACCGAAAAGGATGTCGAGTTCCAGATTGCGCCGTTCGGCGTGGTCGGCTTGGAAACCGCACTGGCCTTGACCATCACCGAATTGGTCGAGCCCGAAGTCATCTCCATCGAGCGGGCGGTCGAGCTGCTGACTTCCGCTCCCGCAAAGGTCTTAGGCCTCCCGGCGGGCGCGCTCGAGGAAGGCGGTCCTGCGGACATCACCGTGTTCGATCCCAAGGCCGAGTGGGTCGTCGATCCCGAGGACTTCGAGTCCCTCAGCGGCAACACGCCTTTCGCAGGCCGCACCGTCCGCGGCCGCGTGCAGGCCACGGTTTGTGATGGACGCATCGTTTACCAGCGGAAGAGGCAGCCATAAGCGTTTCTTTCAAAACGGTCGGGCAGAATGCCAAGAGACTCAGGGGTTTCGCTCCGAGGCCGCAAGAACAGGGGCAGTCCCTGTTTTGCTCAGTTTTTGCGGGCCGTTGTGGTTTTTTCTCCGAATTTGCCTCGTGAGCGGTTACAAAAAGGGGATAAGGCAGGCCGTTATCTGTCCATGTAGCGGATATTGATCTTCCGGCCGCACTGGCGGCACGTCGCCTGCTTCGCCTTGTACGACGGCGCGAGGTTATGTGTCATGCCGCAGCTACACTTGAACGACATCCAGCCCGTACCCCTACGCGTGATCTCGAGCGGCGCCGACGGCCCGGCCGTGGCCGTCTTCGCGCCTGGTTGGCCTTCCTCAGTGAGCTTGTCCGCGAGAGTTGCCACGGCGGCCACTTGGGCCACAGGCACCGCCAACCGCCGACCACACTTTGGACACTTTACGTGGTCCCGTTTGAAGTCTGGCGGGAGCTTGATCCGCAATCCGCAGACGCATGGCAGGAACACGAACCGATTGACCTTGCGCAGGAGATCGCCTGCCTCGCGCAACTGCCGGCGCGGGTCCTTCTTTTCAACCACCCGCGTGTCCCGCTTGCGCATGGGCGCGGGTTTGTCGGCGCCCAGTACCGACGCCGGCATATGTCCCGCCTTCTTGCCTGCCGCCTTCTGCCACGCGGCTTCGTATTGCTGGTACGAGACGTTGCCGGTGATGGTGCGCAGGATGCGGACGCGTTCCTCGATGGGCGGGTGCGTGCTGGTCAGACTCGCGGCCCGCTTGCCGGCCTTGCGCAACGGGTTGGCGATGTACATCGGCGCGGTCGCTTTGTTCCCTTTGGCCAGCACGTGCCTGTCGCCGGATATAGCTTCCAGCGCCGACGCCAATCCCTCTGGATACCGCGTCAGCACCGCCGCGTTCGCGTCCGCCAGATACTCGCGGCGCCGTGAAACGGCAAAGTAAATCAACTGCGCCAGGATCGGCACCAGGATCGCCAGCACGATGGCCACGATCACCATGATGGCCTGCGCCTGGTTGCCGCCTCTCCCGCGCGACGACCGGTAGCGCCGCGAGCTGCTGCCCGCGCCGTACCAGAGGCTGCGCAGAAACACCTCCGAGATGATCACGATCGTCCCCAGCATGACACCGACCATGGACATCAGCAGTACGTCGCGGTTTAGGATGTGCGACATCTCGTGGGCGATCACGCCCTGGAGCTCATCGCGGTTGAGCCGCGCCAGTAACCCCGCCGTGACGGCCACTGCGGCGTTATCGGGGCTGCGCCCCGTCGCGAACGCGTTCATGGCCATGTCGTCGATGATGTAGACCTTGGGCATCTTGGGCAACGCGGCTGCGATCTTCATCTCCTCGACCACGTTGAACAGTCGCGGGTGGTCGTCGTGGGTGATCTCGCGCGCGCCGCTGGCCGCCAGTAGAATCTTGCCGCCCTGATAATACGCAGTCAGCGACATGATGACCCATAGCAGCAGCGCCACGCCCAGGCCTATGATCCCCGCACCGGGCGCCACCACCTCGCCAATCACGTAGCCCAGCACCAGCAGCAATGCCGCCACCAGCACCACCAGGACCATGGACTTGCGCCTATTCGCTCGGATTTGTTCCCACATAGGTTCAGTTGCCAGTTGTTAGGTGCCAGTTGCCAGAGGTGACAGGTTAGCCGAAGCTGACCTCGGGGACTTCACGTTCAGCCGCTTCCTCGATCTCGAAAAACTCGGCCGGCTTGAAGCTGAACATACCCGCAACGATGTTGCTCGGGAACATCTGAATCTTATTGTTCAACATCATGGTCTGGTCATTGTAGGCCTGGCGCGAGAAGCCGATCTTGTTCTCGGTCGAGGTGAGTTCCTCCTGGAGTTGGAGAAAATTCTGATTGGCCTTGAGGTCTGGGTAGTTCTCGACGACCACGAAGAAGCTGCTGAGGGCCTGGCTGAGCCCGCCTTCGGCCTTGCCCTGTTCACCCACGCCCTTCCCCGATGCCTGCGTCGCGAGGTTGCGCGCCTTGGTGATATTCTCGAGCGTATCGCGCTCGTGGCGCATGTAACCCTTGGCCGTCTCTACAAGATTGGGGATCAGGTCGTGACGCCGTTTGAGCTGTACGTCGATCTGCGACCACGCATTCCGCACCGCGTTGCGTAACCGCACGAGCCCATTGTAAATGCCCATCACCGCCAATGCGACTACCGCCACGATGACCAATATCACTATCAATCCGAAACCAATCCCCATGTCCATCTCCTTTCAGGTTGTTGTGTCGCCCTCCGAATTTCCTTCCGGCCTCTCGGAGAAAACTTCACTCAGAAACACCCCTATCTCGCTTTCTCTAAATGCTTCCCCATGCTTCAGAATTTCCGCCAATTCTCCTTCGTCAAACCATAAACCGTCCCCCGCCGGACAGCGGTCGTACGTCACCGGGATCGCTCCGCCGGAGACGTCCTTGCCCATCTTTTTCCCGCATATGGGACAACGCCGGGCTTTCTCGCCGCGGGCGCGCTGGAGGCCGCCGCCTGTGAGCAGCTCCCGGCACGCTTCGGCCTCGCCAAACAACAGTTCGATTTCCCCCGCGTCCAGCCAAATGCCATGACAAGACACACAATAGTCCACCTCGACGTCGTCGT
>CAYRLQ010000391.1:0-3478 GCA_964425145.1 uncultured Nitrospiraceae bacterium
TTTGGCAATAAGATGTTCTGTTTTTTCAATGGCTTTGTCCCATGTGGTGAGGATTCGGGCTATTTTTTGTTGTTCGGGGAGCGGAGGAAGTGGGATTTTAAAACCACCAATAGCATTAGTGTCTAGAAACGGTTGAGCATTACCAGAGAATAAAGCATGTTGTTGTTTAAGCACCCAAGTTGACTTAAGACAGTATAAAATGAATTTTTTGTTTACTTCACCATTAACTCTAATTCTAGGGACATTATATGAAAAGGCTAGGCCAATATATTCATCTGGTACTTCAAATGATATACCTGCGGTAGCTCCTGTTCCAGCAATTAATAAATCATTCTTTGCAAGTATGAACCTATCAATATCTTTAGTATGTAAAACATATTTAGGTTCATCGTTTAGAAAATCACTGATTCTTATTAATCTAATGCCATCACTTGATGAATTAACATATGTCAGGTATTGAGAGCCAGCACCTCTTTTTACTTCACTGAATACACTAAGTTTTTCAATTTCCCAATCCTTAGGAATCCAACCGAATTTAGCTTTTTTAAAACCTTGTCCGCTTATCTTTTGTTCCTTCATCGATGATATCTTCTTTTTGTTTTTGTTCTTGCTTTTCGGCTTCTGTCTCATGCCCAATGCCTCCTCCGTGCCAGACTCCTGTACCCAGCCAAATTTCATAATGGTAAAGCCATTCACTTGCCCATGGTATAAGGGTTTTTACATATAACTTACCCACATTCCATTCTATGCCATCGGGGTAATAAAGGCATAATCGTTGCTCTGGGGTAGAGTAAACATGAGGTAATTTATCTTTACCGGGTGCTAAAGCCAGTTTTGGTTCAGTTACATAAACATTTACCCCATTGTATCTTAAATAGTGTAATTTAATTTTATATGAATTGCTTAAAGGTGTTGGAGAAATGCTATGTGTCCAAATTAGTTCACTTTCACCTTTTCTTTTAATTTTGGAAGTGGGAAAATAGGACTTTAATACTCCCTCTTGTAGAACTAATGAAATCCTATGCATCTTCTCCAAAATTACTATGTGGAGGAATATTTGTTCTGCCACTCATGCCAATCAAACCGGTACTGGCTGCCATTTTCATATTGCCACTTTCACGCAGCAAACGCATTTTTTCCCCATAATTACTAAACACTGTATTAATTGTCTTTTCACCAAATGGTTTTTCAAGCGCCTCTTGAATATTTGACAAACCATGTTTATCAAGTGCATTGTAAATATCCACCGATACCTGCTCCATCCACTTATAAAAATTAATTTGCTTTTGAGGGTTTTCAGGCCATTTATCTGCAAAGTTTTCTTGTTCGTTTACTGGATTAGCTATCCATTTAATGGGTTTTCCTACTTCCGAGACATACCTTTCTTTAATTTCATTTGGCATTTGTTTAATAACATTCAATAAAGCCTCAATTACATGGGTTTCTTTACGGTAAGCTCTTGCAGCTAATGTTGTAATAATTATTGAGATTGGTTTATCTTCATCACCATTGAACATGATGTTTCGATGTCGTTTAAGAATTTGTACAACTCTTTGAAGAGGTGATTTCTCTTTTTGGTATGTTGGTACTGGTTTTACAGATTCCTTTAAAGAAAATGCCTTTTGAAATTCAAGAGTGGCTTGTTGATGAAACCATTTTCCATAACCAAAGGGATTACTTTTTAACCATAATTCAGGATTTGCTTCTGTCCGATAATTATTCTCTTCCTTGTCAGTAATCCTTATAGCTAGTCTATCAATATTTTCTAATTCTCTAGATGTAAAAGCTTTTTCAAGAATTATTTTATAATCCCTGCTGACTATTGAGGGTAGAATATCCATGTGAAAATTTGCTGAATCAGCATACTCTAATGTCCAGCACCTTCGTCCTTCTTCTTTCTTTAAAAGTCTTTTAAGTGTAACATGGTCTTTTAACCTGTCGCCTACCTTATTTTTAACATTGTATTGTGTCCACTCAGGCCTTTTGCCAACTAATTGGCAAACCAAATCAATATCTAGGTCTTCATTTTCATTAACAGGTCTTACTATTGTACCCAGCATAAAAGAACCTTGAGGAAGAATTTCCGGTTTGTAGGGATTTAAGGATGATTCTGGTTCTGCCAGCCACTCTCCTACAAACACATAACTTTTTACAGCAGCATTGTGCTCTTCTTCTGTAATATCGAGAGTTTTACCAAGCTCTTCGAAAATTTCGTTAAATTGATTTTTACCTTCGGTTGATATCATGGCTTTGCATTATTAATTTCTAACACTTTAATAAATCCGTTTTTGGCATTGTTCTCATCAAAAACTATTAAAGGCATATCGGCTTTTGGCATCCAGACCCTGCCAAATTCAACGGATGTTGCAATTGGCATAGCAGGAAAGATATGAAGAGGAGACTGCGCATTATATCTTGCCTTTATAGAATCAAACAAGTGTCTAATTACGATACTAAACTCCTGTAGTTGCTTCTTAGTCTTAAGAAAATCATTGAAAGGATTATCTATTGTAATCGTATAAATTGAACACTCATTACCTATAACATTTGTAATACGCTCATTATTGATAGTCGCACTTAGTGAAATATTTAATGCAACTTTCGGGAAGTGTGTTTCCGGCTCGAGAACAATATAACGAGTTTCTTCCACATTATTTTGCCAACTCCAAGTTTTAGGGTCTCTTATCGGCTGAAATATTTCGGCATTTTGAATATCGTTTATTAATACACCTAGCTTAATAAGTAATGGCATTGGAGCAAAAGCGAAAATCGAAAGATGTTTTATTTCACCTTTTCTTAATTTAGGTCTTATTTGCTCATTAAATTGCATTATCAGATTCTCGAGTTCAATCTTCCAGAAACTATCATTTTTATCTCTAAACGGACTATTAATAAGACTTAAATCAATAGCATAAGACATCGCTGGGAAGTGCGCAGGATGCAAGTATTCACGTACGCTTTCGTACGTTAAAATTGGAGAATATATACCTATATTTGCTTTATAGATTACGATATGACTGTGCATGTCCTTATTGATGGCAGTAATGCGTTCAATCCTATCTTCATGCTCTTTTTTCATTTCCTGCAGTAAATCTATCGAATGGCCATCGATATCAACCTTATCAATCAATCTGTGGTGTTCATCACACATTAACATCAAGTTTGATAATTCAGCTTTCAGTTTTTCAGATAATATTTCATCCCCTCTTGGTCCTGTAGGTTGGTCAGCTACAATATGTGCAATATATGCCTGATTAAATTCAGCCTGTGTTAAATCGTCACGATAAAGACATGCATTGCAACCTCTATATTGACATCTACCTGCAGCCTTACCCCATAGTAATATTTTGGTTTTTTCAGGTATGTAACTTACACTCATGACTTCAGTAATATCAATCTTTTTTTATGCTTTTTGAATGACTAATCCAATATTCAAGGTGCTGATAAAGTATATCACCAACCTGTGAAGCAATTTCTT
>CAYRLQ010000392.1:0-3474 GCA_964425145.1 uncultured Nitrospiraceae bacterium
CGATTGAAGATTGCGTGTACAGGGCCAAATGGGGCATGCTTGAACATGTGCGACTCTTGGAAGAGCAGGGGTTGCCCGTTCCTTCCAAGACGCCCAACCCCACCATCCTGGTTCAGAACGAAAAGGCGCCGGCCGCCACGTAGCGTCTGTTGGCGCTTCTGGAATCGCCCACCAGTGGGCTCATGGCTTTGAGGGTACTGCTACGCCTTGGGCGGGACAGACCTTGTCGACTTAGTTTGGTGCCTCTCCCTGTTTCGGAAAGGCCACGGATGCTGGGACGCACCCAGATTCTCTCGCCGAAAACCCCATGAGTAAAGATGAAAACAAAGGGGCGGTCCCTACGGGCTGCGTTTTCTTTTTCCGCCCCCATGTTCGCGCAGCAGTTTTCGCAGTTCTCTTTTCGTCGCTAGGCTCAGTGGTGTCCTGCCGTCGTTAGTCTTCGCACTAACATTGGCACCTTTGGCAATCAGCATCTCGACCACCTCAGTGTAGCCAATTGAGGCGTTTGGGGCCCGCAGCCAGTCTGGTAGCACCTGGCCCGCCGTTTCCTTACTCAAAGCAAGGTTCAATAGGACCGAGGTGGGGGGGTAGTGGGAAAAGGCGAAGCCCTGGTTCTGCGGCGGGAATCTGCGGAATGTGCGCGCTCTTCCTGGATATTACTTGACAAATGCACAAATGGATTCCCTGAGCAGGGCCAAAGCTCAAGTTATAGTGATCATAGGTATTGACAACCGCTATATATTGTGGTATCTTGAGGTGGCATAGGGTCTTGAGTCTTTGCGAAGGGCGTGGCGGAAACCGATCCGCGAGCCGAACAGGAGGCAATATGAACATTGACGACGTCCTTTTCCTCGGCCGGGACGCCATACTTACGACGTTGATGGCCGCAGCGCCCATGCTGCTGTCGGGCATGGTCGTGGGCCTGCTGATCAGCGTGTTGCAGTCGGTGACGCAAATTCAGGAGATCACGTTGACATTTGTGCCCAAAATCATCGTGGTCTTGATTTCGTTCGTGCTGTTTCTACCCTGGATGACATGGGTGGTCCTGGGGTTTGTGCAGCCGCTACTCGGGGGTTTTGGCGCCTTGGTTCGCTAATTTAAGCGTCTGATAGGATGCGTGTGATGGACGAGTTTATCATCCCGGAAGTGGAGACGCTGAAGCTGTTCGTGCTGGTGATGGTGCGCTTCAGCGGGCTGATGATTGCTGCGCCGGTGTTGGGCTCGCGGAACTTTCCGGTGATTGCCAAGATCGGCCTGACCGCCTTGGCGGCGATGCTGATCACACCGACCATCGCCGCGTTGGACGAGACGCTGCCGAGCGAAGCGGTGCCGTTTGCCCTCCTCGCCGCTGGTGAAATGCTGATCGGGCTGATCATGGGGTTGGTGATGACGCTGGTGTTCGCGGCAATTCAGGTCGGGGGGCAGATTATGGATATGCAGACGGGATTCGGCATGATGAATGTGTTCAATCCTGCGCTCGAGACCCAGTTCCCGATTTTCGGTTTCTTCTTCTTCATTTTAGCGGTGCTCTACCTATTAGTGACGTACGGGCACCACACGATGATCCGGGCCATGGTGTCCACGTACGAGAAGATTCCGATTGGCGGGTTTGTGGCGCGCCCCGAGCTGCAGTTCGAGGTAAGCCGATGGGGCAGCGCCATGTTTATCGACGGGTTGATGATCGCCGCGCCCGTGGCGGGGTCCATGCTGCTGGCTTACGGGAGCCTGGGGCTCCTGGGCCGGGTGGTCCCGCAGATTCACCTGTTCGTGGTGGGGTTTCCGATTACCATCGCGACTGGGCTGATCGTCGTGGCGCTCATCATCAACGTTTACCTGAAGATTCTGGACGGCATGTTCTATCGGACGTTCCAGAATGTAGCCGTCGCGATTAATGGGATGGGTTAGGACCGATGCCTGAAGCCTCGGGTGGCGAAAAAACTCTGCCGGCATCGCCGCGGAAAAAGGAGCGGGCCCGCGAAGACGGGAACATCGCCAAGAGCCAGGACTTGAACTCAGCCGGGGCACTGCTGCTGGCGCTCATCGCGATGCGTTTTTTGGGTCCCCAGATGTTTCGATCCCTAGTCGAGGCGGGCCGACATTTCTTCGGCAACGCCGAGGCGATGTTGCCCGAACAGGATACGGTGCAGTACCTCGCGCTGGATGTGATGCAGCACCTCGCGCAGTGCGTACTGCCGTTCATGATCATCATGATGCTGGGTGGGCTCACGATGAATCTGCTGCAAGTGGGCGTGCTGTTTACGGTGAAACCGCTGACGCCGAAGTTTGAACGTCTGAACCCGATCTCCGGATTTCAGAAGTTTGTATCGATGCGGACGTTTGTCGAGCTGGTGAAATCAGTTCTGAAACTGATATTCATCGGCTACATTGTCTGGATAACGCTCCGCGCTCGAACCGACCTTGTGGTGGTGTTGATGGAACTGACACCGCGGGCGCTGGTGCCGGCAATCGGGGGGCTGGTTATGACAGTCTGGTGGCGAATTGCGCTGGCGATGCTTGTGCTGGGCATCTTAGACTACGGGTTTCAGCGCTGGCAGCACAACCGCGACCTGATGATGACTGTGCAGGAGGCCAGGCAAGAGGCCAAAGAATTGGAGGGAGACCCCCGGATCAAAGCGCGCGTCCGCCACATCCAGCGCCAGATGGCCTTGCAGCGCATGATGGCCGGGGTGCCTGCAGCGGATGTGATCATCACAAACCCGACGACCTACGCGGTGGCCTTGCGCTACGACATGGCCGAGATGTCCGCGCCGGTGGTCGTGGCCAAGGGCGCACGGCTCCTCGCCGAGAGGATCCGGAATATCGCCCTCGAGCACACCGTGCCCATCGTCCGGAAGCCGGACCTGGCCCGAACCCTCTATCGTACCATCGAGGTCGGGCAGCCCGTGCCTGAGAACCTGTTTCGCGCGGTGGCGGAGGTCCTGGCCTATGTGTACGAGATCGACCGGCGCGCGGACAAGGTCCGCGAGCGGCGGCAACGCCTAGAATTGGTTCAAGAGGCCGTTTAATAAGAACCACAGAGGAGTAACACCGTGGCGATACCGGCCCAGGAGATGTCCCAGCAGCGGGCGTGGTCCTTGGCAGACAACCAGGACATCGTGCTGGCGGTCTGCGTCGTCGGGATGCTGATGGTCCTGGTGATTCCCGTGCCGACGTGGCTGTTGGATATCCTCCTGACCCTGAACATCTCCCTGTCGGTGGTGACATTATTGGCCACGATCTACCTCCAGCGGGCCGTCGAGTTCGCCGTATTTCCGTCGCTGTTGCTGATGATGACGCTGTTTCGGCTGAGCCTGAACGTCGCCTCGACGCGCCTGATCCTTTCCCAGGCGGATGCGGGACGCGTGATCGATGCGTTCGGCGTGTTTGTCACGCGAGGGAACCTAGTCGTCGGGATGGTCATTTTCCTGATCTTGGTCGTGATCCAGTTTGTGGTGATCACGCGGGGCGCCGGCC
>CAYRLQ010000393.1:0-3472 GCA_964425145.1 uncultured Nitrospiraceae bacterium
CGGCTTCCTCATCACCGACCGCATCGGAATCATCTCCGCCCAAAACCAGGCTGCCGATCACATCCTCAACATCCCCGAAGGTTCGGCCATCGGACGCCCTGTGGACGACATCATCAAGTCGGACTCCGGCGGCGAATGCCCCATCATAACCGCACTGCGCTCGCAGCGCGACTTCACCTCCTACGAATTCTATGCCATCACAGGTCCGGAAGAAACGAAGCTGCTGGGCCTGACCACAAGCCGGATTTACAATGCGCGCAAACACTTGACCGGCATCATCGCCTCGTTTATCGACCTGACCGAGATCGATAAAATGCGCCAGGAGCTTCGCCGGCAGGACCGCATGGCTGCGCTCGGCGAACTAGCCGCAGCCGTGGCCCATGAAATTCGCAATCCCGTCGCCGTGATCCGCAGCTCGGTCGAGGAACTTCAGGCCAACGTCACCACCCCGGACTTCACCAAGAAACTCGCGGGGATCGCGCTTCGCGAGTCAGATCACCTCAACGAAATCGTCGCGGGCTTCCTCGACTTTACGCGCAATCCTATCACGCGCCGTGAGGTATTCGACATTTGCACCGTTCTCCGCGAAGTGGAAGACCTTCTACGGCGCAAATACGCCCACGCCGGGAATCTCACCATCTCTGGCCACTATGCTGAACCGCAAGGCAATGTCGCGGGCGATCCATCCCAGATCAAGCAGGTCTTCATAAACCTGGGCATCAATGCCGTCGAGGCCATGAATGAGCACGGACGGCTCGACATCACCATGGTCGCCGTGCCGGGGTCATTCGAGGTCCGCTTCGATGATGAAGGCTCCGGGTTAAAGCCCGACCAAGTTGCACACATATTCGAACCCTTCTATACTACCAAGGAGTCCGGCGTGGGTATGGGACTTGCGGTCTGTCTGCGCATTATCACGGCGCACGACGGCATCATTCGGGCTGGATCACGCGAGGGCGGCGGTACACGAATAACCGTGCGGTTGCCCGCCGCCAGTGCAGAGGAACAAGGATTGTCAGGATATTCAGGATAATACGAAGACATCCTGTCCATCCTTGTTGAAAGAGGAGTAAGCGTGTATGGGTGTCCAAGGCCATGTGTTGGTCGTCGACGATGAAGCCAGCATGCGCGAACTGCTCGAAATCGTCCTTGGGAACGACGGCTATGACGTTAAGGCGGTGCCCGATGTCGAGAAGGCCTGCGCCGCCCTTGAGAAAGGAGCCTTTGACGTCGTCTTAACCGACCTTCGGATGGGCAAGGACCGCGGCGCCGGCATGGAACTGCTCTCCTGGCTGCAGGAAAACGCCCCCACTACCCCTACCATCATGATGACCGCGTACGGGTCCGTCGAAACGGCCATCGACGCCATGAAGCGCGGCGCCGCTGACTACGTTATGAAGCCGTTCAAGAACGACGAAATCCGTTTGCTTATACGCCGCGCCATCGAGCAGCGCGACATCATCCGCGAGAACGTCGCCCTTCGTAGAGACCAGGCCAAGCGCGCCGAGATCGCCAATATCATCGGCAACAGCGTCGCCATTGAGGAAATCCGCACCATGATCCGCCGCGTCGCAACCCTCCCCAGCACCATCGCCATCCACGGCGAAAGCGGCGTTGGCAAAGAACTCGTCGCCCGCGCCATCCACAACCTCAGCGACCGGTCCAAGAAGCCCTTCGTCGCGATTAACTGTGGCGGCATCCCCGAGAACCTGCTCGAAAGCGAGCTGTTCGGCTACAAAAAAGGCGCCTTCACCGGCGCGCTCGAGGATAAAGAAGGCCTGTTCGTAGTGGCCGACGGCGGCTCGCTGTTCCTCGATGAGATAGGCGAAATGCCCCTGAAGCTACAGGTTCGCCTGCTCCGCGTCCTCGATAGCAATACCGTCATGCCCGTGGGCGGCACATCTGAGGTCGAGGTTGACGTCCGCTTGATCTCCGCCACAAACCGCGACCTGGCCCAAATGGTTGAGAAAGGCGCTTTCCGAAAAGACCTGTACTACCGCCTCAACGTGATCCCTGTAACCGTACCTCCTCTGCGCCATCGGACAGGCGACATACCTCTTTTCGCCCGCCATTTTGTTGCTGTTTATGCCAAGAGCCTTGACCGAGGGGAAGTAGAGTTGCCGCGGGAGGCTGAGGAGGCCCTAGAACGCTTTAACTGGCCCGGGAACGTACGCGAGCTTGCAAACGTCATCGAGCGCGCAGTCGCCCTGTGCCGCGGAAACCGCATCGAACTATGGGATCTGCCTGCGCACATTCAGAACTATGTCCCGGCTGGAGACACGGAACACGGCGAACTTCCGGCCGAGGGTGTGCAACTGGAAGACTTGATCGCCAAAATGGAAACCAGATTTATCAAACAGGCCCTCGAGAAGGCTCGCTATTCCCAAAAGCAGGCCGCCCAGCTCCTCGGGCTCACCCCGCGCTCCCTCCGCTACCGCCTCCAAAAATACGGCCTGAGTAAGCGTTCAGGCATCAGCCGTCAGCCTTCAGCTACGAAGCAAGTCGGGGCGGTCGTTGCCGCAAAACGACGCCCAACCAGAGCAGTTGTCAAAGTGCTTGACTTTTTCAAGCGACGCACCCAGGGCATCAGACCAAAAGGCTGACGGCTGAACGCTTACCGGCCTGAAATCCGCCTGAACCTCAATCGCCGGGCAACCGAAACGTGCAATAAGGGCACTCCCCCTTTTCCCGCGTGATAAAAAACAGGGACTATCCCGCGCGGAGCGAGCGCAAACGGGACTGTCCCTCTTTTCGTAAGAACCTTTAGGCAAAGGTGCGCTATAAGGTCAGCGTCCGATTACCGGCGCCGGCCTGTTACTTCGAGCGTCTCCTCTGTTTGGCCATGGCGAGCAGGGCGCTTGGCGTGGCCTCATAGGGACTGACGTCGTACTCGAGACTCTTCTCAATCACCTCGATGACATCGCTGGCGGCCATGCCAGCGGACTTGGCCTCAGCCACAACTTCGTGTAAACGGCCGATGATGCGCTTGCGGCAATCTTCCCGGCACCTGGCCTCGATACCCTTGTTGACGAACACCCCCATGCCGCGGCGGGTATAGAGTAGCCCCATCACTTCCAGGTCCCGGTAGGCCTTGGCGACCGTGTTAGGGTTAACGCCGAGGCGCTCGGAGAGCTCACGTACCGAAGGTAGTTGGTCGCCCGGCTTCAGGCGGCCCGACGCAATGGCAAATTGGACGTGGTTCTCGATTTGGACATACACCGCGACGCTGCTATGAATGTCAATACTCGCTAACATGCTCTTCCTCCTCACCTCGTTGCTCCCGCTTCTCGACAAAGCCAACCCAACAGTTGGTCTTGCCTTAAAGTTTAGTCCTTCCTTCGCCCCCCCGCACCAGTACTTCAACCGTGCTATTATTTGTAGTAATTATACACGATGTGTATCATAATAATCAAGCGTTCGTATCGCGCCATCTAAAATCTTACCCAAAGGTGTATGCTCCTGCCATTTGTAA
>CAYRLQ010000394.1:0-3449 GCA_964425145.1 uncultured Nitrospiraceae bacterium
GCTTCGCTCGCAATGACGGAAAGTATGCGGCGTTATTTATGACGCTGTGTATAGTGATATTATCAAGCCTCATCTGAACTAATATGAGGAATTTCGCCATGGTTAAACTTGAGAAGTGTCGACGCAGGCTCGGGCCGGGGGTCGAATTCTATTGCGAGGCGTTTCATGCGGCGCCCGGCGTCCACATGGCACTCTGGGGGCCCAGCGGCTGCGGCAAAACTACGATGCTCAACTTGATTTCGGGCCTCCTGCGCCCCGACGAGGGCACGATTCGCGTCGACGGCCAGGAAATCCAAGACTTCACTGAAGGCCGGCTCGACCGGTTTCGCGGTGAGCGGTTCGGCTTTGTTTTTCAAACCTTCAATCTGCTGGCCCCGTTCACGGCGCTGCAGAACGTCATGCTCGGCATGCGCTTCAGCGATACCGTGCCAGCTTCGGAGTGGAAGGGCCGCGCCAGGGAATTGCTCGAACGGGTAGGCCTGGGCCACCGGCTACACAGCAAGCCCGCTGCGTTGAGTGTGGGCGAGCAGCAGCGCGTGGCCATCGCCCGCGCCTTGGCCAACAGACAGAAACTGGTCGTGGCTGATGAACCCACGGGCAGCCTCGACCCGAAAACCGCGAAAACCGTGATGGACCTCTTGCTCGAAATGTGCCAAGAGGAAAAGGTGACGGCACTGTTGGTGACACACGATCGGGACATCGCCGAGCGGCTCCCAGAGCAATTTGACTGCTCCGGACTGGTGGAGGAGGTGGCCTGATGAGTCTGTGGCATATCGCATGGAGCTATTTGTGGAGCCGCAAACTGCCCACATCTCTCACAATAGCCTCTGTGGCGTTGGCGGTGGGGCTCATCTCGTCGGTGTTGACGCTGCGCGAAGAGACCCGCAAGCGGTTCGAGGAAGAGGGCCAGGCATTCGATATTGTCGTGGGCGCGAAGGGCAGTCCACTCCAACTGGTCCTGAGTTGCGTCTACTTCATGGACGTGCCGACGGGCAACATACTCTATTCCGATTATGAGCGTCTGCGCAACCATGACGATGTCGCTGCAGCATTTCCCATCGGACTGGGCGACACCTACCGCGGGTTTCGCATCGTCGGCACCATCTCCGAGCTGTTCGAGTACCAGTGGGTCAATCCGGTTACGAACGAGCCGCGTCGGCCGTTCCAATTGGCTCAAGGGCGTTTCTTCGAGCGGCCCATGGAAGCGGTGCTCGGCAGCACAGTCGCCCGGCAAAACGAGTTGAACGTCGGCGATACCTTCGTAGGTACGCACGGGTTTATGGAACTGCCCGAGGGTATGGGCCATGTCCACGGGGATTGGCCCTACACGGTGGTCGGCATCTTGAAACCCTCCGGTTCGCCCAACGACCGGGTCGTTTTCTGCGATCTGCAATCGGTGTGGGATATCCACGGCGCCGGCCGTGCGCAAGATGCCAAGGACGAGGAATACCGCGGCCCGTGGCGCCCTGGCGTGCAAGGGGACGAGGCGCATGTTGAACATTTACCCGCCTCTGGCGGTCGACACGGCGAAGGCGATGCGGAGGATGAGCCGCGCGAAGTGACCGCGGTGCTCATCAGTCTCCAGAGCCCCGCGCTGCGCTTTCAGTTCGAGGAATTTGTCAACGACGATTTCAACGCGATGGCCGCCAGGCCCGTCAGTCAGATCGCGAAGCTCTACGATCAACTGCTGGGCACGGCCAAGACAGTACTGTTGGCCATCGGTTATCTTGTTGTGGTAATATCCGCCCTGTCAATCCTTATCGGATTGTACCTGTCTATCCTGCAACGAAAGCGCGATTTAGCTATCATGCGCGCGTTGGGCGCGTCGAGTTTCGAGATACTGGGCGCGGTCATCATCGAGGCCTTTTGGGTTACGGTGTTGGGTATTATTGCAGGCTGGGGCTTGGGCAGTGTGGTTACCGCGGGCATCGGGGTCTACCTGGCCCAGCGATTTGGATTGTACGTGCAGGCGTTTGGCCTTACTACGGACCACTTGCTGGCGTTCGGCACCGTGGCCTTCGTGGGCCTCGTCGCGGGCATTCTTCCCGCCTGGCAAGCCTATCAAACCGATGTGGCCCGGGACCTGAGTCAGGTCTGACGACCGATCAGGCCTGGCAGAAAAGGTGAATAAACCGTGCGACGACGCGCAGTTAGAGAAATAGGCACCGTCTTTGGCGTTCTCATCGTCCTTAGCAGCGTGGTCATGTTGAACTACATGACGCGCCAGCGAAGCCTTAAAGAGCGAATGATTGAATGGCGCAGGGAGATCGAGGGCAGGCGCCAGGGCAAAGGCCTCGATCTCCTCCCCTGGAAGCTGCTCCAAGAAACCAAGGGCAACGTGCGTAAGGGGCCTACATTCCACCCGGAATTGCTCCCTTGGGACAATACCCCGGTCGATATCATCGGATTTATGGTGCCCATAGAAACGTTTCGCAACATGTCCGAGTTTCTCCTTTTGCCCATGCCTATCGAGTGCTACTTCTGCGAGAGGCCGCCCATGCGTGACGTCATGCTTGTACGGATGAAGGAAGGAGAGACCGCCGATCTTTTCCGCGAACCGATCATCATCAACGGCATCCTTCACCTTAGCCACGGCCCTGAAACAAAGTTCTTCTACGTCACTAAGAATACCACCTTCGGCCCCGGTGAAGAAGAGGGCCTACTTACCCGAAAGGGCATCGCGCCAGAACACATGGGGCACTACGAGGCTGCGAGGCTTGCCGAGGAATTGGCAAAGGAAGGACTGCTTGATGGCAAAGAACCGCCCAGGGCGGAGGAAGCGGAAATCGTAACAGGCCCACCATTGCTCGACGAAGCACGGCTGAACGCCGTCAGGGGGGAGCAGTTCCTCGAAGAGAACGCGCAGAAAGAGGGCATTGTCGTCTTACACAGCGGGTTGCAATACAAGGTCGTCCGCGAGGGCGTCGGCCGCACGCCGAAACTTACCGACAAGGTCAAGACCCATTACCGCGGCACGTTCATCGACGGCACCGAATTCGACAGTTCCTACTCGCGCAATCAACCCGCCGTGTTCGGCGTTGATAAAGTTATTCATGGCTGGACCGAGGCCCTGCAACTGATGCAGGAGGGCGCCAAGTGGCGGCTTTTCATCCCCCCCGAACTCGCGTACGGCGAGCCTGGCTTCGGCAAAACCATCCCACCCAACGCCACGCTCATCTTCGAGATCGAATTGCTCGATGTCCTCGACGGCCAATGACCAAAAGAAGGTCGCCTCTCCTCAGCCACGCTGTCAGACACTTGCGTTGGTCTTCGTCGCGAGCCATGTGACCGCCGCGCCGAGGGCCAGGAGGATGACGGCGAGCATGCCCGTGGTCAATGGCACTTGAACGGTGTTGTCAAAACTCATTAGAAATGTCCTCTGGTTTGACTCGTTAGAAATGTCCTCCATTTTGGGGTGTAATCCTAAGCGAGTTATCTACATTTCCACA
>CAYRLQ010000395.1:0-3394 GCA_964425145.1 uncultured Nitrospiraceae bacterium
AGCCGCCTACACGCCCCCAAAAACGTTTTCCCGACCCCTACGTGCGGATTTGGGGCCGTGTTCTCCATTTGATTTTGCCTGGGGTGTTTGGTATGCTTGCCCTTCGCACTTAACCGAGCAAGGGACAGTGTGCCCACGGCAGCAGTTGTTTCCGGAGGAACGAAGTGTGAAGACGTATGTCCCCAAGCAAGGGGAAATTGACAAGAAGTGGCACGTCATTGACGCCGAGGGGCAGGTGTTGGGTCGTGTAGCTGCTGAGGCGGCCAAGCTGTTGCGCGGCAAGCACAAGCCGCAGTACACGCCCCACCTCGATTGTGGTGATCACGTGGTGATTGTCAACGTGGCCAAGGCGGTGGTTACCGGGAAGAAGGACCGGCAGAAGATGTATTACCGCCACAGTGGCTATCCCGGCGGCATAAAGGAGACGAACTATCGTGAAATGCTGGCCAAGCACCCGACGCGCCCCATGAGCATTGCCATTCAGGGGATGTTGCCCCACAATCGCTTGGGGCGTAAGCTCTTCAAGCACGTGTGCATCTACGCCGGCCCTGACCATCCCCACCAGGCTCAGAATCCGCAACCTTACGAACTGAAATAACACGTTAGGAGTGCACTTATCGTGGCAAAGATTACCGACGAGGTCGTAACCATTGGGCGGCGTAAGAATGCCCGGGCGCGCATACGGATGAGGCCCGGCACCGGACAGATCACGATAAACGGGCGTCCCATCGATGAGTATCTGGCGCGTGAAACGTTAGTCATGCTCGCCACGCAGCCTTTGGTCCTGACGGGCAATGCTGATAAATTCGACTTCCGCGTCCGGTGTGACGGCGGTGGCTTGGCGGGTCAGGCGGGCGCGTTGCGACTCGGGATTGCCCGCGCACTGGTCAAGATGGACGAGAACCTGCGTGCGTCCTTGCGCAGGACTGGACTGCTCACCCGCGATGCCCGCGAAGTCGAACGCAAGAAGCCCGGTCAGCCTGGCGCTCGAAAACGTTTCCAGTTCTCCAAGCGCTAGAAGCCCCTTTCATGCAAGCAAGGCACCCTCCAGTGCAAGGGGCGCCTTTTCTGTGAAAACCAGCCGTCTATAACACCTGTAACGTATAGGGGCGCTGAGTTCCTGCCATGCCAAGCCTGGCGTTATCCCACCTCGCCCCGCACGGTAGCCCAGGCGCGGGAGACGGGAGTCTCGCTTGGGAACCTCAGGAATTCGACGTGGCCGTCCATGTACAGCACGTTACAGCCGCCGGGCACATGGTTCATATACTCCGGATGCGTTGTGGTGAGCTCGTCCAGCATGATCCACACGTCACTCTGCGCCAATGACGACGCGGCCGGATTGTTAATGTCGGTAATGAAGAACCGCTCGATCCCTTCCCGCAAGCGGTAAGCGGTCATGCCGCCCCAACCGACGTCGGCGTTGAAACATGAACCAGTGTTACTTGGATCACTGCCCCAGTCCGCTATATCGTCAAAAAGGCTGTTCATGCCCGCAAGGAAGTTTGGGTTCAAATCCCCAGGGAAGTTAAACGGGTCCTTGTTTTGGTCAACGCCAAGCGCCAACAGGATTTCATTTGTGAGCGCCCACCCGATGTAGTCGTAAGACATGTTGCTGATCCTGCACGGCAGAATGGGCTCATTGGGATCGTCATTCAGATTGAAGCGGCCCTCCTCAAGAGTGGGGGCGTCCGAGTCGGACGGGCAGGCGAAGATACTGACGTCTGTGAGGTATTCGGGATAGATCGCATCGCCATCAGGCACGGTCGAGTATACGCTTGTCCTGGAGACAACGCCATCAGCCCCGCACTCGAATCTCTTTACCGGAGGAAACTGCCCTCCTTTAGACTCGTTCGAGTACATCTTGAAGACAAGGCCTATCTGCTTCAGGTTGTTTTGGCACGAGGAGCGCCGCGCCGCCTCGCGCGCGCGCGCCAGCGCCGGCAGCAAAATGGCTGCCAGGATGCCAATGATCGCGATGACTACCAACAGTTCAATCAGTGTGAAACCTTTTTCATTCATGACTATTTCCTCCTTACCTTAGTGCACTTTGGTCGATATTCCGTCATTAAGCCGAGCGATTTGTCCAGTATCAGAGCGTTTCGCCGGCCGCTACAAGGCCTCGAGAGGAATCTGCCAGCAGCGAATCCGTTCCCGCCGCCAGGTATAGCTCACGGCAACGCCTTTGGTGGTGCGCACGATGGCCGGATAGGAGTACTCTCCCTCCTCGGTTTCGATGGCGGCCAGGTTGGTCCAGGTCCGGCCGTTGTCGACGGATACGGCCAGGTACAGCGGCGTGCGCGGGCCCCAGTTCCTGCCTACGGGGTTGTAGACGAGCAGTACGCGGCCGTCCTCGAGTTTGAGGGCGTCAATGCCGCTGTTGTTGTTGGGCAGATCGGTCGCGTAGACAGGGGCCCACGTGCGCCCGGCGTCCGTCGAGTCGGTGCGCGCGATACGGCCCGCCGCCGTGCGCATCAGCGCATGGACCTTGCCCGGTTCAGATTCCCAAAACGTCGGCTGGATGGCCCCGATGCCTCGGATGATCGCCCGGTCAATGGCAAAATCAGCGGTGCGCTGCCAGGTTTTCCCGCCGTCTTCGGAACGGTCCGCAAAAGGTTTCCAGCCTTCGAGTTCCGTCGAGGCCGGCGCCAGCCAGGTCCCGTCGGACAGGATGATGGGCTTGTCCTTGACAGGTCCGCGGCCCCCGACGTCGCCCGGGACCAATTCCATGGGGTCGGTCCACGTTACGCCATCGTCCTCGGACCGCCTCCAGTAGGTCTGCCACTGGGGGACATCGACACCGACCTTGAAAAACAGGTAGACGACCCCGTCGGCGTCGCGAAACAGCACCGGATTCCAATGGGCGGTCTCGCCGACTTTCGCGGCACGCTCGGGCGGCGACCAGGTCCCGCCGGAGAACCGCGACCGCCAGATCGCTACGTTCGGGTTCTTCTCTTCCGTCCCGCCGAACCATGCGCACAGGAGGTCGCCCTTGGCCGTTTCCACCACGGTCGAGGCGTGGCATTGGGCGAAAGGCCGGTCGTCCTCGAACACGAAATCGACCCGTCCGCCGCACTGCTGCACGTGTTCCAAGAACGCTTCCGGACCCTGTTGGGCTGGTGGAATCGGCATGACCGTTCTCTCCTTCCGGGTTGACGCTGGCTCTTTAGTCGCTTCAGATTTGGCGCCATCTGAGCAACAGCCTGCCAGGAAAACCAATAGACTTACGTAGGTTAAGCGAACTGCAACGGCGTTTTTCATGTGTCTGACTCTTGTTTCGGTCATGATTGTCTCGGCACAGTTTCGTTTTCAGGCGAAGTCCATAATACCCCGAATGTTGGGACTAAGTACAGCTCAACACAATTAAGATCACACAATGGGGCGGAGTATATCCCCA
>CAYRLQ010000396.1:0-3381 GCA_964425145.1 uncultured Nitrospiraceae bacterium
GTATGAGAAGTAGGAGAAACCTTTTTTGACAGGATTTACAAGATTGACATGATGTAATGGATGAATCCTGTCCAAAAGTACGTGACCGAACTTGCGAAATGGAGTACTAAGGGCCCCTAACCGAAAGACACATTCTTCTCGTGGCATGGGCATCTTGCCCGCGGAATCACGGGCTGGAAGCCCGTGCCACCGGGGTTTTGTTAGAAATCCTAAGGCGTTCTCCTTTTGGCCAGGTAGTTTTTTCTCCCTTCGGTCATGTAGCGCCACACGCCTTTCTCCCACGTGGCAACGCGGCGCTTCTCGAGGTCGGTCGAGGCGAGCGCCTTGGCCCTTGCCATGAGTTCGCCGAGTCGGCTCATGCGGCTTTCCGTGCCCAGGTATTCCCATGCGATGCGCTCAGTCTGATGAAAGTGCTTGTCATCGGCGCGCACCGCTTGAGGGTAATTCTCGGAGTTGCTGAACGTGTCCTCAATCAACCGGTAGAATTGATTCATCGGTTCCGATGCGGCGCCGAAATAGCCGGTGAAGAACTCGTCCAGCAGTCTGTCGGCGTCGATGGAGGGATCGTCGTACATCTTCATCGTCAAGTAATAGTCGACCTGCTCCCCGATTCCGCAAAGAAATACACCGCGCACGCCGTCCCGGTGATACATTTTGATCTGCTCTGCGATGGTGTGTGCGCTGAAGCCCGGGAAGCAGTGCCACCCTTTTATCGCCGCCGGCTCCATCGGGAAGCAATAGTAGTTCCAAAGGTAAATGGGGCGGTCCTTCTTCTCGACCCATTTCTTGTAGAGGTACATGTCGTTTCGCTTGAGCCCGGGCGCCCAGTAGTTGCGTGGGTGGAGACAAGGGGCCACGGACACGTTTGGTTCCAGCTCGAAGTCTTCCGGGGGATAGGCATACACATGATAGGCCAACGTGGCAATGTATTTGCCGGGATGGGTCTTGGCCACTTCCTTCGCCACCGCGTTGACAAAGCCGAAGAGGTAGTGCGTCGCCGTACCACTGCTGAACTGCCGGCCCCTGAAATTGTCTTTGTCCAGGGCCAAAACAGCCTGGCATCTCTCGCACTTGCACCAGGCGGCGTTGTCCAGCGGCACGACGGCGAAGTAGTCCCCCATGGCCACTTGATAGCCCTCGAGCCCCTTCCCGTCGAAATAGTCTCGCGCGTCTTGGGCCACCTGCTGGATGAACGCCGGGTTCGTGTAGCAAAACTGCCGCGTCCCGGCGCCGCCCGTGCGGCCTTTTGCGAAGTACTCGGGGCGCGCCGCTTCGAAAAGCTCCGGTTTCTCCGGATTCTTTCGAAGAAACCGGTCCTGGTAACTCTGAAAGGAGTGGTTTCCGCCCCATTTCTCACCCCCGACGCGCAATCGCCGCCAGTACAGGTTGAGTTGGTCCGAACTCGGTTCATTCCACTGGGCCTTGACGATGGGCCAACCGCCTCCTATGCCCTGCCGGTACTTCATCGCCGGCGCGCGCCGGACCTCGCCGCCCGTGACGGTGAGGGTTGTGCGTTGTGGCAACACCACGTTAAGTTCCGTCGGCCCGTACCACCGGACGCCGCAGAAGCGTTCGAGGAAATCGTAGCACGCATAGCAGGCGCCCTGATCATCGAAAAGGCCGGGCAGCGTGATGGTCGCCTTCGCAGCGTCGTCTTCCGCGGCTTGCCCGGTCGCGGCGCGATAGTCGATCTGCTGACGCCAATCTTGGAGCGTGCTTTGCCAATTGGTGCCGCGGCCTGCTTCCTTGCGATTCTCCTCGGTGTCCCGCCAATCGCGCCCCATGAGGACGATCGTCTCCGGCAGAAAGCGTATCAAGTACTCCTGGGGCGTGAAATGCTCGTTTCTCAGGCCGAGCTCCTGTGTGGCTGAGCTCTCGCCTACCAGCAACCGCGTCCCATCAACTTCTTCGCCCGCCGTTCTGATCGGCAAGACAGCGCCGGTGATCTTCGCTATGTGATGCTGCACCTCAAGCGCCGCGAGATTCGCAGCCGGCGTCGGGTTTTCCGCTGTGACGATTGTGGCGAGGGCCTCGCCATCCACCACCAGTGACACGGTATAGCTTTCCGCCAGAGCGGCCATGCTGACAATAGACGAGCCCGCCCATAACAGTCCCATCAACAAATATGCAGACACTCTCATTTGCGAACGCATGCTCCCTCCGTTGTTCATCCCCTCTAAACACTCTTAGACAGTCTCAAATACGAGTTGTTGTACATTCAAACCGGGCGCTCGCTTGGATAGGTGCAGAATCTCCACACCTACAACCTCGCTTTGCTCATTGAAGTCAAGGATGATCCCCGGCGAAGCCTCCTCAGATTCAACGACTCGGGAATCGTCGAGAATGAGATACAGCGCGTCAGCTTCCTTGTCGACTTTCAGTTTCATAGTTTGTCCCTCATGTTTCTGTCGAAATACGCCGTTATGACCCTTGGCGGCTCGACAGCTTCATGGGGATACTCCTTTCTTTTTTCAACCACGGAGAGCACGGAGACACGGAGATTCATTTTTCATGCTTTCCTCCGTGTACTTGGTTCACAATTTATGTAGTGGCCCAAGACATCCCATCTTCGACGCCCGGAGGTGTTGTCCTTATCGACGTACCACACGTCCGCTGAGGCGTTGAAACTCATGGATAATAGCGCAGCAAGCACAACTCTTGACAGCTTCATGGGGATACTCCTTTCTTTTTTCAACCACGGAGCGCACGGAGCCACAGAGATTCATTTTTCATGCTCTTCTCTTACGCCAGGATGCGGGAGAGGCGGGCTTCGGACTGAATCATCGACCGGACGGTGTGGTAGTTTATCTTCCAGGCGTGCCCCATGTAGTCCCAGAGGCGGTTGTTGTTCTCGTCGAACAGGGGGTACCACTCGCCGACCTTGTGGTTGATGACGTGGTCCATGACGAAGCGGTGGACCTTCTCGTAGGCATCGATGTATTTCTCATCGCCGAACAGGAGGAAGGCGTCGAGCATGCCGACGAGGCACTCTGCCTGCTGCCAGAATTCCTTGTTGCGCTCGCGTGCGGGCCCGTCGTGAGGGCCTTCGCAGTAAACCCCGCCGCGGTCCCAGTCGATGCCGTACTCGAGGCAGTGGTCGTAGATCTTGCGCATGGGCCCCTTGTACGGCTCGAGATCGAGGCCGAGAATGTTAATGCTGTGGTTGAGCAGCCAGCAGAACTCGACGTTATGCCCGAAGCTGGTATTGTCGAGCGGGCGAGCCTCTTCCTCGACGTCGCGGTCGGAGCCCCAGACATCCTTGAACAATATTGCGCGCAAAGGTGTCCAATCGAGGGCGAACTGTGCGATGCCGGTGCCGAAGTCAGGGTGTAGAATCCGCTTGAAGATCAACTCGATGGTCTCGCAAGCGCGGTCCTTGTA
>CAYRLQ010000397.1:0-3377 GCA_964425145.1 uncultured Nitrospiraceae bacterium
GGGGATATACTCCGCCCCATTGTGTGATCTTAATTGTGTTGAGCTGTACTTAGTAACGTCTTCACAAATACGATGATGTATGAGTAAGGAGTAGAAACCTTTTTTGACAAGAGGGAGGATGTTTCATGCGATGGACATGGCGAGGTCTCGTCTGCTTGACAGTAGTGGCTGTGGCCGCCATGGCATCGGCGGCTGCCGATGGCGCCGAGTGTGGTTTGTTAACTGTCCCCGGCTTTTGGGAACGGGCCGGGGGCGATTCGGAGCACTATGACGGGTTTGCCTGGTACCGCTGTTTCGTGAAAATCCCTCAAGCCTGGGAAGGATTGCCGCTGCGCCTGGACCTGGGGAGAATCGATGACGCGGATGAGACGTTTTTCAACGGCGCACGGGTCGGGCGGACGGGCCGAATGCCGCCGAAGTACAAAGGCGCTTCCGGCAGCGCCCGACAGTACACGGTGCCCGCCAGGCACGTCCGCGCCGGTTCATACAACCTGATCGCGGTGCGCGTGTACGACTACGGCGGCACCGGCGGCATCGCAAGCGGCCGACTGTCGTTGTCTTGCCAGCGGGGCCGACTGAGCCTCGCCGGGGACTGGCAGTTCCGCACGGGCGACGATGCCGCGTGGGCACAATGGCCCATAAACCCGGACAAGAAGAGAGGGGTGAGAATGGCCGAGGCCTATCAGAACAGCACGGATTCGCCCGCCGGGCGACCGGTCGTTATGTTCACAGGTCAAGGCGCGTTGACGCTGTGGTACCGCCAACCGGCCAACGAATGGACCGAGGCGCTGCCTGTCGGGAACGGGCGGCTCGGCGCGATGGTGTTCGGCGGTTTACCAAAAGAACGCATCCAGCTCAACGAGGAAACCCTTTGGGACGGGTATCGGCGCGATAGTACCAATCCCAAGGCACTCGAGGCATTACCGAGGGTCCGCGAGCTCCTGTTCGAGGGCAAGAACGAGGAGGCGACCAGGCTGGCCGAGGAGGCCATGATGGGCATACCTGAGCGAATCAAGTCATACCAATCACTCGGGGACATCTTCCTGACCGTGCCCAAGTCGAGCGAAGCGGCCGATTACCGGCGCGAACTCGACCTAGACTCGGGCGTCGCGGCGACGAGTTACACCGTCGGCGGTGTGCGGTTCCGGCGCGAGGTGTTTGCGTCGGCCCCGGACCAGGTGATTGTCATGCGCATTACGGCTGACAAGCCCGGCGCCGTCAACGTCGAGCTGACCATGAGGCGCCAGCAGGATGCCGCATGCCTCAGCGAGGGTGACGACCGGTTGATCCTCCGCGGCCGGATTCAAACCAGACACCACGAGACGGGCAAGGTCGTGGGGATGCGGTTCGAGGCCCACATGCTGGCGGTGGCCGATGGCGGCGCTTTGGCCAATGCGGATGGTGAATTGCACATCGCCGACGCCGACGCGGTCACGTTGCTGGTGGCAGGCGCGACGGACTATCGCGGCGGCGACCCTGAGGCGCTCTGCCGGCAGTACATCGACGCCGCGAATAAACCCTTGGATGCGCTGCGCGAGGCCCACGTGGCCGATCACCAGCGCCTGTTCCGGCGCGTGATGCTCGATTTAGGCCCAAGCGATAACCCCGAGCGGCCCACCGACGCCCGCCTCGAGGCCGTGCGCGACGGCAGCGAGGACCCGGAACTGGTGGTACAGTATTTCCAGTTCGGTCGCTATCTCCTGATGGGCAGTTCGCGGCCGGGCTGTCTCCCGGCGAATCTCCAAGGGATTTGGAACGAGCACATAAACGCCCCCTGGAACAGTGACTATCACACGAATATCAACCTGCAAATGAATTACTGGCCCACCGAGGTGTGCAACCTCGCCGAGTGCCACGTGCCGCTGTTCGACTATATGGACTCGCTCGTCGAGTCAGGCCGGCGCACGGCCCAGGTGCACTACGGCTGCTGCGGCTGGGTGGTGCATCACCTCAGCGATGTCTGGGGGTTCACGACGCCCGCCGACGGGGTGTGGGGCGTGTGGCCCGTGGGCGCCGCGTGGCTGTGCCAGCACCCTTATGAGCATTACCTCTTCAGCGGCGACAAGGCGTTTCTCGCCGCGCGCGCCTATCCGCTCATGAAGGGTGCAGCGCTGTTCATCCTCGACTTCCTTGTCGAGGACCCGCAGGGGCGCCTGGTGACCTGTCCGTCGCACTCGCCTGAGAACTCCTTCCGAAAAGCCGATGGGACCATCTCGCGGTTCACCTATGGGGCGACGATGGACCTGATGATCGTGCACGACCTGTTCACGAACTGCATCGAGGCGGGCCGGATTTTGGGTATTGATGAGGCTTTCCGGGCTGAACTCGAATCAGCGCTCGACCGCCTCGCACCGCTCCAGATCAGCGAGAAAGACGGGCGGTTACAGGAATGGATCGAGGATTATGAGGAGCCGGAACCGGGCCACCGTCACATGTCGCACCTCTACGGCCTGCACCCGGGCCGGCAGATCACGCTGGAGGGCACGCCGGAGCTTGCGGCGGCTGCGCGCAAGTCGCTCGAGCACCGCCTGGCGCACGGGGGCGGCCATACGGGTTGGAGCCGCGCGTGGATCATCAGTTTCTGGGCGCGGTTGCTCGATGCGGAAAAGGCCTTTGAGAATGTGCGGCTGCTATTGGCCAAGTCGACGCTTCCGAACATGTTCGACAACCATCCGCCGTTCCAGATAGACGGCAATTTCGGCGGCACGGCCGGCATAGCAGAGATGCTTTTGCAGAGCCACGGCGGTCAGATTCACCTCCTGCCGGCGTTGCCCGGGGCCTGGGCCGACGGGGCGGTCAAAGGCCTACGCGCCCGAGGCGGATTCGAGGTGGACATAAGCTGGAAAGCGGGCAGACTTGCCCAGGCCGCCCTCCGCGCCACACATGACGGCCCCTGCCGCGTCCGCTGTGCCGTGCCGGTCGCGGTCACGTGCCAGGGCCGTCAGGTGGCCGCCGAGCGCACGGCCGATGGCGTCATCACGTTCGCCACCCAAGCGGGCACAACATACCACTTGGCAAAAAGCCAAGAAACTCTAACAGAACCCCGGTGGCACGGGCTTCCAGCCCGTGATTCCATGGGCAAGATGCCCATGCCACAAGAAGAATGTATCTTTCTGTTAGAAGCTCTAAGAGGCATTTGCGAAATTCGGAAGTGGTGTGGGGTTTATGACTTGGGAGGAGAGGGGGAAGGGATTCACCCCACGGGATAGGATGATTTAGGATTTTTTGGCGTCGCAGAGGCATTTTCCCGAAGATTTCACCCCACCGCCTGACAAGCCCGCTGTGCCTTTGCCTCAAGACCCGGCCCCCATCCCAGATGCCTGCCCGCCAGAGGCGGGCAAGCACTGACATACACATACAACAACTCCGCGCAAGCT
>CAYRLQ010000398.1:0-3374 GCA_964425145.1 uncultured Nitrospiraceae bacterium
CAGAGGGACGCAGAGTGTTTAAACTCAGGCGGTGTATTCTGGTCTTGTCCTATTTCGCGCCGGACGGGTGTGTGCTATACTGGATTATTGGAAGATAGGTAGTTCATGGACCTAGGGCGCGGAGGCGCAGAGCAGCGGGAATCGGCGCCCCGTAGGAACGAGAAATGCTCACCACAAAGACCACGAAGGACACGAAGTCCGGAGCGCGGCGTAGTTAGGCTTGAAAGGCGCTTTCTCGTTTCTACGGTCCCCCGTGGAAATGCATACTCAGACACAGGTACGTGTCTAGGGAGGAGCGTGGGAACGTGAAAGTAAGAATGAAATATGATGCTATCGATACAGTTCTGCCTCGGGGAGGCAACACGCCAGAAATAAGCACCTTGCTGGCAGAGTACGGGGATGCTCTAGACCAAACGGTAAACTTTGGAACACATCTTTTGTCGTGGCAACTTGATTCTCTCGAGCAGGCAGACGGCAATGCTGATTGCCACATACCCGTCTTGATGCTACTTCGGCATGCCTTACAACTAATCGACGCGATTTCAATAATGACTCGAAAATCATGTATTGACGCGAGCAAGGTTAACGTGCGCGCATTTTTTGAGGCGGTTCTGTCGGTAGAATACATTCTCCAGGAAGACTCCGAACGAAGGGGGATGTGCTTTATGACTTGCCACTTTCACGACAGGATAGCGGCCTATGAGACCAGCGATCCAAACACGCAAAGAGGGAAACAATACAGGGCCAAAGCCGCAAGAGACTCGTATGCCGGTCCAAAATTCATTAAGTTGATACAAGAGCCGCCCGACGTAAAGGATAAAGTCAAAGGCTTTAGGAATGTGCTGGAGCGCGAGGAATACAGGCCATTTGAAGCCGAATACAAGAGACTCAGAAAAGGCCCAAAGAGAAAGAGCGGTTGCGCGAAATCTAAGGGCCCCCCGCCTTGGTATTCCTTCTTTGGCGGACCAAGAAACATCGAGGAGTTAGCAGGTCGTCTAGACCATCCAACTCTGTATGAAGAGTTCTATCGCGGGTACTCGGCCGTTACCCACGGCACAGGAACGGGGATCATCACCGGCAACATCATGCATGGTGACAATAAGGGCGAAACGGCAATCATTCAAATTAGGAGCCCAAAAGACACACACCAGGTTGTGACTTTCAGCCTAACCCTGTCGCTGATACTTTACAGATTAGTAATCACGAAGTATGCCCCCGGTAAGATTCAGGACTTGAGGGACTGGTACTCTTCGGAGATTAGGAATGTGCACAGAATGGGCAACAGGATTGTTGAGGCACCATAGCAATAAATGCGCAATAAATAATAAATGTAAAGGATCTAGGAAAGGATCTAGGCAAAGGATCTAAAGGATCTAGGGACAGGATCTAGGGGACACAGGATCTAGAGGATCTAGGGACAGACTACGGAATAGCTTGACAATCCGTGCTTGATGTACGGCTCCTGAAGCCCGGACCCAAACCGAAGACGCACTCAATGGGGAGGAAGGGAACTGAGAAGAACGCGCCTATTCCGTAGTCTGTCCCTAGATCCTCTCAACGAGTGTTGCTCAAGAGACTGGACCAAACATCCGTATCATTAGGGACAATGCATCAGGAGTAGCACGTGTACACATGTGGCGCAGACCAGCGAGACGCAAAGTGTACTGACGAATTAGCGAGAACAGCTACGAAGCGTACCTTGATGCACGGAGGATTCGTGCTTGCTCTCGTATGGATTGATGGGGCTGCCGCTACCCTTCTTTACGCGCTCGGTCATGCCGGTACCCAGACGGTTTCGTATGATACTGCATACGATTGCCTGTTTTGTCACGGACTTATACTACTTCCATTGCTTGCGTGGGGCGAGCTTGGCTGGGGAGTCGCGTTTGCCGCAGTGGCAGTTGTGTGCGGCCTTCTTTTTCGAAAGCGTCGTGATCTGCGGGCGTTTTTTGTGGTGGCGGCCCTGGTTTCTCTGAGCATGATAGGCGCGCTGCGCACGTCGGAGGCCAGCATGCGGTGGATCGAGTGGAGGTCCATGGCGCAAGTAGCGCAGCGCGCCGAAACACTTCGCAATGCAATACATGCGTATCACAGGGCACACGAGGAGTATCCTCAGGACTTGAGTGTACTCGTCCCTCGCTTCATCCAGGCAATTCCGAACACAGGTCTGGGGATATCACCGCGGTTTCTCTATGAGCTTGGAGCCCCTGAATTTGCTGGAATCCCCTATGTGCTTGCCGTGGCCGTATCGCAGGGCGGTCTAGACGATGACCTTTTCGTATACGCACCCTTCGACGCGGTCGTACGTTTGTCGCGTCAAATAGAAGGAGTCCGTGTTGGCGACTGGGTTTGCTTTCGCAGTTGAAGGGCGACTGCTGACGGTGCACGAGATGTACGTCACGGAACGAACCGATCCCAATGGACTGAGCACCGACTATGAATATGACTCGCGCTACCGGCTGACGAAGGCGGAGCGGAATAACTCCGGCGATACGATCACGGCGGCGTATCAGTATACGTACAACGATGGGGATAACCTACTGACCAGGGTGACGCCGTTCTTCGATGATTTCAACGACGGCGATTATAATGGCTGGACGGTGACGCAGGGGTCGTGGGGCGCGAGCAACGGCTATCTGTCGGCCACCGGCAGCGCCCAGATCACGAAAGCACAGTCGGAGGACGACGTCGAGGTACACTATCGCTACTACCGGGACAGCAGTTCGGCGGACGAGACCTGGGCGGTGGTGTACGTGCGGATGCTGGGCGACGCGTCGACGGACCACCTGCGTGTGAAGATGAACGAGAACGGCTGCGAGCTCCAGCAGCGGGTGAACAGCTCGGACACGACGTTGGATACGAGCAACTCAGGGTTCACCGAAGACACCTGGTACGACGTGTACGTGAAGGCTGACGGCTGTCGAGTCGAGGTGTGGAAGGGCCTGAAGGGCGGCGACCTGACGAAGGTGCTGAGCACATCGAGCGCGAGCATGACCACGAGTGACAACTTCATGCTGAACCTGTTCTCGAATAACGTGAGCCGGTTCGACAACGCCCGCGTCGTGTCCGATGCGCTCTCGACGACCACCACGTTAGCCTACGACGACGCCAATGAGCTGACGTCCATGACCGTGGACAACGGCACCACGAACTTCCACTACGACGCCTGGGGCCGGATGGTCTCGAAGGACCTGGGCAGCTACGACGCCACGTACGAATACCGGTACGGGAACAAGCTGTACAGGGTGACCTCGAACACGTTCCCTGACGAAGGGGACGTCTCGTACAAGTACAGCGGCGACGGCAAGCGGCGGCGACGGACCGCCGGCGGTGCGGTGACCAAGTACAAGTGGGACGCGGGCTGGACCGTGATC
>CAYRLQ010000399.1:0-3358 GCA_964425145.1 uncultured Nitrospiraceae bacterium
TGTGATTCTAGTCCAGGACTCGCTGGTATCGTCCACATTGCCCTCCCAATGGTCGAATACCCAGCCGGAATTGGCGGTCGCGGTCAACGTGACCCGTGTGCCTGCTTCATAGGTTCCTCCTGGCGGCGTAGCGGTCACAGTGCCGCTCTCAGCAGGCGAGACGTTCAACGTCAAGGTATGCCACTCGCCTTCTCCTTCGCCTTCTCCTTCACCCTCGCCTTCGAGCCCTTGTTGGGTCACACTTGCAGTGGTCGGGCTACCCTCCGCACCGCCTGATGTGACCTCGAGCACGCCGATTCGCTCAGTAGCCCCGGTGTTCTCCGTGTAGGCAACTACAATGGTCCCATTATTGGTCCCGCCTTCGCCGGACTCGATCATGAGCCAGTCCGCGCCGACAGTGACTTCGGCGGCCCAGTGCATGACCCCGCCGCCGTTGTTTTCCACCTCGAAGGTCGTAGTGCCGGCGGTGGATTGGACCACGCGCTCCGCAGGCGTCACACGAAGCACCGACTCGTCTTCTACAACCAGGCCCCCGTCGACCTTGTCGAGCGTCATGTACCAGTCGAAACTGTCACCGTACTGGCCCTTCAAGTCGACATCGCTGAGCGTGATGGGAAGCGTTGTCCCCGCGGGCGCGGTCTCTGCTACGGCAAATGTCAGCTCGAGCAGGACACCGTCGCCTGGAGGCAACCCCTCCTGGGCGCTCATGCTCACTCGCACGTAGCCATCCTCTTCGTCGTTCACCTCGCACTGGAACGCCTGGGTCAGTGCGCCCAGTTGCACGTCTTGCAGCGTGACGAGTGCCTTATCCGAGGGATAGCCGATCTCGAGGTCCAGGCCGGTCAGCTCATCTGCATCGTCGATGGTCACCGGTGCGATCACCGTATCGCCCGGCGCTACGGTTTCATCCGGCACTTCGACCGTTTTGCCGTCCCCGGTTTTCAGCAGCGCCTCGAGCCAGCGCCTCTGTCCGTTAGTCTGCTCGGGGTTGATCATTAGCCCGTGCCAAAGCCGCTGGATCAGCAAGGCGTCTGCGCTGTCGATGATCCCGTCGCCGTTGAGGTCCCCAGCGATCCGCTGGCAATCGTCCGGTTCAAGCAGCTCGACCGCGATTTTCAGGGCAAGGGTGACATCTTCTTCGCCCACCGTGCCGTTGCCGTCGAGATCGCCTTTGTTGCACACCGCGCTCACACACAACTGCCCCGTGTCCGTGGCGTCGCTTTCCAACGGCACATCGTCCATGTCGTAAAACGTCACCGCACCGAACCGCATCAGCGAGCACTCATCTTCCGGCGCATCACTACGCAAGGTGAAATAGAGGTCGAACAGGTGTCCCTCGCCAACCAGCGGGTTACCGGGCGCGTCGGACAGGATCGTCACCTCGCCCGCCGCTGGTGCGACGTGGCTGACACTCATATCCCGCGAGATCGCCGTCTTTTCCACCCGAAATGAGGACTCATCCACATAGTCGACGAAGTCCGGGTTGTACTGCAGCGCAATGCTGATCCCGGCTGGGCTGATGCCCCGCGCATTTTTCAGGTTAATGGGCGCAGAGATGTCCTGGCCGGCCTCTCCGTATACATCCGGCAGCCACACGACGATCTTGTTCGTTTGCACCCGGACCGGCTCCGACAGCCCGCTCTCGTTTTCATCCATATCCACGGCCGTCACGTAATACGTGTATTCGCCCTCGCCCAACGCCGCATCGCGGTACGACGTTGCTGCGATCGGCTCGAAGTTGACACACTCGGGGTCCCCGCCGGCCGCGGCGCGATAGACGTAGTAGCCCGCCAGGTCCGGCTCCCGGTTGGCGTTCCATCGCACCAGCACCTCATTGGCGCCGGCGGCTGCCTCGACGCCCGTCGGCACAGCCGGCGCGACGGGCTCGAGACCCACATTCAGCTCGAGTGGCGCGTATACACCCACGATCGCCTTCGGGTCATATCCATTCTTGCTGAACCGAATCTTCAACGGCAGGGCGCTGTTAGGCGTCACTACGCTGTAGGCGCCCGCCGCCGCCGTAGTCGTGTCGTCGAGCAAAACATCCGTCGCCGCGCTCAGCAGTTCAACCTGCACGCCCGCCAGCAACTCACTGGTCCGAAGGTCCCGCACCACACCCGTCACCTCCCCTTCGCCCTCGCCTTCGCCTTCGCCCTCGCCTTCGCCTTCGCCCTCGCCCTCGCCTTCACCCTCGCCCTCGCCGCTCTTGAAGAATGCCGTCACCGTCTGGTCCTCGTTCATTATGATTTTGGTGACTGCGACTTGGTTATTGGCCACATCGCCTTCCCAGTGCTCGAATACCCAGCCGGAATTGGCGGTCGCGGTCAACGTGACCTGTGTACGCGCCTCATAGGTTCCTCCTGGCGGGGTAGCGGTCGCGGTGCCACCATCAGCAGGCCAGACGTTCAGCGTCAAGGTATACCATTCACCTTCGCCTTCTCCTTCTCCCTCACCTTCTCCTTCACCCTCGCCTTCACCCTCGCCTTCACCCTCGCCTTCACCCTCGCCTTCGCCTTCACCCTCGCCTTCGCCTTCACCCTCGCCTTCACCCTCGCCTTCACCCTCGCCTTCACCTTCACCTCCCGCGACGGTAAACGCCGCCACGAAGTCACCGCCCGGGGTTCCATTGCCAGAGGGCAGGTCGTCCGCCGTGCCGCCTTCGGGAAACTCGCCGTCCAACGGAACGCCTGCGGCGCTGTGTACGCCGATACCGAGGCCCAACGCTCCCTCGACAAATGCCGGGGCACCGAGGATCTCGCCGTGGTGGCGGCCCGTTGCGTCCTTGGCGTCACCGTCCAACGGATAATAGGCCACCAGGCCGGGCTCCGTACCCGTTAGCGCCTGATTCATGTCGGCTTGAATCTCCGCCTCCGAGCGGGCGTAGTTCCAGACGCGGACCTCGTCGATCAGGCCGTCCCAGGGCGTATCGCCAATTTCATCGTCGTCGTTGTCGTCGGCACCGATAAAGACGCTGCTGTCATCATAGGCCACAGCGGTGCTAATAAGGTTACGTTCGCCTACGAGTGTGCCATCTAGGTAAAGCCACATCTTGCCCTCTTCCGTGGCGTCAATAGTCTGTGCGACATGATGCCAATCCCCAAGGCTCACAGGGCCGTAGCTGAGGAACGTCCCGTCGCTGATGTGCGTCATGATGTCGTCGTTATCGACGGCGAACCAGACTATGAAAGAGTCGTTATAGTCGGGACCGAATTCCTTTGCGAACACATGGCAATTGATGCGGCTACGTCGTTGGAACCACGCCTCGACACTGAAGGCCTGATTATGAAAGTCGTCGTGGTCGAGTATACGAACGTAGTCGCCGTCTGCAACGAGGTCCATCGCCAGGTCGGGCGCCGTT
>CAYRLQ010000400.1:0-3355 GCA_964425145.1 uncultured Nitrospiraceae bacterium
AGACACGGAGAGTAAATACTGCTTAACCGGTGCAATCGCTCTGGTTATATTTGGGGCTTTTCACATTTTGCATTAGGATATATAAAAGGTGGTCGAGAACGGTTAGCAACCGTGGATTACATCTCTGTGTCTCCGTGTTCTCCGTTGTTAGAAACGGGAAAGCGTGTTATTCCCATGTTATTGTGGAATCGGTCTACTAGCCTGAGCCTTTGATTTTATGTGCTGTAACTTGCTATAGTCCGTGTGCTGTTACGGCTTCGGGATGCCATTTAGTCCGGTAGTGGTGGGTTCGAGTTCCATCCCATTGAGCATTGAACTGTGACCACTGCTCAACGGGCGAAAGCTTAACACAGCACGGGCAGCAAGGCGTCCTGATGCAAAAGGTTTTCGGCGACCCCATCGTCTAGTTTGGTCTAGGACACCAGCCTTTCACGCTGGCGACACGGGTTCAAATCCCGTTGGGGTCGCCATTGTGCAACTTGGCAACACCTTCCGCAAGATTCTTGGTGGCATACGTCCCATAAGTACTTATGCGCGAGGCAATTCGTTCCATACACGCTGACGGGCTCCAGTATATCTAGCCAGACTACTTCAAACCCGGTCATCCTTTGGTTATTCTCTTCTTCCCCAAGGATATTGCTTGCACCCATCCCTGGTGGTATGATGCATATATATGTCTGCGGTAGGTCTATGGTCGGTCATGCCAGGTCTCGAGAGGTTATGGTGTGCAGTTTCCGTTGGTGCTCTTTACCATTCACGGGGATGATTCGGTGGAGGATCAGCAATGTTGGAAAGTCGCATAACCAGGCGTGCTTTTATTGATAAAGGGACGATCGCGGCTGGTGCGGCAGCCCTTGTCGCAAACCAGACGCACGCGGCGCCGAATAGGCCGCCTCTCGAAGTGCGGTTCGGGCTCAACCTGCTTGTGTACACCGCAACGTTCTCGAAGGATAAGATCGACCTCGTTCAGAAGGTCGCAGAGATGGGTTATGATGGGGTAGAGGTTCCGTTCAACGATCTCGATGTCCTCGACCCCAAGGCCACGCGACGCGCCCGCGAGCATGCGGGTGTGGGTCTCACGGCCTGCGCCGTCCTCCTGCCCGGCACGAGCATCACCAGCCCCGAAAGCTCTGAACGCGCGGCGGGGATCGAGCAGCTCAAGCGGATCGTCGATATTACGGCCGAGATGGGTGGGGACGTGGTGGGCGGCCCGCTCTACGCCCCGGTGCGCCATCTGACGGGCCTGGGGCGGACCGCGGATGAGTGGCGGTGGGGCGTCGAGGGCCTGCGCGCCGCGGCCGAACACGCCGAGCAGGCCGGTATTCTCCTCGCCATCGAGTCGCTCAACCGCTTCGAGACCCACTTCCTCAACACGACCCAAGATGCCATCAGACTCGTGAAAGAGGTGGGGCACCCGAACCTGACGGTCCAGGTGGACACGTTCCACGCCAATATCGAGGAGAAGGACACCGGGGCGGCGATCCGGGCCGCGGGCCCGCTGCTGGGCCACTTTCACGCTTCGGAAAGCGACCGTGGGGTTCCCGGCACGGGTCAGGTGCCATGGAAGGAATGTTTCGCCGCGCTGCGCCAGATTGGGTATGACCGCTGGGTCACAATCGAGAGTTTCGCCACCGGAATCTTGGACCTGTGCGCTGCGGCGTGCATTTGGCGCCCGATCTACGAGTCTGCCGACGACCTGGCCGTCAATGGCCTTGCTTTCTTAAAAGCCATGGCCCGCGTTGCGTAGCATCAAGAGGTCCGGCCGCGTGGTTACACGCTTAGTAGTGCTCAACACGAATAAGTGGGTGAATACAAACTCCACGGGCGCCATGCTCAAACTCGTTTGAGCGTGTGCGTCACACGGGCCGTCTAGACGTAGGACACGGACAAAGGAGTTTGTCCGTGGCACCCGATTTTGTGTCCTTGTATTGTGTGCGGCAGTACTTAGCAGACTGGAATCCTCTGACTAAGGTCGCTCCCTGGCCTGTTGTGAATTGGTCGCTTGCATGAAAGGAGCCGTTATGTTTAGAACAGTGACAATAACGTTGAACGTTTGCCTGATCGCATTGATCGCGCTGCCGGCGTCCGCAACGGCGCAGCCTGCAGACGCGGAAAAGACTCACGTCGTCTTCATCACGGGCGACGAGGAGTACCGCTCGGAAGTCTCCATGCCGATGATCGCCGAGATTCTCGAGACGCGCCACAACATGCGCTGCACGGTGCTTTATGCGGTCGATCCCAGCGGCAAACGAGACCCCATGTACCTCGAGAACATCGAGGGCCTCGAGGCGCTCGAGACGGCGGACCTGGCGGTGATCTTCGTTCGCTTTCGCGCGCTGCCGGATGATCAACTCGAGCGGATACTTGACTACGTCACCTCCGGCAAGCCCATCGTCGGCCTGCGCACCAGCACGCACGCATTCCGCTATCCGGCCGGGCACAAACACAGTAAATACAACAACAGTTTTGGGCGCGATGTGTTCGGTCAGAAATGGATCTCTCACCATGGCCACGGCAACAGCACACGCGTATTGGCGACCGTCAAGGACCACCCGATCGTGCGCGGCGTCGCGCCGGAGTTCTGGGTGCGCTCGTGGCTGTACCACGTCGTGCGGCTGCACGGCGATTGCGTGACGCTCGCCCACGGATACGCTGTGAAGGGCGGCCGTGAATTCACGGACAATCAAGACAATGAACCCAACCGTGACATCTTCGGCACCCCCAACCCTGTCGCGTGGACCAAGACTTACAAAGGAGCACGGGTCTTTTTCACGACGCTCGGCCATCCGCAGGACTTCGAGAAAACGTCGACGCGGCGGCTGTTGATCAACGGCATCTACTGGGCATTGGGTCTCGAGGACGCGATCCCGCCCGGGGGCTGCAACGCGGACATCGTCGGTAAGTGGGTGACTCCCAAGACCAATTAAGCTGACAGCTTCGGATTGCTCGGATACTCGCTTCGCTTGTGTCAGTCCTTCGATATCAGGTTGATCTGGTCGGTGATTTGGAAAAGGGCCGACTGCGTGCAGATCATCGTTGAACCGTCCACATTGATGGCAAAGGGCTGGCCCCCGTCAGGTTCGATCTTCAGGACCTTTTCAATGCGATAGGCCTCGAACCCCCATCTTTCAGGTTGATCCACGATGGAGGCATCCCAGACATGCTTGAATTGGCCGGGGAACTTGAGGAGGCCGCGGTCGCGGATGGCGAATAGGTGGAAGTCGCCTGAGCCGAGGGGGACGGATTTGGCGAAGGGGAGATCGGCGCCGAGGTCCCCGTTGACGATGAGCATGACTTGGTAATGGCCCTGTGACGCCTCTTGGCCGTCGACGGATATCCGCCATGAGGTCCTTTT
>CAYRLQ010000401.1:0-3354 GCA_964425145.1 uncultured Nitrospiraceae bacterium
CTTTGGTCCTGGTTTTCGCTTCCTACTGAATTAAGTATACTGTCCCCAGAATACGTTGATCCCGTGAACGGTTACGTTGGCTGAAAGGAGACTTACTATGGCATTGTTGGTTCTGGGACTGGTGATGGCTGCGACACCGGAGGTTCCGGCGGCGTTCGAGATGCCGTTTCAGGCGCAGGACGAGGCGGTGTCGCGGGCGTGGCAGGAGCGGGTGCGGGCGCGTCTGTTTGAGATCGTCGAGGCGCAGAATCCGCGGCAAGACCCGCCGCTGGATATAGTGACCGGCGAAGCAGCCGACCGCGGCGATTACACGCAGGCGGACCTCGAGTTCACGAGCAACGAAGGCGGGCGTATCGAGGCGACGCTGACCGTCCCGAAAGGCGCCGGGCCGTTTCCGGCCATCATCTGCTTACACGGTCATGGCGGCGACCGGCACAAGGTGCACGACCCGGCAACGGAGTACAAGGGATTCGCGGCGGAATTCGCGCGGCGCGGGTTCGTGACCCTCTCCCCCACGCTGGCACATTACGAGTATGCGCCGAATCAGCTTTGGAACTTGATGCGCCTCGTGGATGTGCTCGAGACGGCCCTGTGTGGACCAGGAGAGGATCGGCGTGGCCGGGCTGAGCATGGGCGGGGAATGGAGCATGTGGTTGGCGGCGTGCGACCTGCGGATCAAGGCGGCGGTGGTCAGCGGCTGGATGTGCACGACCGAAGGCGTACTGAGCGTGCCGAACTGCCCATGCTGGAAACCGCCCGGGCTGTTGGAGTTGTGCGACATCGCCGAGGTTCATATCCTCGTTGCGCCGCGACCCTTGCTCATCGAAAGCGCAACTGAGGACAATTGCTTTCCCATAGCCTACACCCGTGAGGGATACCGGAAGATCGTCCGCGGCTACAACGCCTTCGGCGTGCCTATGAACGCCCGGCAGCACACGTTTCCCGGCGGGCACGCCTGGAATGGCGCCATCGCGTACGGATTCATGGAGGGGGCGCTCAGCGGAAGAACGGGACCTTGATGCTGCCTAATCGAGGGAATTCAGCGCCGTTGGTCGGGTCGTAGCCCCAATAGATTTCCGTCCAGTCGTCGACGCCATCGCCGTCGGTGTCGGCGCGGGTGGGATCGGTCACGTACCCGAAGGTCCCGTGTGTCTCGTCGTAGTCCGAGAGGCTATCGCCGTCGGTGTCCGGGTCGTTGTCGAGGATGCGCAGCGTGGCGGGGTTGTGTGTCCCGGCCAGCGTGCAGCCCTGGGCTTCACTCAAGGTCAGGACCACAGTTTCGTTCCATTCGTGGGTAGTGTCGTGTATAACGGGCACGGAAAAGGTCTTCGAGAACTCCGTTTCGAGAAACGTGAGCGTTCCGCTGGTTGCGGTGTAATCGCGGCCGGCCTCGGCGGAGGCGTCCAACGTGGCATAGTCGACGGAGGCGGGCGCGGTACCGGGGCCGTGGCTCAGGATCACGGTGACGATCGCCTCGGCGTCGCCCTCTGATACGGAGAACTCCGTGGCGCTGAAATCGACTGTCGGGGGCCCGCTGAACGGATGGAGATAGGCCTGCAGCAGTGGAAATGTGACGTCGAATCGGCCATAGTAGTCCGGACAATGAGGGGTGGAGCAGGAGGCATAACCGCCGTATAGCTGTCCGATGACCTGCCGGGTATCGTCGAGCAGCAATGGGCTGCCCGACGAGCCACCTTCCGTGGTGCCGTCGTACCATAGGACCTGATGGAATCGTTCTGACGTGGGCGGACTGGCCATACACGCATCCTCGTCGTTGGTAAGCCTACCGAATGAGATGCGTTTGAAATCGCCGCTCGGGTGGTGGATGCACGTAACGTCCGTGCCGATTGACGGGGTGGCGGAAGTCCACCCGATATAGGTCAGGCCGGCGGGCGGGGCGTTCCGCAGCCGCAGTAGTGAAAAGTCTGTGCCGGTATCCTCCGAGGTTCCGACGAGGAAATCGGCCTGGCTGGTTCGTGGCACGTCCGCAGGGTTGGGCGGTGTTCCATCGCATGAATGAGTTTGATAGAGCCAGTAGAATTCGCAGTTCGAGGCACCGTGGGAGCCCTCTTGCCCCGAGATGCAGTGGTTGGCCGCCAAGAAATACGGGATGTCGGTGTCCGGGTCGGTATCGGCGATGAGCAAGCCGGTACACCACAGCGTCCCCGTCTGGCCAATGGTGCCGATGCCGGCCACGCCGAGCGCCGTTGTGGCCCAGTCGGGATAACAGGTCACGTCGTTGTTGCACCAGCCCGCGGCTTTCCACGGAAGCGTCTCGAAGCCCCGGTAAATGTGCGCGATGCGGTCGATGACCAGGTGGACTACCCCTGGGTCAGCCCCTGCGGGCACGTGACACTCGACCGTGACCAATTCGCTGAAACAGGTTGCACTCCACAAGTCGGGGTCTCCGGTGGGAATGCCTTGATAAGGGCCGTAGGCCTCGAGGGGCTCGAAGGCGTTATAGACAACCGCCTGCGCACCCTTGAGCAAGGACAGTTGCTGGAAGTGGACGCGTTGGCCTCTGGCCTCCGGCGAGTAGATGCTCACGGCCCACAGCGCGCCGCCGTCGGGCAGCGTTTGCCAGGCGCCCAGGGTAGCGCTATGTCCCCTCACCTCGATTGGCTGTGGGAACTCCTGGAAGACGCCGATGCGCGTGACACCTTTGGCGGGAGTTGAGGCGCCGGTTTCGTCTTCCAGCAGGATTTCATGCAGCGCAATTGGTGTAAGCTGCAATAGATCGGGTGGCGCGAGCTCAGCGGCGATGCTCAAAGGCTTGGGACGGGGTGGCAGGGTTTCAGCCAGGCTTTTGGGTATTTCTGCCTGTTTTTCGACCGGGCGCAAGTCCCAGGCTTTGGGTGGAATACCCAAGGCGGCGAGCGCGTCGGCGTCGAGGAGATTGCCGCGGCTGTCGCTGTACAGGTCGAAAGGCTCGGTGTGTCCTGCGCGCAGGATGTGATAACCTTGCACGAATTGTCGCTCGGGGGTTCTAGCGGCTTCGACCCAGGTCAGCAGGAGCGTGTAATCCCCCTGCGGATACCCCTGAGACGCGAGGAACGCAGCCGCTTCAGGGAATGCCGGCTGGCCGCATTCGGCGCAAGAATCCTCGGCCCTTGCCTGAACCCACCCGGAGCCGGCAATGGCCCACGCTGAAACAATTACCACTAAACTGCGCAAAACGTCTGAAACCTTTCCTCACTTTGTTTATTACAACCATCAACTATGGTCTTAACACAATGATGTCTCCTGGCACTGCAACGCTAGATTCTGGATGACGCGCTTGGGTTGGCCCCGTTCGGCGCCGAACCCTGGACCACCTCGAGCCGCCCTCCCCACGTAATCCTTTTGTCTGTTTGG
>CAYRLQ010000402.1:0-3340 GCA_964425145.1 uncultured Nitrospiraceae bacterium
GAGGAGCTCGATCTCCGGTTCGGCGCACCATAATGCGGGGTATCCACTCGGGGTTGCCTTCGCCGAACAACTTGGGGTCGATCCAACCCTCGGCGAGGTACGCCTGGGCGTCCCAGGTCAGGTCCGTGTAGCGCAGGTGGACCTCCACGCCTTCGGGCGCGTAATCGTAGCGGTCGTCGATGGTCCAATCGACACTCCAGCCGAGTTCGGGGCTTGGATCGCAGCGGAAGTTGCGCATCTCGGTATTGTGGCCGTAGTTCTCGGCCGGTTCGACTTCCAATCCCTCGACATCAATCTCACCAAAGAACGAGTGGAAAAACTTCGCATGATCCTTGCCGCCCACCACGCGGAAACAGTCAACCACGTAGGAATCGCGTTCGTCGAGGTCGATCAACGCCAGCGTGCGCTCGAACTGTTCCCCGCCGATGAGCGCAGGATCGGCCGCGCGGACAGCCCGGAAACGGTCGCCATCGGCCCAGAGAGTCGTGAGACCGGTATTGACGCTCTTGTGATCCTTGCCGTCGACAACCACGGTGTGATGCGCGGCGGACCGCGTGTACCACCGGGCCTTGGGCGCGCCCCAGCCGCCGTAACCCACGGGCGGGTACCCGAAGTCGGGAATCAGGTCGAACCCCTTGGCGAACAGGCCGACGTTCATGCCATCGGCGTGGCCGTGGCCCCCGCCGGCGTCGTAGTCGATCCAGAGGGCGCGCCTGTCCAGACCCTGCCCGCTGCGCAGAATGGCCAGACGCCATTGTTCCTTATTGACGCTGGTTTGCCTGGAATCAGGACCCACATCGTCGATCACGGCCTGAACCTGGGCCTGAAACGCCGCCGGGTCGCCCGCAAACAGGTCATGGGGCAGTCCGTCGACGGTCATCCCGTTGCCACGGTAGAGCACACGCACGAAGTCGGGGTCATCGGTCAATTCGGATAGGTCCCACATGAAAGTGTACATCGAGGGGTCGGCGCCAGGGTTGGTGCTGAACGTCACCCCGCCGTAGGCGGACTCCTTTTGGCCGAACGCGCCCGTGTCGCCGGCGCGGGGATAGTACTGCTCCATGCACCACATGTCGATGTGGAACCTGAAGGTCTGATGCAACACGGGATGTCGCTCATAGACGGTCTTTAGAAAATTAGGGTCGAGCCGACCGCACTGAGCGAGAATCTCGGATAACGCACGCGGCGCAATGGTGGTATACCCCGCCATGCCCTTCTCGCCGCTCACACCGTCGACGGCCGTGGCCTGCGCAATCACCTCGTCGAGCAATGTGAGCACCTCGGGGCGGTTGTGTGGCCAATCCAGGACGGTTTTGATGACGAACACGGCAATCGGGGTGCGCGGGTAGTTCGAGCGGATACGCGTCTCGTGCGTGAGCGTGTCTCTGAAAATGCGTTCTTCGATGTTGCGCTGAATGTCGGCCCAGGATTGTTTCGGGTTGTCGATCCCATACTCTTGGGCCTTGGCGCAGAGGAATGCGACCAGGGCATCCTCATCGGCTCGGGCGGCCTCGAAGATGCGGTCGTAGGCCAGTGCGAGTTCGCGGACCTCCTCGCAGGCGTCGTGCCACGTGCTGATTTGGCCGCGATGGCCGCCGGTCTCGTACACCAGCGCCTGCGTCTCGTGGTTGAAGGTGGGGAACACGTCGGCCACGCGGTCCAGGAGGATCGCCGCCTTGTGGGCATAGCGTGCGTCGCCGGTGGCGACATAGGCCTCGCTGAGGTGGACGATGCCGGCGTGAATCCACCGTTTCCATTGGCCGTAGATCAGGTAGGCGCCGATGAACCGCCAGCGGTGGCCCTCGTCATCCACGTACCCTTCGCCGTCGTCCGCGCCGAACCGGTGGAGTGGGTCGTCGGGGTCAGGATGGTCGACGTTGAACAGGAGCGACCGGTTGGCGCGGTCAGGCTGGAAGATGCCGCGCTCGTCGAGTCCCGACCGATGGAACGCCTCGAAATCGTTCTTCGGAAACACCTCCTTGCAGTTGGGACAACGAACCTTCCAGGGCAGTGTCCAGGGATCGATCTCCCACTTGTACATCTTGACGTCCTGCTTGCAGGCGGGACAGAACCCGTCGGACCAGACCATCCACGACCGGGTGATGTTCGGCCCGAACATCAACCCCCACAAATCGTCGTCCGACAGCCCGAGCCAGGGCTCCGCACGGTCAACGAGTTGCCGCTGCATGTCCGCCGCCCACGGATACGCCGCCGCGTTGGCCCGCGCCCGCTGCACGAGCTCGGCGGGGTACAGCACGCTACGTGTCTTGGCGACAACGCCATCGTCCTGAGCAACGATGGGGCCACTCACGAGCACGAGAGTCAATACCACGATGCAAACACGAAGTCTGAGCATATCGGCGAGCACCCTCACGCCACCAGTCTACCACAATCGTCGAAGCCGGGCGTATGCGTTGTCAGGCCGGCGCTTCCCATTGGGACAATACCTGGTAGACTGCCTCCTGCACTTCTGCTCGCGCGTCCCATCTATCATGGCCTCCAGCAACAAAGGTATCGTATTGTGTCTCTGTGTGCCGAATATGAGCGATGACAGCTAGTCGGACCGCGTCCTCATCAAAGCTCTTTGCCACTGCGGAGCGACCGATCCGGCCGCTGTACTTGAGACAAGCGTGTTCGGCTATGGCCGTCTCTCTTCCGGGAGGGCATCGAGGAAAGAGCTCGCGGACACGCGCTGCGAACCGATCCAAGTATTGGCGGTCCAATTGCGCCTCTCGCACCGCTCTACGTTCTCGTTGACGCGCCCTGACCTCGCTGTCGGCCAGACATTCCCGTTCAGCCTGTTCCAGCGCTTCCGGTTCGACGAGCAGACCCTGGCGTTCATACCGTTTTCGGGCGCGACTCCATTTCAGGACGACCGCGGTCAAGGTCGAGTGTTTACGCGCGCGCCGGGTAAGCGCCGCGTTCCCGGACTGGAGAAAGGCAAGATGATCCAGATCGGCGCACGCAAGGCACAGGGCTCCTTTCTCCCTTGTCAGTGTAATCCAGGCGCTCCGGCCGAGCTCCTCGCCGCACTCGTCACAGGTCGAGTCCCTGCTCGATATGAACACTTTCAAGTCTAGGGTTTCCATGACCTGAGCGCGTCCCCGGTCAGCTCATATTGTTTGCCTGGTTCCCTGGAGTCCAGCGACGTTCGGCTTGGCCATCCTCTGTCTGCTTGTTCATTGTGCCGTCCCGAACGTGGCGGCGGGCTACTTGAGCATCTCACGGAGCGAAGCCGGTAACTTCGCCTCGAGGACGGGATACGCTTCGACTATGCGAAGGATATTGTGTATTCTGGGGACAGTATACTTAATTCAGTCGTTCTTGGTCTTTGGTCCTG
>CAYRLQ010000403.1:0-3316 GCA_964425145.1 uncultured Nitrospiraceae bacterium
GATAAGGTGTTTCACGGCGTGTCTCCGGAGTGAAATAGGGCTGATCGGTGCCGCGCCCGTGGCCCTTTTGCGGCCAGGGACTGGCTGAGCGTGCAGAGAAAATAGCATAGGCTGGGATGCAAATCAAGGTGGGTGTTGGTCGGATGTCTCACCAAAGAGGGTCATACTCCGCGTCATTCAGCCTTCGTGGCCACTACGGTGAATGAAACTCGCTTAACGCTCAGGGCTTGCATCTTCAGGTTTGCCGCGTCGTTGCGCTGCTCGCAATGACGTAAAGAGACATTGTGTTCGCAGGGAAACGGCCTGCCTTGGCGCATAAGTACTTGCTGTTAAAGACCTTGTGAGTGCTTATAATGCAACTTGCGCTGTTCCCGGGCTGGGCGAGCAGGCGGGAAGGTCTGGTTGGACATAGGAAATATGCGAATAGTGTGATATGCTGAATGGAAAATGCATAGACCTGCTGGGACAGGCCGGGATAACGTTGGACCCGGAGGCCTTGAAGGCAATGCAGCGCCATGTGAGATTGATTCGAGAGTGGAATGCGTTTGCGTCGCTAGTGTCGAAAGGGGACTTGGAACGATTGGGCGAGTGGCATGTGAGCGATTCGCTCAGCCTGGCGCCGGTGGTGCTTCGTGCGTGCGGGCCAAGCGGGCGGCTCATGGATATCGGCAGCGGGGGAGGGTTCCCGGCCATTCCGTTGAAAATCGTCTTGCCGGACTTGGAGTTGACCTTGGTCGAGCGTTCGGTTCGGCGTGTGGGGTTCTTGAGGAAAGTTCTCGGGGCGCTGGGGTTGTCGAAGGTGAAGGTGGTGCATGGGGAGTTTCCGGTATGCGTGCGGGGGCAGCGTGCGGACGCGATTACGGCCCGTGCGGTTGATAAGTCGAGGGATGTGTTGAAGGGTGTGTTAGAGTTCATGGATGAGGGGGCGGTGTTTCTTTGTCAATCCGTGGATCCACGGGGGCTTTTGGCCGATGCGTTCCACGTGGAACGTATCCAGGATGACTGGACGGCGCACGGACTGCGGCGCGGTGACCTATTTCTCGTCCGGCGAGCAACCGAGTAGCCGAAAGGCCCAGCCGTTCCACGTGGAACACGCAACCGGCCCTGGATAGGTTGGTCCGTAGCTCTCGTGAACCGTTCTCATCCCAATGAGTGGACGCAAGGCCTGTATGGGGAGCTAAGCAGAACGGACATACGTCTCTTTAGGTGTCCATCTGTCATTCTGCTATCTCTCGATTACACGCGCTTAGATACCGTGAACTCGACCGATTCGCAGGCGGAGAGGAGGGTGTCGAGCGTGGCCCCACGTTCACCTACTCATGGTACCAGCGACGCCTCTGTTCGACCCTTTTATCTTCCTGGTAGTAATAGTAATAGTAGAATCTGCGGCGAATGGGTTGAAGACCGTTCAGCACAATGCCTGTGACATGGCCCTCCGCTGCCTCCAGGAGGTTCAGGGCGCGGCGGATGGTGTCACGGCGGGCGTTGTTGACCGATACGGTTATGAGGATGGAGTCGACCTGGGTGGCCAGGAGCGTGGGGTCGGTGACTACAATGACGGAGGGGGCGTCGTAAATGACCAAGTCGAACTCTTCCCTCAACTGGGCCATCAAGCGTTGCGTGCGGTCTGAGCCGAGGAGCTCAGATGGGTTGGGGGGGACATGGCCGCTGGGCACGACGAGCAGGTTTTCGACCTGAGTGGTCTGCATGACCCCGTGAATATCGATGCCCATGGTGAGGACCTCGGCGAGGCCCGGACTGCGCTTGAGCCTCAGCATCCGGTGGATGTTGGGCCGCCGCAGGTCGCCGTCAATCAAAAGCACACGGGCGCCGTGGCCCGCCATGGCAACGGCGAGGTTGATAGATGTGGTCGTTTTGCCCTCACCTGGTACAGCGCTGGTGATCATAAGCGTCTTGGGGCGCTGCCTCGCGCAGGCCAATTGGTAATTGGTGCGCAGGATGCGATAGGCCTCAGAAATAGGCGATGTAGGGTCGTTCACCGTGACGATGGAGGCAGCGACCTCCTCTTGACCGGTAGTCACGACCTCAGGGCCCTTGCGCTGTTTCTTTCGCTTGGGCCTGTTAATGAATCGCATGTTGGGGATGCTGCCGATGATAGGTTTGTCCAGGTACCTGATCGCGTCCTCCTGGCTCTTTATCGATGTGTCCATCATATCGAGCATGATGGCGAGACTGAACCCGACGAGCAACCCTACAATGGCGCCGATGATAAGGTTGCTTTTGTATTTGGGCCGCGGCTGTGGCAGAACGGTGGTGCTGAGGGCGGTGAAGCGCTCCAATTGCCCCACGCCTGCGCGGATGGCGGTGCGCAGGTCGAAATCGCATTCGAGCATTTTGTTGTATTGCTTTCGGAACCCGTCCGCATCGCGCACGATTTGGCTGTATTCGTGACTGTTGCTGGCGAATTCTGGAAGTTTGTTAAAGAGGTCTTCGATACGTTCCTGTAGGCTTGTTATTCGGTCCTCGACTTTGGCCAGGTCTAATTGCAACTGCGTGTGCTGGCGGCGCAGGCGCAGGTGGTCGTCCCACGCATTGGTCCCTGAACCGGTCCCGCCCTCGTAGCGACGCACCGCCTCCAAGACCGTGCGCTCAGTCTCGGCAATTTCCGCGCGTAGTTCCTCGAGGGGCGGATACTCATCCTCATAGACCAGCGCCATGGCAAGTTCTTCCTTGCGCAGCGCTTCTAAATCGTTGAGGAGGTTGGTGATCATAGAATCGCTAATCTGCGATAGGGCCAGGGGCAAGGTATCGTGGTTCTTTTTGATTTCTGCTTCGATCTCCGCCAGACTTGCCATGATTTGGTTTCGCGTGGCCTGCGCCTGGATGAATTCGTTGTTCTTTTCCCGAAGATCACGGGTGACTTCTTCGTAAGTGTGGAGGCCTTTCTCCTTCAGAAACTCCCATTGGGCGTTTTCGGCCGCCTCAAGGCTCTCGCGCAACGTCGCTAATTCTCGACGCAGGAAGTCCCTGGTTTTCTCTATATCTTGTGCTAAGACCTTCTGGCTGCGTGAAACGAGTGCATGGGCGGCGAGGTCGGCCAGATGTTCGGCCGCTTGTTTTTCTGCTGCACAGGCCGATACGAGAATGTTGGTGGTGTTGGGTATCGCGCTTACCGTGAGTGCTTGGTCGATCTCTGCGAGTTTCTCGGCCTTCGCGTGCTCGGTAGGGCTTTCCTCGAGTGGATGAAGTTCATCAAGGACGGCCTCGATAATGCTTCGCTTGCTGATGCGCTTAAGGAGGTCTGCTCCGGAGGTGGGTAGAAAGCCAAGACCGGGTTCGCCATTGGGAATGCTGA
>CAYRLQ010000404.1:0-3284 GCA_964425145.1 uncultured Nitrospiraceae bacterium
GCCTTAGCAGCGCGGCCAGGTGACCGTCCGCGTACATGTCGTTATTGTCGTTGCATCGCTTAAGAGTCGCCCAGAGTAGTCCTTCGGTGATCAATCGACTTCGGCGCTTTGGCCTGGCTCGTGCATCAGGAGGTGTTTCATCCTCAACCATTCCAGAGGCCATCTTGTCGAATAGATCCACCAGCTCTCGCCGGTTGAACAGGCTTGCTCCCCGAGGTCCGTCGACCATTCGCAGCATCTGTAGGCACGTATCGCCCGCACTCGACACGCGGCTCTTGAAACCCCGCTGCTTGAACCACGCGCCGATCATGGTCTTGCTCTCAGGCAGTTGCCAATGTGCAGAGTCCCGGCTATGGAGGCACCGAACGACCAATCCCTCCGTTGTGGAGGTGATTTTCTGGAGCAATGTGCTGCGAAGGAGGACCTCACAGTCGGCGAGGTCTCCGGGGAAGACGGTAGGCCATGTCCCTGATGCCCCGAAGTCTTGTAGGTTGAGCACGTTGACCCATCTTGGCGCAGACCCTGAGCCATAATCGTCTACGAACTCTGGTGTGAGTACGCCGAAATGCAAGCGCCCCTCTTCGAGTTCCACTTTTTCTCGGTCTTCAGCCGCAGAAACCCGGCAACGTGCAACATGGTGCTGTCGGCGAGCCGAGTTGTCCCAGATCCGGGGAAACCAATGCTGCATTACAAGCGCAGAGCCACGCCCGTCGAGACTAGGTACCCGGACCTTGGAGCAGAATTGCTTCAGATCATCCTGCGCAACCGACCGCGACTTCAGGGCCGTCACCTGATGCAACATATCTGGGTTGTGCTTGTATGGGCGGTGCACTTCCCGGACAAGTTCCCTGCATTCGTCTTCGAGTTCGTTCGCCCACTGGATGGGGATTGGCCAGATGTCCCAACCCAATGCCCGGAGGTTCCAGAAATCAATCAGGTCGATAGACTTGCGCTGATCCAACAAGAAGAGGGTCGGTTCCGGACCCCATCCAGCGGGCAGGGCCTCCAGACGAAACGAGCCCGCAAGCAAGGGGTACAGGCTCTTCTGAATACTGAAAAGCGATCCTGGCATGACAACCTCAGTCGCGGACCCAAGTAGCTTCTCGTATTCCCCAGCGTAGTTCCCGAAAGGTTCTTCCGATGGGAATGCCCCAAACACCGCAGCCACAAAAGCCCCCCAAGGTTTTCTCTCCGCCTCGGGCAGCACGACACGCACGGGGTGTCTCCTCTGGAACTTGAACTCTTGACGGTAGAGCTGGCGATAGTAGGAAGCTGCTGGCAGACCGTAGTCTACCGCCCTCCAACTCCTTCCGACCAAGAGGTCCTCAAGTCCGAGAACCTGCCAGTCTTGGGCACGGAGTCTCTTCGTCAGAGTCTTGTCAGCAACGACTATGTAATCGGGTTCGAACGCCGCCAAATAGCCTTCCACGACTTCCTTCGCAGAGGGAAGGCCCAGGAGAGGGTCGGTCCACCACGAGGGAGTTCGTCCGTAGCAGGGAATGATACCGTTGTACCAACCGCCCCAGAGGCACGTATTCACGACAAAGATCCGCTGCAGGGCCTTCCGATCATTCGGATTCACCAGGAACCCCAGTCGCAGAGGTCTGAGACGTTTCTCTATCCGGATCTTATCGCCCATGGGTGTTCAGGTCCTGAGTACGTCCTGCCGCACCATATTGCTAGCGCCTTTGTTCAGTTGCCCCGGTTCGACACTTTGATCATGAACACGAGCAAAGCCTCGATCTTCGCGAACCGGAATCAGTGCCTAATGAACCATGAGCCATGACGCCAGAACCAAGAGCAAGAAAACTGCGGAGAAAAGGATCGGTAGCCAAGTGACTATCACCCTTGATGAGGTAAAGCGATGGATCCCTCTTCTGAGTGGGTCCCGTCTTTCTTCGGCCTGCCCAAAGCATCTCTGCTGTTGTTCGACGTTGCACAGCTCCTCGATTCTTTTCGCGATGTCGTGAAAGTCATCGAGGTACTTGCTGGACCTATCCCCGAGAAAGGCCCACGGTACTCCCAAACTGGCACCCGGAAGGCACAACAATGTCAACAGTAGCGGTTTGAGGCAGAAGTATTCGGTGCCCGCAAAAACCGCAGCCCAAGCCAGCAGAAAAATGGAGTCAACCACAAGAAGGGTGTTCAAGCGAGTCCATCGGACGTTTTCTGATTGCATCATTAGATCGCCAGACATCCGGTATATTTCGGAGTTTGTCAATGACAATGCGTTGGACTTGTTCTCCTCCGGAGTGTTGTCAGTCATTTTCCGTACCTTCCTCTATTTCATCAGTCTGTTTGACGAGTGCCTCTTGAGATATTATGACCTCAACGCCCGCCTATTCGCGCGTGCGCGTGAGTTCTCCAGAGAAGGAAAAAACGGGGACAGCAATCGTTCTTCTGTTTTCTCCCGTCGCCTTCGCGACCAGATTGTCGCTCTCGCGGTATGCGTACTCTTACGCCGTCGTGATCGTCGCGGGAGTTGTTCCGGGTTGCCGTCGTCGGTCGGCAAGGCTGACATGTGGCACTTCGCCCGTTCATGATCAGTGCGATCCTAGACACTATCACAGTACTGAACATAGCACAACCGCCCGCATTTGGCAAGACTCTGGTCAGCACATCACGTGGACCGAGGAATGGTCAACGGCCCGCGAACAAGGTCAGGGTATTCGGTAGTTTGTCGCTGGATCTCCCCGCGCGAGGGGGTGTCTGGCACGCGAGAGAGCCAAGTGGGGCATGATTCCCCGGAGTTTGGTCACGCAAAGGCGCAAAGGCGCAGAGAAGAAGAGGGGCAAAGAAGCAGACGAGCAGAGGCGCAGTGGCGCAAAGCCGGGGGTAAGCTGGAAGGAAGAATGTTGGAGTGCAGGACGTGGCGGGCAGGGGTCTAGCCCGAAAGGCGGCTGAGGCCGAGGGCGTGGGCGATTTCTTGCAGGCGGGAGAGGCTGACGGACGCGTAGTCCGTGGCCTCGTACCGCTGGATTTGCTGTGGCTTGAGCCCGAGTTTGTGGGCCAGGGCCTTTTGCGTCATCCCCGCGGCGATCCGTTTCTGGATCAAGAGACGGGGCAGGTCGTCCAGGGATTGCACTGCGCGCGCAGGCAGTTTGCCGGCTTTGGTGGCCTCATATTCGGCGAGTTCTTCGCGCAACGTATCGAGTTGGCCTTCGAGGGCATCGCGTTCGGCCTTGGCGAGTGCCGGATCGAGGTTTCTCTGGTGAGGATCTTGGGTCTCGAGTTGGGCCAACGCGTTGGCGAACTTGTCCGCTTGCGCTTTGGTGATGCGGTAT
>CAYRLQ010000405.1:0-3271 GCA_964425145.1 uncultured Nitrospiraceae bacterium
CGCGGCTGGCATAGTATAATTACCCCTCTGGCATCCGAAATCCAACACCCTTTGTCCGGGCTTCAGGCCAACTTTCCTCAAAAGCCCTGTGCCTTTCTCCGCCAGCCATGCCTGTGCGTCCGGATCCATACCCACATTTCCTCCCCACGGGTCCAGCGGCTTCTTGTGCGGGGCCGGCCGCACGGACGCTCAATATTTTCTCAATTTGTCAAAAGCCTCCCACATTGCCATGAAGTTCTCGGCTGGCACGTCGTCCTGGACGTTGTGGATCGTTCCGAAGACATATCGTCCGCCCGGTGCGAACTGCTGTACGTGCCGTCGCACCTGCTGCTCAATCTCAGCCGCGGAGCCCCGGGCCAGCAGGGCCGGATCGACAGCTCCGCCCCAGAAAGCGATGTGTTCGCCGAACTCCCCCTTGAGCTTGGCCGGGTCCATGCCACTGGCGCTCACCTGCACGGGATTGAGCGCATCCACTCCGGCCTCGATGAAGTCGGAGATCAGCTCGTAGACGGCCCCGTCCGAGTGGAAGAACACGAAGAATGGTTCTTCGAACAGCTTGCGCTGTGCGTCGAACAACTGGGCGTGCCGGGGTTTAAGATGCTTCCGATAAAGGTCGGGCGAGATCAGGAGGCTTTCCTGCCCGGCCACATCGTCGCCCTCGCGGATGAACTGGACGTAGCCGCTCAGGTGCTCGGCAGCCAGGCGGTAGAAAGCGATTTTCAACTCCACGAACTTGTCCATCAGAACGCACGCCAGGGAGGGGTTAAGGACTAGGTCCATGCAGAACTGCTCCATGCCCCTCATCCGGCAGCACATCTCGAAGACGCCGGCACACAGGCTCTCCAGCATCACAGCCCGGCCCTCCCGGTGGAATTTCTCAGCCTTCTCCTTTAGGCCCTGAATGAGCGACTTGTCCGTGGGCTCAGGCCAGGGGAATTCATCAATGTCCTTCTGGTCTATGTCGCCTGCCAGGGGGTTCTCGACCACGTCGAAGTAGAGTCCGTCGGCTGGCCGCTTCCACACCAGCCCCCACTCGTCGGTGAAAAGCTCGTAGTCCCCGCAATCTTCCACCTGCGGGGACTTTCTCGCAAAATTGGGGATAAGGCCCCGCACGTCTACCCCGAGCTGCTGCAGAATGTCTTCTTCCACCTCGGCGAGCCCCTGCGCGACATCGTACAAGGTTGCCTGATCCGTATGCCGGTCCAGCCTTCGCGCCAGCTCCAGGTAGGCGTTGCGGGTAATGCCGGTTACCAGCGTGCTTCCCAGGTCGAAAGGGATGCGATCCGGTTGCTCGCCCCGCAGTGCGGTCACCACCCGTTCACGAGAAGTCATCCTGTGTTGCTCCCTCTTTCCGGCACTCAGGCTGACAAGCGCCCGGCCTGCTTCGTGATGATATGTACAACTATACCTGTTTGGCGAATCTGAGGTGCGCTTTCTCGAGGCGTTCCCTCACGGGAAGATCCTGGAGCAGCGCTCCTCACACTGCTCACAACCAATGCAGTGCTCGATTGTGGCCCCGAACTGGGCGTACCGCTTTTCCCCTTGCGGTAGTTCCCAGCTTATCCGTTCCTGACCTCCTTCAGGGTCAGGGACAACAAGAGTCCTGTTATCAATACGGTCAAGGTTACCAGGAACGCAGCTTGATAGGAAGATATGTCTATCAGCAGGCCGCCGAATATTGGCAAGAGCATCGTCAAACCCATCAAAGTCCCTTGCAGTGCTATATACGTCGGCCGCAGATGCTCGGGAGCAATCTCTAACAGGTAGTTCGTGAATCCGATTCCCCCTCCGCTGGTTGAAAAGCCGATCAGCACAAACACAGCTATCAATAATCCCCAACCCACAGCGAAGGATAGCAGACCTAACAGAGGAACTGCTGTTGCCGTAGCCGCTGTCAAAACAATCACGATACGGTTGCCCACCCGATCGCTTAACTGCCCCCACAACAAATTCGAAAGAGTACCGCCCGCCATCTGGGCTCCCACCAGGATTCCGACCTGCTCGGCGGCCATGTGCAGTTCATTCTTCCCGTATAGGACGTAAAACGGCAGGGCGAAGGCCGCAAAGCCCACAGCCAGTTGGGTTAGGATAAGAAGGCCAAAGTTCCGATCTTCCCACAAAAGCCGTACCGATTCCTTGAGAAAAAGCCCTATCTGGCGAGGCCGACCTGTGGCTTGGCCTTTGGGCTCACGCACCGAGCTGAGGGCAATGTAAGACATCGCTATGAAAACAAAGGACAGCAAGAACAAGAAGGCGTAGTTTTTCGGAAAAGATATGTCTGGATTAGCCAAGATAAGCTTTACACTATAGCCAGCGCCGACTGCCATTAGGCCGCCCCAAAGCTGCCGATGACCGAAAAAACGGCCGCGCAGCGTGGCCGGGAGGGCCTTGCCCCAGATGTCTGTGAATGGGATGACCGCCACTCCTCCGGCAAATGAAAAGCCGAACAACAACGCCAGGAGGGCCACCAACACGATGATCGGCTTGCCCGGCGGGCAAAAATACGCCAATAAACCCAACACTAGCCAAATGGCGGCGCGGACCCAAATCATGACTACTAACACCGGCTTTTTCCTTGGCTTGCTTTCCAGCCTGTTTGCCACGAACAGTTGCGGAAGCACGCTACCGGCTTTCATCAATGCTGAGAAGAGGCCGATCATCGCTTGCGAGACGGTGAAATGACTCAAGAAAACGGGTAGGACGGTCATCGGCTCCGAAAAAGCCATACCAGCTTGAAACAAAATCCCATGTATCAGCCCCATGGCGAAGTTAAACCCGACATGGGGTGGAGCTGCCTTTTCGCTTGATTCCCTTACGTCGCTCATTGGCCTGTTTTCGGTGCTGTGCCTGCCGAGCGTGGGGCTGCTGCCTGGTGAAATCTACGACTGTAGCTATTGCGCGAATGTGTCATGTGCTTCCTTCGGCCGCTGCCTGACGGGCAAGTCCTGGGGGCAGCGGCGCCTGTCGGCCTCCTTCGATTTCGGCTTACAATTCCTCGCTCAATGAGTCCAGCCGCCGGATGGTTTGCTCGGCCGCCTTCTGTTACTTCTCATGCGCTGCGCTCCAACTGCTCCAGCAAGAGCCCCCGAAGCCGATCGAGCGACACCGGGTGCGGCTCAATGGGAATCTTCATCCAGTCGGAGAACGCCAGCACCTCATCGGGGTGCTCTTGCGTGTACTCCTCGAAGAACCTTACGCCGTCCAGGAGGATGGCTTTGTCGTTCTGCGGGAACGTCTCGTTCGCCTTGCCCGGGTCCCAGTCCCGGAAGAT
>CAYRLQ010000406.1:0-3247 GCA_964425145.1 uncultured Nitrospiraceae bacterium
CGAGTACAGGGCTCGTGCAATTTTCCGTCAATATGCGGCATTATTTATGACGTTCTGTATAATTCCAACGATCAGGATGCGGATGGTAGAATGGGCCGTGGGAGGTCCCCTGAGAAAAGGAGTTCCGCACGGTGTACAAACCACCTCGGATCGAGTCCGGCGCGGGCGCTGCCAAGCGACTCACGGATTTACCGGGCCCGGTCCTTGCCGTGAGCATGGACCTGCCCTGGCAAGTGCTTCAGGAACAGACCGCGTGGGAACCCGCTCACGTGCATATGGTCACCGATATGCACCGGGAAACGTTGGACGCGCTCGCGGACATGCTCCCGGAATGCGACGTTGTAGTGGGCGTGGGCGGGGGTTCGTGCTGCGACACGGCGAAGTACCTGGCCTGGAAACGCGGGTGCCGGATGGTGCTCGTGCCGACGATCGTCTCGGTCGATGCGCCATTCACCAACACGATCGCAATGCGCATCGCCAATGCGGTCACCTACGTCGGCGACATCCACCCGGAAGAGATCATCATCGACTACGCCCTCATCCAGAGGGCGCCTGCGCACCTCAACCGCGCAGGCGCGGGCGACATCGCCAGTATCCACACGGCCTTGTACGACTGGAGGCTGGCCCACGAACACACGGGTGAGTCTTATGACCCGGCTGTGGCGGACTTGGCGCGGCAGTGCCTGGCTGAATTGGACCAGAATGCCCGGGAAGTCTACGACGTGACCCCCAAAGGGATCGATGCAATCGTCGACCTGTACCGGCGTGAGGTCGAGTTTTGCGCCCGCATCAACACCAGCCGGCCCGAAGAGGGTTCGGAACACCTCGTGGCTTACAACCTCGAGCACATCACCAGGCGCCACTTCGTCCACGGAGACCTCGTGGCGCTGGGCATCTATTTGATGACGCGCCTGCAATGCAACAACCACGAGTGGGCCGTGGACCTCATGGACCGCCTCGGCCTGCGCTACCGGCCCCCCGACACTACGCCCGATGAAGTCCGCCAATGCCTCGCCACGCTCAAGGCCTTCAAGGACGAGCAGTGCCTGTTCTTCACCGTCGTCGACACCGAGGGAATCTCGGGTGCGTTCATCGACGATGCCCTCGCCGCGTTGTACCAGTAAAGCCGACGGTCGGTTATCGGTTATCAGCATTCAACTGACGGCTGATACCTGACAGCTATTTGACTTGCATTCGACCGGTGTGGTAGGCTCAGCACATCAACTTAGAGTGTTGTGCCACGGGGTACATCCTACGGAGATTGAGAGCTTCGGCTTCCTCGAAGCGGGGGGAAGCCGCGTCTTTTTGTTACGAACGCGGAGTTTGGCGTGGCCAAGATGAGAGTGGGCCTGATCGGCTGCGGGAATATCGGCACCGATTTGTGCATCGCGCTCCAGCAGGGTGACATCCCCGCAGAGATTGTCGCCCTGACGGACAAGGTCGAGGAACGGGCTAAGCTGCTGCAACGCACGTTTCACCTAAACGCACAAATTGCTTCGCTGGATGAGGGTGCGGCTGCCGCGGACTTCTTGGTGGAATGCGCCGATGCGAGCGCGGTCAAGGACGTGGTCGAAGCGGCGATCAGGCATCACAAGCCCTGCCTGATCATGAGCGTCGGCGGGCTGCTCGAGCACCCGGAATTGTTCGACCGCGCGAGCGCGAGTGACGTTCATATTCAGGTGCCCTCGGGCGCCATTTGCGGACTGGACGGCATACGCTCGGCCATGGAAGCCGGGCTGCACAGCGTCACGCTGTCCACCCGCAAACCGGCCCGCGGCCTGGCCGGCGCGCCATATCTGGTCGAGAAAGGGATTGACGTCGAGAGCCTGACGGAGGCGACAGTGGTATTCGAAGGCACGGCCCTCGAGGCCGTCAAAGCGTTTCCGCAGAACGTCAACGTGGCCGCGACGCTGAGTTTCGCCGGCATCGGCCCGCACGAAACTCGGGTCCGCATCATCGCAGACCCAAAGGCGACGGTCAACAGTCACGAGGTCGTTGCCGAAGGGGCCTTTGGCCGCTTGCGGACAGTCACGGAGAATTTGCCATCTCCTCGGAACGCGAAGTCCAGTTATCTGGCCTCGCTTTCGGCGTGCGCCGAGTTGCGCGCCGCCGCGGTGGCGTTTGTATCGCATAATTGACCAATCTGTCATCGATGCAGTCCGCGCGGCGACTTTCGGAGAGTAACCTATGTATGCAGTCGTAGAAACAGGCGGTAAACAGGTCAAAGTACTTGAAGGCGACATTGTGCGCGTGGCGAAAATCGCCGCGCCGGTGGGCGATATCGTCGAGCTGGACAACGTGCGGCTGCTGGTCACGGACGACGGGATTGTGGCAGCCCCGGATGCGCTGACGTCGGCGAAAATCGTGTGCGAGGTAACCGAACAAGGCCGTCACAAGAAAATCCGCGTGTTCAAGAAGAAGCGGCGCAAGAAATACATGCGCAATTACGGCCATCGGCAGCACTTCACGGAACTGAAGGTCCGCGAGATTATCCCAGGCGAAGGCGCGGAAAGCGGCGCAAGCGAAGAAGGGAAAGCGTAGAGTTTCCGGCGCAATTGCGCCAGAAGCGTGCCGGCCTTGAAGGAGAAGAGTAATGGCTCATAAGAAAGCGGGCGGCAGTTCGCGGAACGGACGCGACAGCGCGTCCCAACGGTTGGGTGTGAAGAAGTTCAGCGGCGAGTCCGTCGTTGCGGGCAACATCCTCGTGCGCCAGCGCGGCACGAAACTCCATCCCGGCGAGAATGTCGGCATGGGCAAAGACCATACCCTGTTTGCACGTGCCGACGGCGTGGTCCGCTTCCGTTACATCGGCAAGACACGCAAGTGCGTGGACATCGTGGAGACGGTGGCCCAATAGATGGGAGATGTGGGGATATTTGGGAGATAGGGAGATGTTTGGATCGGAGAACAGGAGTTTGTCTCCCTATCTCAAAAATCTCCATTGTCAGCAACGTGCTCGTACTCGTGACTCGTGCTCGAAATACGAAAAACGAGGACGTGCACGAGCACGGAAGTCATGGGAGGAGGCTTTTTCCACATCCCTTCTTCGTTTGTAAGCGTTCACGGACACATTTCACATTTTTCTTAGAGAAAGTACGCTCAAGAGGCCATCCTACCGCGGATTGCGCGGATTTGCGCGGATTGAATGGCAATCGAAGACAAAAATCCGCGTGTATCCGCGTAGATCCGCGGTCTCAAAGGCTTGTTTTTGTGTACACAGTGCGAAATACCCCCGTGAACGGTTACC
>CAYRLQ010000407.1:0-3220 GCA_964425145.1 uncultured Nitrospiraceae bacterium
ATTTCGCGTTTTCTAAACGCCCGCAGGCCGAATGGGCCCAGCCTGATCGGCCCGAGTTTTTGATCCAGGCAACCCTGGCTCAAGACCTTATTCCCGGCGAGCACGATCAATTATTCAAAATACACGTGGTCTGCAAACGCTTCCCATTCCTCACCTGCAAGGCACACGCTACACTCAACGCTTTCTACAGCGTAGTTCCTAAGAAACTGATTATCGCCAAATCCATATCGGACGATTTCGCTACCGCGACCATCACGGCAGATCGAGCCTTTGAACTGGTCGACGTGCAAGCGCTGGGCCCGAACCTGGACGTTTCCACGAAGCCCGGCCCTGAACCCAACGCGTTCTTGATCCGACCCCAACTCGCCCCCGGAGCGGAACCCGGCGAACAAACCAGCGCGATACGGTTCACGGTCAAGACTGAACAACAGGCCTTCGCAAACCGCATCCCCGTGCATTATACTATGGTGCAAGTGACGCGTGACGCGACAGAGTAGGGGAGAGGCACGCCAATGCTGACAAGTGACAGTCTGTCAGCCTTTGTGTAATGGGTATGGCCGCCTTCTAAAGGCGCAAGAAAAAGGGACAGACCCGCCTCACAAGCTCGTTGGCTCAGTCCCTTTTACTATCAGCCACTGGCAATTGACAACCGGCAACTGCGGTGCTCGTGTCCATCATCATACCCGCCTATAACGCGGAAGCAACCTTGGGCGTATGCCTCGAAGCCTGCCTGGCCCAGACGTATCCCGATGTAGAGGTGATCGTCGTGGACGATGGATCAACCGACGCGACCCCTCGCATTGCGCAAGGCTTTCCGGTACACTATATCCGCCAGGAGAACCGCGGCCCCGCCGCGGCACGTAACCACGGGGCGGCAGAGGCTAAAGGGAGCATACTGGCGTATACCGACGCGGATTGCGTCCCCGAACCGGAGTGGATCGAACGCCTGGCCGCCGGCTTCGCGGAAGGTGTTGGGGCCGTGGGCGGCACATATGCCCTCACCAGCCCCGAGAAGGCCCTCGCGCGAATGGTTCATGAGGAGATTGCGGCGCGCCATGCGCGGTTTGCGCAAGAAGTCGATTTCTTGGGGTCGTTTAACGTCGCATACCGCAAGGAGGTATTCGAAGCTGTGGGTGGCTTCGACGAGACTTTTACCATGGCCTCTGGCGAAGATAACGATTTGGCCTATCGTATCTATGACAAGGGCTACAAGCTGCGGTTTGTTCCCGAGGCGCGCGTGGCCCACTTTCACCCAACAAGACTCTGGCCTTACTTGCGGACGCAACTGTGGCACGGTTTTTGGCGTGTGAAGCTGTACGTCAAGCATCCCGACCGGACCCGCCAAGGTGACCAGTATGCCGGCCTCGCCGACTTTGTTGCGCCGCCCCTGGCCCTGTTTCTGCTCGCGGTGGCCCCGCTCGCGTTGGTTTCGGTGCTCGTCCCCGCCTTGTTTATGTTCGTTGCCTTACCCGCCCTGGCGCTTGTAACTGTTTACGTCCTATTACATTTGCCTTTGCCGCTAAAGATGGCCAGGCGGACAGGGGAGCCGCGGATGTTGTTGTTCATAGGGATTACCGCCTTGCGCGATCTGGCACGCGCCATCGGCATGCTCTGTGGGGCCGCATGGTTCATAATCGGGAGAAAGGGCCGCGTGTGAGATACCGTGTCCTTATTATCATACCCGCCTATAACGAAGCGGAGACCGTCGCAGGCGTCATCAACCATCTGCATCAAGAGGCGCCGGACTGCGACATTGTCGTGATTGACGACGGGTCACAGGACGACACCGCCAAAGTCGTCGCATCGCTCGATGGCGTCGAGCTCATTGTGCTGCCCTATAATCTCGGCATCGGCGGCGCTATGCAGACCGGCTTCAAGTATGCCTTTCGCAACGGGTACGACATCGCAGTGCAGTGCGATGCCGATGGCCAACACCCACCTGAGCAGGTGCAGTTACTCGTCCAGCACGTCGAGAAGGGCACGGCGGACCTGATTATAGGGTCGCGCTACGTGGCCGCCAGCAGCTACACGCCTTCCATGCCACGGCGCGTGGGCAAGTCGATTCTCTCGCGCCTTATCGACGCCCTTATCGGCAGTGGGATCACCGATACGACCAGCGGATTCCGCGCAGTCAATCGCAAAGCGCTCTCACTGTTCGCCCGACATTACCCCGAGGACTATCCTGAGCCCGAGACACTGGTTATACTCCATAAGGCCGGATTGAAGGCCGCCGAAGTGCCTGTCGAAATGCGGCCCAGGCTGGGCGGCGCTACGTCGATCAACCCAAAGAACGCCGCCTATTACATGGTAAAAGTCGGCCTGGCCATCTTTGTCGACGCGTTCCGGAAGTTCACGCACACTGCCGAGGAGCCCTGAGCCGTGGAAGGGACCCAACAATTCGGTTTTCAGACCGCACACCGCATCGGCCTGCTCGTATTGAGCATACTGCTGCTGGCCTTGGTGCTCGAACTTGTCCGCCGCGGCCGGCTCAAAGAACGCTACGCGCTCCTCTGGCTCGCCGCCGCCGGCGCCAGCTTCCTCATCGGCATTTTCCCGGTGCTGATCGAGAAGCTGGCCACGGTTTTCCAAGTGCAGTATCTTACTGTGTTCTATGGCGTGTCATTTCTGTTTCTGATCGGCATTGTCCTTGGGTTCAGTGTTATCATCTCACGCTTGTCAGAACGAAATCGCGAACTCGCACAGGAACTCGCCCTCCTGGCCCACAGGGTCAAGCACCTGGAGAAACGAGACGATCGTGACAGCCAGTCGATCGATTCCGACTCGTCGCGATCGGAGTGATCGGAATGTTGTCTGAAAATCATACTGCACGGGACGCGTCAACCGCCCACAAAAGGCCCTCGGTAACTGTGACCCTTGAGGAGCCACGCCCGCCGCGATTCCCCAGTCTCGCGCGCGGCAAGGCCGCATTGCGCTACCTGTTCCTAACGATCGCCGCCCTCTGGGTCTTCGGCGGCATGCTGTTCTTCTTTCTCCGCTTTTCCTGCCGCTTCTACTACGCCAATGAACACGCCATCCGGTCCGTCCTCGACCGCCTGTTGTAAGGCTTTTTAATAATGGGGGCGCCCGTTTTGAATCTAACGGAAAGGTAAGCGTTCAGCGGCCAGCTTTCAGCCATCAGCTTTTCGGTCCGGTACCCTTAGTATGGCTCAACAGAATAAAGGATACACATTCGGGTGCCACGGACAAACTCGTTTGTCCG
>CAYRLQ010000408.1:0-306 GCA_964425145.1 uncultured Nitrospiraceae bacterium
GACGAAGTTGATGTTGTGGCAGCCGACGGCCTCGAGTTCGAGCATCATGCGGGCCAGGTTCTCGGGCTCTACCTCGGTCCCCTCGCCCATCTGGCTGATCTCGTAATTCTGGCAGAAGTGGCAATGCAGATTGCACCAGGAGAAGAAGACCGTGCCCGACCCGTGCCGCCCGACGAGGGGCGCCTCCTCGCCGAAGTGCGGATGGAAGCTGCACACCATGGCCCGCGCGCCGGTACGACACTTGCCCCTCTCGTCCCGCTGGCGGTTCACGCCACACCGATGTGCACACAGATCGCACGCCGCCAG
>CAYRLQ010000408.1:316-3204 GCA_964425145.1 uncultured Nitrospiraceae bacterium
CTCGGCGCGGACCTTCAGTTCCCCGCGCCGTCCAAGGCGCACATATCCCGGTTCAACATCCGTCATCTTCACACCACGCCAACCGGGGCGAGGTAAATCACGAATTCGTCCTCGCCATCGAGCCGAAGCAGGGCGTCGATGGCCTGCTGGTCGTAGGCGCCGATGGCGCAGGCGCCGCAGCCCATCGCCTCACAGGCGAGGTAGAGGTTCTGGCAGACGTGGCCGGCATCGAGCAACATGACCTTGTGCGCCAGGACCGTATAGCGCCATTCGCCGCGGTACGGGATGCAGCTCCAGACGAATACGGCTGCGCTATCCCCGACAAACTGTTGGCCGAGCGCCGCGTGGGTGATCTTCCGGGCCATGCCGCGTTCGGCGAACTCGAGCAGCAACTGGTGCGTGAGGGGCAAGTAGCGGAACACGGCTTGGTCAAGCCCCCTGACGCGGTTCGCCACGATGTAGGTCTCGAAAGCATGCCGGGCCCCGGCCGAGGGCGCGGGTCGGAGGCTGGCATAGCCGCCGGGGGCGACTTCCTCGATCCCCTGGGTGGCCCAGAGCAAGAAAGCCAATTGTTCCAGGGAGAGTTCTCTTCGCGAGAACTGGCGCCGGCTTCGCCGCTGCCGCAAACATGCGCCAATGTACTGCTGCGATAACACCTCCTCAGCGGGTTTTGGCAGGTCCACGAGCCTGGAGTTTGCATCGTAGGGCTTCTGGACGGGCGGCGGCGGAATCCCTTTCATCTGGTCCGACACGAATCCATGGGAGGCGCCGAATTCGGACTTCATAAAAGTGCGTTTGGATTGTATCGCGTTCATAGCGTCCCTTGTTAGTTGTCAGCCGTCAACTGATAACTGCTTTTACACCTCCGGCGGTTCCAGCACGGCACCGTAGGCTGCGCTGGTGACCAGGCGCTCGTAGCGCGCGAGCCAGCCGCGCTTAAACTTGGGTGCGGGCCGCCGCCACGCCTTCTTGCGTTTGGCCAGCTCGGCGTCGTCCACGAGCAGGTCCACCGTCCGGTTGGGCAGGTCCACCTTGATTTGGTCCCCGTCCTGGACCAGCGCGATCGCTCCACCCTCGGCCGCCTCGGGCGAGACATGGCCGATGCTAAGGTTCTTGGTGCCGCCGGAGAACCGGCCGTCGGTGACGATGGCGATCTTGTCGCCCAGCCCGCACCCGGCCACGGCGGCCGTGAGCGCCAATGACTCGCGCATGCCGGGGCCGCCTTTGGGGCCTTCATAGCGCACGATGAGCACGTCGCCCGGCACCACTTTGCCCTCCTGCAGGTACTGCATTGCGGCGTCCTCGGCATCGAACACGCGCGCCGTCCCCGTAAACTGGAGCATCTTCTCGGCCACGGCGCCCTGCTTGACCACGGCGCCGTCCGGCGCGAGGCTACCCTTCAGAATCGCGATGCCGCCTTCCCTGGCGATGGGGTCGTCCAAGGCATGAATGACCTCACGGTCGGGGTCCGGGGCCGTCCCGCACAACTCAGCAATGGTCTTGCCGGAAACAGTCCTGCAATTACCATCCAGCAGCGGCGATAACGTCTTCAGCAGCGATGGGATGCCGCCGGCCCACTCGAAATCTTCCATCATCTGGTCGCCGCCGGGCCGTAACGAGGCCAACTGAGGCACCTCTCGGCTCAGACGGTCGAACGTGTCGATGGTCACGTCGACTTCCGCGGCATGCGCGATGGCAGGGATGTGCAGTGCGGTGTTGGTCGAACCGCCAAGCGCCAAGTCCACCCGGATCGCGTTCTCGAGGGCGGCCTCGGTCACAACCTGGCGGACCGTGACGCCTTCGCGGACCAGCTCCATCACACGTTCCCCGGCTTCATAGGCCAGGCGCATCTTCTTGGCCGTGCCCGCGAGGCTTGTCCCTGTGCCCGGCAGGCTCATGCCCATCGCTTCGGTCAGGCAGGCCATCGTGTTTGCCGTGTAGAGTCCCTGGCATGAGCCCTCGCCGGGGCACGCCTCGGTCTCCAGTTCCGCCGCTTCCGCTGCGCTCATCTTGCCGGCCTGGCACAGGCCCACCGCCTCGAAGGTATCGCGCACCAGCGACAACTTACGGCCATGGTAGCGCCCGGACATCATAGGCCCGGCAGTCACTACGATGCCGGGGATGTCTAACCGGCACGCCGCCATCAGCATGCCCGGCGTGATTTTGTCGCAATCCGTCAGCAGCACGATACCGTCGAGTTGGTGCGCCTGCACGATCGACTCGATCATGTCGGCGATGAGTTCGCGCGACGGCAGCGAGTAGTGCATGCCCGAATGGCCCATTGCGACGCCGTCGCAAATGCCCGGCACGCTGAACAGAAACGGCGTCCCCCCGCCCGCGCAGACGCCCCACTCTATCTTCCGCTCGAGCCGCCGCATGCCGATGTGGCCGGGCACCAGGTCGGTAAAGCTCGTACACACGCCGATGAAGGGCTGGTCCATTTGCTTAACCGTAACGCCCGTTGCATACAACAATGCACGGTTCGGCATCCGTTCGAGTCCCAGTTTGACTTGGTCACTACGCATTATGTTCTCTCCTTTCCCGATTGGCGGTCTCGCCACAATCACGTGTCTCTCTCGGGTTTTGCCCAAGGCAAATGCACACGAAGCGATACGGCAATCTGAACCACGTTTATGGAGAGTATCCCCCTGAAGCCGCTTGCGTCAAGAGACGCGCCCGCCACACTCGTTTATCGCGCCGTTTCGTAACCGTTCAGGAGTGAAATCGGCAAAATACGGCCCAAGATACGCATTTCGACGAAAGCCCTTATTGGGGACCTGCGTCATATTTTGGGGTTTTTGTCATGAGGCGCGTTGTTTCCAGAAATCTTCGCATCTTCGTGAGAGCTTGGCACACCTCAGAGCGAGTATGGCGTTTGCACCGCGAAC
>CAYRLQ010000409.1:0-3173 GCA_964425145.1 uncultured Nitrospiraceae bacterium
CATGGATGCAGTTGCGCACTGGTGCTTCAGTCCCTGGATGACTGTAGCAAGCCGATGGGTATTCGTCGCAAGGCTCTCAGGTACTTCCACGCGCAAGGCGGGCAACCACTCTTGCGGCTTGTAGTAGATCACATGTATTCGTTGAAGGGCTGAGATTGCATTGTTTGCCACGGCGTGCGCGGTTTCGCGAAACGCAGCAGGGACTTTGTTCGTGTTGAGATGCCAATCCTGATCGGGCTGCTCCATTAGTCTCGGACGCGTGAGTTCGCCGGGCTGCAGTATCAAGGTTAACAGCCCTCGATCATCGTGTTCTGTCGGCCAGCCGGCCTCACGTCCGATCTCTCTTCGCGTCGAGTACTTTGGAAGGGCGATGTACTGCCGGTCCGATCTCTCTGCATGCAAGAGGGCGTTATAGGATTCGAGATATGCGGCGCAATTGCCCAGGAACTCCTGTGAACATCGCAGACTGGCGATTTCCGGTGCTTTGTTTAGCGCTTGGTTGAAGTAGATAATCGGTAAGGTAAAGCTGCCATCGATCATGACCAGCTCGTGAGGCGCGTGACTTGCCAGTTTCAACTCGTTGCCAAGCATCACTGCACGAAGCACTGTGGCTGTTTCCGCGTGATGAGTCTCGGCGGCCACAAAAGTTGTGTGGTGCGGTTGTTCCCAATGGCGTTTTTCGGACGGAGGCGTGAGCCCTTCCACTGCCACAGCCGCGGCTGCCACCAAATCCACCGTCAGCAACCGTTCAATGGCGTAGGAACCATCCGAAGCGCAAGTTGTCGGTAGCGGTGGATACCCCAGAGCACTCTCATTGAGGATTAGGTTCTTTTGGCCAAGCTGCTCGCGGAGGGCAACTCTGTCCTCTTTCACCTGCCTGAATGTCTTGAGGAGCATATCGCCGACCTCAGTGGTCTGGCCCAAGACCTCTTCGACCAAGGCGGCCGGCAAGTCCGCAAAGGGTGTGTCTTCTGAGGGCATGTAGTACCCGCCTATTCCTGGCTCCAAAGGCGATAGTGTGATGACTCGAAAGAGAGATATCGTTTGTCCCTAGCCGCGCGAGGTAATAGCCAACGCTGCTTGAACCAGTCGCCGAGGTCCTTACAAGGGCGATCGTGCCACATTAGTCTGGAATGGTCTCGCCGCAGAAACGAGGACGTATTGCGTGCCAATGGGACGACAAAGACCTCACGCTGTATGCGATGCTGCAACATTTCCTCAGGGAAACCCAGGTCGCGTAAACATTTCCGCACCACTTCCCGTCGGTTCCTGAAGCCGGTTCCCCAGTCCTGCTGTTTGGCTGTAGGCTCAAGGTTTGCTTCAGCATAAGCGCGTAGAGGCGCGTAGACGCCATTCGCGAAGAATATTTCGCCCCAAGTGCTTGTGTAACCAACGCTTTTAAAAACGAGTTCGTCTCGGTACTTGAGGCGATTGTAGACGGACGACCGGCCAAGGGCAGAGGTGGTCGTGATAAGAGCCAAGCGCCCATCCGCTGACCTCCTGCTAATCAAGGAGGCGCGTTTTGCATACTTTCTCTTGAAAGCAGTGCGGACCTCGTTGCTGGCTGCGAGCAATGCGACAAGCTTGCCGCAGAGCAGCATCGAATAGGGAGGAACGGCCCCCAAAACGAACGCGTCCATTACGTGCCTGAGGTTCAGCCGCCGGGTTTCACTGTCCCAGCCAACCCACTGGTCGCGTGCCGCTAGCCCGAAAACAGGATCACCCAAGCCTATTATTCCCATAAGCTTCTCATTATCTCGGTCGAGAATCAGAAATCGCAGGCGTCGTCCGTATCCAGAGGACACGGGAATACTCCAATGCAGGGATGCATACCGGAATAGAAGCTCGTCTTTTGAATCAGGCTCAACTTCAACGAGCAAAGGGCGAACGTTCTCTGGTTCAACTTCCCGACCATCAGCGATTCTTGCTAGAAGTTCACGTTCATGGCGGGCTAGGCTTTTCCTAGCCTTCCCAACCTTATGCTGAACGGCTAGGTCATGACGGCTTCGGACATCGTCCTTAGTTCTGTTCGCTGGTGGAATGAGCTGGCCGCGCGAGACTCTAAAGCCTTGCTTGCGTAAGGAGTCTGTTACTAACCGGCGTAGTTCATCGCGGCTAAGCGATTTCGATTCATTCCCTGGCATCCATAGGATCTCTTTTCAACAGTGCTGCAAAACTCTTTTCAAGCGATGCGGCGGAATCTAATAGTTCTTAAAGGCACTCCTTACCGCCGATTGCCCATCGGATACTATGATGCGCAACATCAGGCACCACTACTCGGACTATCCTACCCACGACTGTATCATAGCAAGTTGGCTCAAAAAAAGCTGTATAAGTCATAGAGCATGTCAAGTGCAGCTAGACTCCTATTCTGTGGCTAGTCCCGCGTGACAGGCATCGGCAATGTGGAATACTCAGGATGCTACGGTCGAGTTGGCGTGGCCGACCGATCAGCAGATGCGGGGCAATTGCTCGCCGCTTAACAGGTCCAGAATCCGCGGCACACCGATCGCACTTCTTATGATCACGCGGGAGGACGAACTGTCTGTGACGCTGCCGATGATGCTGGCCCCTGCGCCAAGTTCGTGAGCCCGCAGAACGCACAGGGCGCGCTCGGCGTCCGAGGGCGCGGCAAATGTAATGAACCGCCCTTCATTGGCCACGTAAAGCGGGTCGAGTCCCAACAACTCGCATGCCCCCTGCACGTCTTCTCGGACAGGAATGCGATTCTCGTCCACCTCAATCCCGACGCCCGCAGTTTGGGCGATTTCGTTCAAGGCGGTTGCCAGTCCGCCCCGAGTCAGGTCGCGCATGCAGTGCACCTCGGGGCTCTCCTCGAGAAGCGCCCCCACGATGCCGGAAAGCGGCGCCAAATCACTCTCTATTTCGGTCTCGAAATCAATGCCCTCCCGGACGGCCATTACGGCTATGCCATGGCGCCCAATGTCGCCGTTAAGGAGCAGCACGTCTCCTGGTTGGACTCTTTGCGGCGAAAGTGAGACGTCTCGCTCGATAACGCCGATGCCCGCAGTATTGATGAATATCCCGTCCCCCTTACCCTTGTCCACAACCTTGGTATCGCCCGTGACTATGCACACCCCGACGTGCTCTGCGGCTTGTTGCATGGACTGCACCACACGCCAAAGCGCCTCCATCGGGAAACCTTCTTCCAG
>CAYRLQ010000410.1:0-3169 GCA_964425145.1 uncultured Nitrospiraceae bacterium
TCCCGGGCCTTGGGTCCGATGGCCGCGAAGGCCAGCCCCGGCGGTAACATCAGGGCCTTTTGCGACCCCGCTACAACCAGGTCGACCCCCCACTCATCCATCCGCAGTTCGTCGGCGGCCAAGGCGCTCACCGCATCCACGACCAGTATTGTGTCGGTGTCTCGGGTAATCGCGGCGATCGCTTTGACGTCGGTCAACACGGTCGTGCTGGTTTCGTTTAGTGTGGTAAAGACGGCCTTGGTATCGGGCTGGTCTTTGAGCATGTTCTCGATCCGGCTCGGGTCGACCGCAGTGCCCCACTCGATATCGATGACATTCATCGCCACGCCATAGGCTTCACCGATCTGGCCCCAGCGCCGGCCAAACTTGCCGCCGCAGACCGAAATCGCTTTATCGCCGGGGGACAATGTATTGACGACTGCCCCTTCCATGGCGCTCGTGCCTGAACCGGCCAGGATAACGACTGGACTCGATGTTTGACACACGGTTTTGAGCTTTTCGGATACACGCACGAAAATCTCTTGGAATGCCGCTTGACGGTGATGGGTCATGGGCGCGGCCATAGCCATGAGCACCTCCGGCGGAACGGCCGTTGGTCCCGGAGTGAATAAGCGCTCTTTTCTTTTCATCCTCGACAAACCTCCCTGGGCGGCCTGCCAAACAAGTACCGGTGCAATTGCGCATAGAACTCGTTTGGGTTTGCCAGGGCGCGCTCTGAATAACTGTGAGGCGCTGGCTAATGGCCGTCAGGAATAGCAATTACCATAAGCACTTTGATAAAGTACCGTATCCAACCCTGGGGGCGCGTGTCAAACTCAGGGAGACAGCACAGTAGCCGGTTGTCCACGGACTGTTCGCAGCAGTGGGCCGGTTTGAAGGCGCCCGTTTTCCACTTTGACGCCCGGAGCAACACGGTGTATGATGGGGTGTAGTGGAATTGGCGGCATGAGCTGTCGCACGGCGGCTAGTCGTCGGGCCGGCAGACTAGATTATTTCCCGGCGTGCAGCGCCGTGTTCGGCAATGCGTGAACAGCACGCGGCGCTGACATCCGGCAGGCCAGCGGCTGGCAAATCGAGACAGGAAGTGGACCCATGGCAGAGACGGTAATTGGGACTGGCCGTCACAAGAGCATTCGGGAGGTGGCGGTCATTCTCAGCGATCAGCTTTTCAAAATCCAGGGGGCGCCGCGCAAGATTATGGCCCGCGGTGACACGATGGAGTTCATAGCGGAGCGTCCCGAGTTCAACGGGGCGTTTGAAACCTTCAATCTGCGCGCGCGTGTGAGCAAGACCGCGGCCGACACGCTTCGCGCCGTTGCAGAAGAATACAGCGATGTCTGCAACCTGGCGGAAGAAATGGGGTGGCAGACCATGGACTGTCCTCCGGTGGACCGGTCCGATGCCGCCCCGGAACGCGTCAAAGAAGCCGTCGACAAACTGTGTGAATGCCTCGTTCTGCCGGAAGTGTGGCGTACCCAGGGAGAAAAGTACCGCCTGGAGCCCATCAGCGTCGAGCTGCTCTTTCAGGCAATGCTGCAATATAAGGCGAGCGACGTGCACCTGTCCCCGGGGGAGCACCCCGTCTTTCGGATCGACGGCCAAACACGGCACTCAGAACTCCTCGCGCCTCTCTCGGGGGCGCAAATTCTCGCCCTGGTGCGTGAAATCGCCTCGGACGAACACTGGGCCCAGTTTGAAGAAGCCAAACAAACCAGCTTCAGTTTTCACGAGACCGGCTTAGGCTACGCGCGTGTGTCGGCGTTCATGAAGACAGGCGCGCCCCATTGCACTTTCCGGCTCTTGCCCGAACGGATTCCGTCGTTCGAGGAACTGAACATTCCCGCCGATACCATGGTCAAGATGGCCCAACTGCAGCGCGGCCTGGTGCTCGTGACCGGCATGACGGGCTCGGGCAAGACCACCACCGCTGCCGCGCTCATCGATTGGATCAACTCGAACAGATCGCTCCACATTGTTACGGTGGAAGACCCCGTCGAATACGTCCACCACAACAAGATGTCCGTCCTCTCGCAGCGCAACCTGGGCAATGACGTCAACACCTTCGCCGAAGCTGTGCTCGGGGCCATGCGGCACGACCCCGACGTTATCATGCTCGGCGAGATGCGCGACCCGGATACGGTGCGTGCTGCCATCACAGCCGCCGCGACAGGCCACCTCGTCATAACCACGCTCCATTCCACCACCGCCTCAGAGGTCATCAACCGCATCGTATCGTTCTTCGAGCCCATCGAGCGCGACCTCGTAAAACTGCAGTTGCGCGACTGCCTGCAGTGTATCATCTGCCAACGCCTCGTGCCGAAAATCGGCGGCGGCCGCCTTCCCGCCCTCGAGATGATGTTCAATGACATCAAACCCATCAGCGACGCGATCCTCGAGGGCGACACCGACGGTATGCGCATCGGTATCCAGCAAACTACCAGCCACTCGTTCCTTTTCGAGGAGTACCTGCACCGGTTGTACCGGGACAAGAAAATCGACCTCGAACACGCCCGGGAGTCCGCCACCGAGGTCACCATCATCGACCAGATGATCATGGGCACCTATTCTGTGCCCCGCCTCGCGGAGCTGAAGGCCGCCCGCGACGCCAGCCAGCGGGCATAGAAGTCCTTTGCCCATTGTTTCGGGAGTGCTGGAAAAGCTGAGGGCAGGTGGGGTCGTTCAGCCGCGACTGGGGGCTTGTTCTTCCGGAGGATAGCCCAGCGGGCGTGGTGTGGCTTCGAGCACCTCTGTCGAGGCTTGGGCATCGGCGCGCTGGTTTTCCCGGGCCAGGCGTGCGGCGCGCATGGATCGCTCATGGCCATCGATAGCCAGGGACCGCGCCACCGCAGTCAACGCCATTAGGAACCAGAAGGGCTCCATAATCCGGACGATAAGGAACGATATCGTGCCCAGCGAGTGTACGATCAACCCTATCGTGGCGCCACTCATGCCTAATCCAAGACCGCGGCACAGCCAGTCGCGCGACCATCGACGAGCCTCGCGTGTGGTGCGTAAGAGGCGGAATTGCATAAACAAGAAGGCCGCCAAGCCTATGAGGCCCGTTTCGAGAATTACCCGGGCGTATTGGCTGTCCAGAACGGTTTCCCACGAGATACCACCGCCAAACCACGGGGCGACGTGTAGGATAAAAGACACTTTCCGCCAGACG
>CAYRLQ010000411.1:0-3153 GCA_964425145.1 uncultured Nitrospiraceae bacterium
GGAGCTGCGCTTCGCCATTCGCGAGGGCGGCCGAACCGTCGGCGCCGGTGTCGTGACGAAGATCATCGAGTAGTGAAAGTCTTATAGAAAAATGCGAGAAATGGTTATACTGGAATGCACGGTGTGCAAGCGTCGTAACTACACCGCCACACGGGATAAGCGCAAGACGCCCGATCGGCTCAGTGTAAAGAAGTATTGTAAGTTTGACCGGAAACATACGGTGCACCGTGAGACCCGATGAAACGCGGCGCCGGGTTTGAGATAGGCCATGGACTTATTCTACGCAGGCCTGTAGCTCAACTGGCTAGAGCAGCGGCCTCCAAAGCCGAAGGTTGGGGGTTCGAGTCCCTTCAGGCCTGCCATTTCACTGTTTGCCGGCACAGCATTTTGAGAGGAACCGATGGCGAAACAAGCGACCGCGGCCATATCCAAGCGGGGCCTTATCGCCCGGATACAGGACTTTCTTCAGGAAGTCAAGGTAGAGTTGTCCAAGGTGACTTGGCCGTCGAGGGAGGAGTTGAAATCTTCGACGCAGGTCGTGCTCATCTTGTTGCTGATCCTCGCAGCCATTATCTACACCTTCGATATCGCGTTTCAGCGTGCTGTGGTTTGGCTGCTTGACGTTGCAACATGACGCCATGGCTGGATGGCCCAGAAAGGGGCCAAACACAAGTGGCGGGCGATAACCATGCGTGCCGAAGGGCCTGGTGTCTTGTGCCCAACCGTGCGGAAAGGCGCTCGATAGGGTTTTCCCGAGGGAGGTAGAACATTGTCGAAGGGAAAAGCGCCGGACGAAGTCCTGCCGGATGCCGAGGAGGCGCCTGCCGAGGAAGGTGAGCCGCCGCTCATTACAGAGGTGCCCGACGACGGAATCAAGCGGCGCTGGTATGCGATCCATGCCCTCTCCGGTCAGGAGGCCAACGTCAAGAAGAGCCTGACGGTGCTCGCCGAACAAGCTGGGCTGTCCGACTTAATGAGCAATGTGCTCGTTCCGATGGAGCAGGTGGCCGAAATGAAGTCCGGGCAGAAGAGGATATCCAAGCGGAAATTTTTCCCGGGCTATGTCCTTGTCCAACTGCCTGAGCATCCCGAGCTTCATCCGGAGTTGTGGCACCTGATCAAGAACACGCCCGGCGTGACGGGTTTTATCGGTTCGCGGACCGTGCCCGTGCCGCTCGAGGACGCCGAGGTGGGCGCGATCATCGAAGAGATTCGCGGCGAGCGCGAACGCCCCAAGCCCAAAGTTGAGTTCGAGCCCGGTGAACGGGTTAAGATTATCGACGGGCCCTTCTCGAACTTCCTGGGCAATATCGATGAGATCAATCCTGACCGTGGCAAACTCAAGGTGATGGTAGAAATCTTCGAACGCTTCACGAGCGTTGAAGTGGAATTCTGGCAGGTTGAAAAAATGTAAAGGGAGACTCTTCCCATGCCTCCCCCGAAGAGAATCATCGCGCAGATCAAATTACAGTGTCCTGCGGGGCAAGCCACTCCGGCCCCGCCCGTCGGCCCGGCCTTGGGCCAGCATGGCGTGAACATTATGGACTTTTGCAATCAGTTCAATGAGCGCACCAAGGATCAGCAAGGCCTGGTGATTCCGGCCGTTATCACGGTATACGAGGACCGCAGTATCAGTTTTATTACGAAGACGCCGCCCGCCGCCATATTGCTCAAGCGCGCGGCGAAGCTTGCCAAGGCTTCAGGCGAGCCCAACAAGACCAAAGTGGGTTCGGTGACCAGGGAGCAGGTGCGGGAAATCGCCAAGCTGAAGGCGCCCGACCTCAATGCCGCGGATATCGATGGCGCCGTGCGCATGATCGAAGGCACTGCACGAAGTATGGGCCTGTTGGTTGAGGGCTAGCGTTTCCACCCTCACATCCGCTCTGCGTTTCGCCAGGAGGTGGGAGGGCCATCTCGGCCCGCAATGGACCACAGACGATAGGGGACTGTAGGATGGCTAAACACGGCAAACGAATGGCCGTATTACGCGAGAAAGTCGCGCGCGGCCGATACTATTCCCTCACCGAGTGTGCCAAAGATGTCAGGGAATGTGCTACGGCCAAGTTCGACGAAACCATCGAGTTGGCCTTTTGCCTTGGGGTCGATCCGCGACATGCGGATCAGATGGTTCGCGGTTCCGTCTCCCTGCCCCATGGCACAGGTAAGGAACTGCGGGTTGTGGTCTTTTGCCAGCAGGAAGACCAGCAAGAGGCCGCGCGCGAGGCCGGCGCGCTGGAAGCCGGCGCCGAGGAGCTCGTGGCAAAGGTCGAGAGCGGGTGGACCGATTTCGACGCGACCGTGGCCACGCCCGACATGATGAAGCGCGTGGGGAAACTGGGTAAAATCCTCGGTCCGCGCGGACTCATGCCCAGTCCGAAAGCCGGAACCGTTACGCCGAACGTCGCTCAAGCGGTCACCGAGATCAAGAAAGGCAAGATCGATTACCGCGTGGACAAGAACGCCAACATCCACGTGCCCATCGGCAAGGCATCCTTTTCCAGCGAACAGATCGAGGAAAACGCCGCCGCAGTCGTCGAGTCAATCGTCAATGCGCGTCCCGCAGTCTGCAAGGGCACTTACATGAAGGCCTGCACCATGAGCAGCACGATGGGTCCGGGATTCAGGATGGACCCAGCCGCGTTGATGGCGCAGTTCCGTGGGACAAGGAATTGATGCCCCTGGAAAACCAAAGACTCTAGCTACCGATAACCAGCCACCGATCACTGAATCATTGGAGTGGGCCATGAGAACGCATAAGGGGATTCTTTTCACGTCCGAATCTGTTACCGAAGGCCACCCGGACAAAGTCGCCGACAAGATTTCCGACGCGGTTCTAGATGCCATGTTCGAGCAAGACGTGACGAGCCGCGTCGCCTGCGAGACCATGATTACGACCGGCGTGTGCCTGGTGGCCGGCGAGATCACATCGAAGGCCGTGGTGGACATTGCGGCCGTGGTCCGCAACACAATCGTCGATATTGGTTATGTTGGCGGCCCTTCCGGCTTCGATGGGCAAAGCTGCGCAGTTCTTATCTCACTGGATAAACAATCGCCGGACATTTCCACGGGCGTCACCGCTACCGGATCGCACGAACAGGGCGCGGGCGACCAGGGCCTGATGTTCGGCTACGCGTGCAATGAAACACCCCAACT
>CAYRLQ010000412.1:0-3119 GCA_964425145.1 uncultured Nitrospiraceae bacterium
CATCCTCATGTTTGCGATCGACAGTATTCGACGAGACCACATGAGTTGTTACGGCTACCCAAGACTGACCACGCCGTATTTCGATCGACTTGCCGCGCAAGGCACGTTAATCGAGAACGCGTTCAGCGCGTACATCCCGACGACGCCTGCGTACTCGAGCATGCTGACCGGCCGCGATGTCATCGCCACGCAGACGGTGTCGCTGTCGCCGAAAGGGCCGCTGGACAAGTCGCAGCCGACGCTGCCGGAGATTCTGAAACGGGCCGGGTATACGTCCACGTGCGTCGGGTTCGACGGAGGCTTCTACCGCGGCTTCAACAAGTACCTGACCTTCGAGGGCTGGCCGTCCTGGGAAGAGCGCCCGGCGCGGAAGGCCGAGAACCTCAACGCCGTGGCTATCCCCGCGCTCGGGCGTCTGCACAAATCCGGCAAGCCGTGGCTGCTGTTTCTGCGGCACATGGACCCGCATGCGCCCTATCTCCCGCCGCCGCCATATGATCAAATGTTCTACTCGAAGAACCCGTGCGATAGGAAGGTCAAGACCATGAAGCCGGTGTTCGCGTTTAAGCCGTTCGCCGAGTTCCACAGGTCCTGGATGCCGCCGGGCTGCACGGACAAGGACTATGTCATCGCGCAGTACGACGGCGAGCTGGCCTACATGGACGCATGTTGCCAGCGGATCATCACGCGTGTCGAGGAGCTCGGTTGCGAGGAGGACACGCTGATCGTCGTGACCGGCGATCATGGTGAAACGCTGTACGACCACGAGGTCTACTTCGACCACCACGGGCTCTACGAGCCGACGCTGATCGTGCCGCTGTTCTTCTACTGGCCGGGGAAGGTGTCTGAAGGGGTTCGGAGCAAGGTCTACTCGCTCCAGGAGGACCTGGTACCCACGATCCTCGACCTGTGCGGCCTAAAGCGCTTCGCGAAGGGCGTCAAGTTCGATGGGAAATCCCTCAAGCCATACTTCACGAACAACGAAGACACTACGCGCTCGGAGTTCTACATCAGCGAGTGCACCTGGATGCGTAAGCAAGGCTGGCGCACGCCGGTCTGGAAGTTCTGGGACGCCCTCGAGCCGGACTTCCATAACAAGCCCCCGGTCGAGCTATACAATCTCGTCGAAGACCCCGAAGAATCGGTCAATCTGGCGGACAAAGAGCCGAAGGTGGTCGACATGCTGCGCCAACGCATGAACAAATGGCTCGATAAACGATGCCGTCAGACCGGTAAAAGCAATCCTATACTCAAGTACCACCTCGGACTTGAGAAGCGGATCGGCTCCATCGCCACCGCCAAGAAACTCCAGGCCAGATGATCGTGGCGCCCTCAAACTCGTTTGAGGGTGTTTTAAGTTGCAATGCAAAGGGGCGCTTCGCACGAGCGGTCCTTTGCCATGGTCGTCGCATGTTTATTCATACACCTTCCTCGGTACGTGCAGCCGTACGGACAGGTGTTTGGCATAGCGGCGGAAGTCGCTGTCGGTGGTAAAGATCGCCATGTCCAAGCGGTCGGCTACGGCGCAGATGAGGAGCTCGGTGGGAGTGCCGGTGACGCCGTGGGCACGGCAAGCGTTAAAGAACTGGGCGGCCCGTTCAAAATCCTCGACATCGAATGGTTCGTCGTCAAAATGGCGCAAATGCTCCCGTACCCGCTCAAACGTTCCGTCGTCTCGAATGCCAGAGAGGATTTCCTGCCTGATGGGGCCAATGAGACAGGTCCGCCCTTCACGGATCAGTTCGGCCAGTTCACGTTCGAGGCACCGTTCCTGCGCACTCATGTCCCCGGTCTTCCGGCGGAACGCCAGCGACCAAATCGGGGTGTCGACAAGGGCCCTCACGTGCCGTCCTTTCGCCTCAGCGCCTTATGGTCGTACGCCGGGTCGAATTCGACGGTCCCGAAGAGTTCGAGGATCTCGAGTTGCTTACGGCGCTTGATATACTCCTCCAAGGCGGCTGTCACGGCGCTCTTTTTCGTTTTGTGGTGGCCCATCCGCCGGGCTTCCTCGATAAGACGATCGTCGATGGCAAGATTCGTTGGCATGGCCGAGGGCTCCTTTCCACACATTATTTTACACCCGAATATGTGTAAAATCAACCCCGAGTGCGCAAGTCCTCTGAAACCCGCGTTTGTTCGTCGCCTCGATGCAATGTGTCGGCCCCGTTGGTAAGCCACTCGAGCGTGAAGCGTGCGAAAGTGACCGTCTCGTATGGGTTGCGCCGGCCGCGCTCATAGAGGCAGCAGATGATCCCGTCGGCGGCGATGGCGAGGTCGGAATAGGCCGACGGGCCCTCGTAGAGCATCTTGGCGACGGCCCATGTCCTGCATTCATCGTAGCTCAAGCGCACGGTCATCTTCTCGCGTTTGGTGCTGGCCGGGTTTGAAAAGAGGACCCGGTTTTTCGATCCCTCTTCCTCGGTGGTTAAGCGCAGACAACTCGCCTGGCACACGGGTTCGACCAGCGTGGGGTGCTCGGTGGACGCTGACCATGTCAAGCCCTGGTCAGCGCTTAGCGCATACAGGCGCCGGTTCGTGCCGCGATAGCTGCGCATGTTTTGATACAACGTGCCGTCTGCCAATTCCACCACCGTGGACTCGTTCGTGTATCCGTCGTGGATACCTCCCAGCTTCCACGTCGCGCCCGCATCATCGCTGTAAATCACATGGGAGTGCCAGGTCGATGTGTCCGGACCAAGGGAGTGGTTGCACGGCACGACCAGCTTCCCGTTGCGCAGTTGTATCGCATGGCACGGTCCCGTGGCGTACCACCGCCAGTCGGGCTTACGAGCGGATTGGGAAATCTCGATCGGCTCAGACCATGTCACGCCGTCATCGGCGCTCTCCGTGACCCACACCGTCCGCGACGGTGCCGCGCCACGCAGGATCATTCTTTCCGGCCCATCCCCTTTGTTCTTGGTGAACGGCAGCCAAATGACACCCGTGGTCCGGTCGACCACTGGCGCCGGGTTGCCGCACGTATCAACCCCATCGTCGACAACCACCTGCATCGGCTCCCAGGTTGCGCCGTGATCCAGACTTCGCTTGAGCACGATGTCGATATCGCCCGAATCGCTGGCAGTGTTCTCGCGCCCCTCGCAAAAAGCCAGAATCGTCCC
>CAYRLQ010000413.1:0-3108 GCA_964425145.1 uncultured Nitrospiraceae bacterium
GATTGCCGCGTCGCTTCGCTCCTCGCAATGACGTGCTGGGGATATACTCCGCCCCCGTGCTGGGGATATACTCTGCCCCGTGCTGGGGATATACTCCGCCCCATTGGGCTATGCTGGCGGGGCGTTTCGTCCACAACACATGAGCACCTGTGGGGTGATTGCGAAAAACGGGGACAGACACGTCTCCCTTCGGTCGCTTGTGTCAGTCCCCGTTTTTCGCTCAGCCTTACCCGGCGATTTGGGGCCGGGAAAACTATTGACAGATGTTGAATTTTCCCGCATAATATAGAGACTGAGGAACCCGGTGGGCGTTCTACAGACGAGAGGTGGTTGAGTTTAATGCCGTAATAACGTCTTCTATGGAAGGGACGAACGGATGAAAACGCGTGTAATGAGATTGATGGCGTGCATAGCGGTCTGCCTGTCGTTCATGACCGGAGCCAATTCTGCCGGTGTCAGCGAAAACGACCGGTGGGAGTCGCTATTTGACGGCAAGACCCTGGATGGTTTCATCAAGCGTGGAGGCGAGGCCCGCTACCGCGTCGAGAACGGCGCCATCGTAGGTACGACAGTCAAGGGCACGCCGAACACTTTCCTCTGTACGGAAAGGCTGTTTGGCGACTTTGTCCTCGAGCTGGACTTCAATGTTGACCCGAGGCTCAACTCGGGGGTCCAGGTCCGGAGCGAAAGCCACCAGGCTTACCAGGACGGTCGCGTGCACGGTTACCAGGTCGAGATCGACCCTGCCGAGCGCGCCTGGACCGGTGGCATTTATGACGAGGCGCGCCGTAAATGGCTGAACGACCTCGAAGAAAACGAGGCGGCCCGAAACGCCTTCAAACAGAACGAATGGAATCATTTTCGCATCGAGGCCATCGGAAGCTCGATTAAGACATGGCTCAACGGCGTCCCTGCGGCGGACCTGACCGATTTCATGACCCCTGTCGGCTTCATCGCCCTGCAAGTACACGGGACGAAAAGCGACGAGCCGCTGGAGATACGGTGGCGCGATATCCGCATCCAGGACCTGGACGCCCGCGGCTTACCGTCGCAACGGCCCCGAACCGACGACCCGTATATGGGTGACTGGCGGGTGGAAAGCTCGAAGGATTCTCCTGTGAAGGCGGCGCAGGTGATTGCGCTCGGCTGGGGAAAGTACCAGGTTAACCTGCTGGCGGAATTCGATTCACGTGCAACGCCGGTGTGGGTAATGAACGGCCTCATTGCCCCCGATGGGAGAACGGCTGGCGGCAAGCTCGTTTCATTCCGTTCCGGCGATTGGCGGGGAGAGATCATCGGTGATCGCTTCACCGTGGAGAAGAAGGGTGACGAGCCGTGGACCTCCGAAATGAAACCGGTTGAGCGTTCTTCACCGACCTTGGGCGCGAAAGCGCCGGCCGGCGCTATCGTGCTCTTCGACGGGACTTCCTTCGATAAGTGGGAGAAGGCCGGCGGCAGGCCCGTTGGCTGGAAGATCGTCGAGGGTGGCGCGATGGAAGTCGTGCCGAAGTCCGGCTCGATTGCGACGAAGCGGGGATTCACCGACATCAAACTGCACCTCGAATTCCGCACGCCTTTCATGCCTGAAGCGCGCGGACAGGGACGCGGCAACAGCGGCGTCTACGTTCAGGGCCGCTACGAGGTGCAGGTCCTGGACAGTTACGGTCTGGAGGGGCGCGACAACGAATGCGGAGGCATCTACAAAGTCGCTGCGCCGCGCGTCAACATGTGCGCCCCGCCTATGCAATGGCAGACCTACGACATCACCTTCCGAGCGGCGCGCTTCGACATGAAGGGCAAGAAAACCGAAAACGCGCGCGTGACGGTCGTCCATAACGGTGTGACCATTCACGAGGGCCAGGAACTACCAAGTGCCACGGGGAGTGCCAAGAAAAAGGGCGAGCCCCCGGCTCCGGGTCCCGTGTCTCTCCAAGAGCATGGCAATCCAATGCAATACCGCAACATCTGGGTCGTTGATCTGGCGTCATAGTAGAAGACAAACGAGGAACGAACCGGGCAGCGTACCGCAGGAGTCTGGATGTGATCGGCCTGGATGCTTGGGAAACACGCGAATGGTATTTTGGACAGTGAGAAAGCCCTACAGGCGGCTTGCGTAATGTGCCAGAGGGATTTACGAGATAAGGTGGATGAAGATCATGAAAAAGAATGAGGCTAAGTGGATAATAGTGGTTTGCGTCTTGTTGGGTATTGGGGCGCTGATGAGCGGGTGCCCGGGTCTGGTGGCATTCCGTGACAAAGGCCTGGAATCGGCGATTCGCAAGAAGCTTGTCTTGCCGTTTGGTTTTTTGTCGAAGGCGGATTTGCTGGAGCTGTGGGAACTGGATGGCAGCGAGCGAGTCATCCAGGACTTGACAGGCCTGGAGCATTGCACGAATCTGAGGTGGTTAGACCTGGAGGGGAACACCATTTCGGACATCACTCCCCTCAGTACGCTCAAAAACCTGACCTTTCTGAGTCTGGCAAGCAACGATATCCGTGATTTACAGCCACTGGCGGGGTTGTTTTACCTGAAGGATCTGTGGTTGTCGAATAACGAGATCATGGACCTGACGCCGCTGGTGGACAATGCGGAAGTCGGAGGCATAGGCTATGGGACGGTCATCGTGCTAAGTGAGGAGAGCTTGCTGACCGAGGATGGTGAAATATCAGCGGTCATTGCCGACCAGATCGACCGACTTGCCGAGCTGGGGGTCACCGTGGTTGTGACGACGACCACACCCGACATCGGCGAATAATCCGGCAGTGAGAGGCCTTCTCTGGGTTTCAGCGCCTGGATATACACCGCCAGGAAGGCGGCTGCGCCGCCGCATAGCGCCGCGGTTTAGACCCAAGGCCGGAGTGGATGCTTCAAGGGAGCAATGTGATGGAGCTGCTCGAGACAATGAGCCAGGGGGTGGCCGAGTGTGAGCAGTATGATAGTTTGGCTATAGTGGAGTACGTCCGATGAATCTTCTGAGAGCGCGTCTTCGGGTTTTAGGTTTGCTCGCGTGCACGACGGCCTTGGTGGGCTGCCCTTCCATCATACCGACGCCGGAACTGAGCGTGTCCCCCATGGCGTTGAATTTTGGTTCGGACAGCGACACGGAA
>CAYRLQ010000414.1:0-3066 GCA_964425145.1 uncultured Nitrospiraceae bacterium
CAGCCCCCTGCGGACTGAACGTTGCCCCAGTTCCAATCGCCGTAACGTTCAGACACTGCAATGAAGGCCTCGCGCATGGGGCGGTGCCAATGGAACCCGTCGCGGCTGAAGCCGACGCAGACCTCATTGGGTTTGGCACGATCCTGGGGCTGGCCGCGCCAAATACTGAACAGCCCGATCAGCAGGCTCTCGTAAGCGGCCGCGTCCAGGTTGTAGAGTTCGCAGGGGGTGGCCAGGTCACCGCGCGGCGGGTCGAGGAGGTCCGCGCCGACCCAAAACGGCGGCTCACCCGCGCGCCACCGGGCTGCGGCAAGAACGTCCGGATGTTCCCAATAGCGGCGAAATCGCCCGAGTCCACCTCGCTCATAGTCGCGTATACTGTAGACCCACACCTTGCGGAACGGGTTGTAAAAGACTGTACTCCGGTCGCCCAGCGGCCCATTCCTGGCGGCGCACTTATCCCAGTGGACACCGTCCGCGGAGAAGAAAATCGACAGCGCCCCCGCGCCCTCTGGCTGGGTATAGAGGAACATCTTGTAGCGGCGCTGGGGGTCCTGCTCCGAGAGGTCCAGCCACACCGTGCCGGAGTCCCTGCCGGAGGCATGCACAATGTTTGTACCGGCGACGACGTCGAGCGAAGGCTTCGCCCAATGGATGCCGTCTTTCGAGGTGGCGTAGCACGTCGCCTTGCAGTACCCGCCCATGTACCACATCTTGAACACACCGTCCTGCGGGTCGTACCAGACACCGTCGCTGAAGACCATAGCGGTCGGGGCGGGATGATCGTGCGAGGTGGTGTCTTGCTCCCAGGGCTGATCGGGCTTCACGATCGGGTTGTCCGGGATGTACTGCGCAGCATGGTACGTCCGCCGCAGGTTAGTTTCTTCAATGAGGAAATCATCCACAAACAGTTGCCGCCCTACGTCGAGTGGAATTACGGGAGGGGGCGCTTCAAGATAGGGAAGCGGCATGGGCTCGCGCGTCAGTGGGCGGTCGGCCGGAGGCCACGGCGACGGCAGCCGAATCCCGTTGTACAGGGACTCACCAGCCTGCGATTCATTGGTGTCCACCGCGTACGCGCTCGTTGCAAGGATGAGAAGTCCCAAGAGCCAAGACGCCAGAACGGGCGCCGGCGCTATGCCATTCGCAAGATCATTATCACACACGTCCTCGCCTCCTTTTCATTACCGGTCTCATCGCGGAGCCAGCAGCAGCGCGCCCACCAGCACCACGGACTCGCCTAAGGCGCATGGGACGATTTCGTAGCGGCTCCGGAAGGCGCCAAACACGTGCTCGGCCACGTGGCGGCGCACCGGTCCCAGCAAAACATCGCCCATTAGGCTTACGCCCCCGCCCAGTGCGATCCGTTCAGGGTGGAACAGCGTAATCACATTGGCCAGGGCCACGCCCAAGGCCTGCGCCACCCGGTCGAGCGCCTCCTTGGCAAATGCATCGTCGCGCCGGGCTGCTTCCGCCACAAGCTCACAGGTAATGCGTTCGGGGTCGCCCCCACAAAGCCGTGCCAAGGGGCTCTCCGCTGAGGCCCATCCCGACTCACGCAGCCGCTTTTCAATGGACCAGCCCGAACACAGGTTCTCAAGCTCCTCCTTACTCCCCGGGGCGCTGGCCGTCCAATCCGGCACGTAGGTATGGCCTATCTCCGCCGCGCCGAAGCCCTGGCCATCGTGCAGCCGGCCGTCGACGACCAGTGCCCCGCCGATGCCGCTTCCGATGTTCACGTAGCAAAAGTGGCGCGTACCGCGCCCGGCCCCACGGCAATACTCCGCCCAGCCAGCCGTATTGCTGTCATTAGCCACCGTCGTGGGGATGTTGAACCGGTCTTCAAACCACTTCCTGAGCGGGAAGCCCTCCCAGCCCCCCACCTGATGTGACACCAGCACCGTGCCCGTCGCGCTTTCGACAGGGCCGCCAAAGCCGACGCCGATGCCGCGCACGCCTTCACACTCCGCTCCGGCACGCTCGACCAGGCCGGATACCGTGTCGTCAAACCACGCCAAAATCGCCCTGGGCCCCTCCGAGGCAGGCGCCACGCCCCGTTCGACGTCAATAATCTCGCCCTCGGAGGTACCTAAAGCGGCCTGGAGCTTCGTGCCACCGATTTCAATGCCTAACGCGAAGGAATCCATGTCGACGAGTTTTCATCCCGGCTTCACTTTCGTCCAGAACCAACCGCAGCCGCACCCAGTGCACGCTGATGACATTCAGGCTTCTCACAGCACTCGTCTGCGGCTCGAATCCTGTCGTGCCTTGGGAAGCGCCGATCCGGCTGATTATTCAGTTTCATGATGGTTTCGGCGCGTCCCGTAACGCCTCCTTGAGAATCTCGACCATGGCGTGCTCGATGATGAGGTGAGCGTCCTCCACCTGGGCCATGCAATCGCAGGGCACGTGGACGTGGATGTCGACCAGGTCCTTGAGCTTTCCGCCCTGGTAGCCGGTCATCCCAATGACCACCATGCCCTTGGCCCGGGCCGTCTTGGCCGCCTCGAGCACATTGGCCGAGTTGCCGCTGCCGGAAATGGCGATCAGCACGTCCCCTGCCCGGCCATAGACCTCGAGTTGTTTCGCAAACACCTGCGCGTAGTCGATATCGTTGGCGAGGGCCGTCATCAGCGGAATGCAGTCGGCCAGCCCCACGGCCCGAATGGGACGGCAGCCTGTCGCCGTGGCCGGGGCCTTCACAATATCGTTGATCATGTGCGACGCCGTGGCCGCGCTCCCGCCGTTCCCGCACACATAGACAAACGCGTCCTCGGCCTGAGCCCGCTTAAGTTCATTCACCATCACGTCAAACGCGTCCCGGTCAATGCCGTCCAACGCGAAGATGAGTCCACCCACATACTCGTCGAACGATTTCATAACAGCCTCCTTGTTAAATGGCTGAGACGATTATACCGTACCAGGGGCGACCCTGCCCAACCCTATACAGGCCGGGACGAAACGACAGGTCCCCTGTTATATGGCGGCGCTGCAAATGCAACCAACGCCCGTAAAAGGATTTGCAGGACGTCCCCGGCCAGTGGTATCATTTCGATTTAGGGTCGG
>CAYRLQ010000415.1:0-3065 GCA_964425145.1 uncultured Nitrospiraceae bacterium
CTGATCACCACCCTCTGGCGTGAACCCCACAACTTCCGCCTGACCTTGCCTACCCAGCGCTGACGCATAGGTCTGTATCTCCCGATTTTGCAAAGTGTTGCGAGACTGTTCAATATTTTTTTATCGCAAAGTGAGGGTAGACGTAGTTTTGACCATTTGATATGCTATGATGGGTGAAAACGGTCACAGGCGATATTCGCCTCCCCTGCGGCACCGCCAGGTTCCGATCCGTTGGCGAACATCCAGCAAGAAAAAAATGCCGACGAACACACCAATTCTTCCTCATGAGGGGTAGACACCCCCACTCCGTCCCGATAGGATTACCGTTGGGAGGGACTCGAATGATGATCCAACAACAGCTTAATGAATGGGTGCAGGGCGGTCGCCGGATCAGCGCTGAGGAGATCCAGCAGATCTGTGAGACGGTGCAGCTGTTTCCGAAACTATCGATGACGGAGCTGACCGCCACGATCTGCGAGCATCTGGGGTGGTATACGGCAGCAGGCGGGCGGAAGGAGGATGCCTGTGAGAAGCTGCTGAGAAAACTGGAGGCCGGAGGCCTGGTGAGGCTGCCGGAGAAACGGCGGATAGTAGCAGGCGAGAGGAGCCGGATCACGGTCACCGAGAGAACCGCCCCGCAGCTCCCGATCCACTGCAAGCTGAAAGATCTGGGAGCGGTGTGGCTGGAAGTGGTGGAGGGCGAAGGGAAACGGCTGTGGAACGAGTATGTGGGACGCTACCATCCCCTGGGCTACAAGCAACCCTTTGGCTACAGGATGCGTTACTTCGTGGTCTGCCGACGGGGTCTTCTGGGATGCCTGCTGTTCAGCGGGGCGGCGAAAGCGTTGGGAGCCCGGGATCGCTGGATCGACTGGACGGACATGCAGCGGCTTCAACGGCTGGCCTGGGTGGTGAATCTCAGCCGCCACCTGGTGTTTCCCTGGGTGCAGGTGCCTAATCTTTCAAGCCATGTATTGGCGAAAGTTGCCCACAGGATTCGAATCGACTGGCAGAACCGTTGGAGCTACCAGCCGGTACTGATCGAGACCTTTGTAGACCCCAAGGCTCATGCGGGTAGCTGCTATCGGGCGGCGGGTTGGAAGTATGTGGGGATGACCACCGGGGAAGGGTTAGTGAGGCCGGGGCACAGCTACAGCACCACGCCGAAGAAAATCTTTGTGAGACCGCTGGTAGGGCAGTTTCGCAACGTTTTGTGCTCCGAGGTTCCGGTTGTGAGGGACTGTCCATGAGCGGGGTTGGGCGCAGTGATGTGAAGGGCCGGAGGAAACGAAGGAAGGCGGCCCAGAAAGCCTTCCGGGCCTCCCAAAAAGCAGCTGGGTTGAAACCTCGTTCCCATACCACTCGCCCCAACCGTACCAGTGCTTACGAAACGCTCGAGCAGGAGCAACAAGCCCGCAGTGAGGCGACACTTGAACACGCTCGGCTGATCCACGCTCAGCTTCCGGTTCTGCTACGCCAGTTGTCCCAGATTCCTGATCCTCGCAACCCTCTTCAAATCACCCACAAGCTCACCTGCCTGATGATCTACGGGATTCTGATGTTCGTGCTCCAGACCGGCTCCCGCCGCAAGACCAACGAAACCCTTACCGCCCCTGTTATGAAGGAGCAGCTGTTGCAGTTGTTTCCCGACCTGGAGACCATTCCCCATCATGACACCCTGTACCGACTGCTGGCCACTATCGAGGTGGATCGTATCGAGGAGGCGCAGGTCGAGGTGGTTCGAAGCCTCATCCGAGACAAGAAGTTCTGCCAGGATCTGATCGAGGGCTACTATGCTATCGCCATCGACGGAACGCAGAAACTGGTACGCCGGCAGTTGCCCGACCGTCAGTGGCTGCAACGGAAAGTAGGAGCCGCAGAGAGCAAGAAAACGCAGTACTACGTGTACGTTCTGGAGGCGAATCTGGTGCTTGGCGGCGGAATGTCAATTCCACTGATGAGCGAGTTTCTGGATTACACAAAAGGGGACAGCGAGCGGGAGAAGCAGGACTGCGAGCAGCGGGCCTTCTACCGTCTGGCCAAGCGGTTGAAAAAAGCCTTTCCTCACCTGCCCATCCTGCTGCTTCTGGACGGGTTGTTCGCCATCGGGCCGGTGATGCAGCTGTGCCGGGACTACCACTGGCACTACCTGATCGTGCTGCAAGACGGTAGCTTACCCCAGGTATGGGAAGAATACCGGGGGCTGAAACGATTGCTCACCCCAGAGGAGCAGCTTCTTCAGATCTGGGGCGAGCGAAAGCAGCAGTTTCACTGGGTCAACGAGATCCAATATGCCTGGGGACCCAACGAACGAAAAACTCTCACCCTGCATCTGGTTGTCTGCGAGGAAAGCTGGCAGGAGGTGGACGAGAGGGGAAAAATCGTGAGGCAACACGCCCGCTATGCCTGGATCTCTGATCTGCCCTTTTGCAGAAACACGGTGCACAAACGATGCAATCTCGCAGCTCGACACCGTTGGACGATCGAAGAAGGCTTCCTGGTGGAAAAACGCCAGGGCTACAACTACGAGCACCTCTACGCATACGACTGGAATGCGATGAGAGGGTACCACTATCTCATGCGCATCGCACATCTTCTCAACGTTCTGGCCGCCTTCTCAGTCAAACTGGCGAAGGCCTTCAAAGAAAGGGGGCCCCAGGGATTCATCGAGTTTGTCCGCACCACCTTGTCCGGTCCGTGGCTGCAGAGCGCGGAGGTGAGACGAATCCTGAGCCGGCCGTTTCAACTGCGCCTCATGCCCAACAGCCACCCTCCTCCCATCCTCCTGTAGCCGATCCCCCTTGTTCCGGTTGTACTCTGTTCATCCCCGGGGGAATAGCCTTGCACCAAGCACCGCAGTTGGTCAGGCCGAGTACCTCTGACCAGCCACCGGAGTGCCGGCAGGCGGCACCACGAGCCCTGACCAATCCCGCCCTCGCCCCCGGCGTCGAGCTCCAAGCGCCCCGCTCACCCCTTTCCCGTCGATCCACCCCTTGATGCGTCAGCGCTGCGCCGAGGGCCTCCCTCTTGACCTGAATCTCAGCGACATTCATTCGGTGAACGGC
>CAYRLQ010000416.1:0-3042 GCA_964425145.1 uncultured Nitrospiraceae bacterium
CCGCGCTTCGCTCGCAATGACGGAGAGAGTTGGCACTTCTTGTGAGGCATGCGGGCTAGCCCGGGAATATCACAGACTGGTGCGCAAAGTGGGTGGCCGGTTCGTTGTGGCGTATCAAGCTCATGAGGAGATGGGGGGGATAGCAGTGGTTAGGAGATACGGCGATATATAAGGGGCTGCAACCGCTTCATGACACGCCGTACTTGGACAATTTGAGGAATTCTTCAGCGGAGCGGTCGGTTGTGGGCTGGTAGCCGGCCAGTGGGCTGATCTGCGTGTGGTAGGCGTCGAGGAAGGACGCAGCTTGTGGGAAGTATTCCGCTTCCATCTCGGCCGGGGGCACGATCCAATCGGGCGCGCTGATTACACAAACAGGCGCATCGAGATAGTCGAACGCGATTTGGGAAATCTGCCCGGCGATGGTGTGGAGATAGTTGCCACATTTACAGGCGTCGCTGCCGAGGATCAGTTTTCCGGTTTTCTTGACGGACTCGAACAGCGTCTCGTAGTCGAACGGCACGAGGCAGCGCCCGTCCATCAACTCGACGGAGAGGTCGAACTCGTCCTCGAGGCGCTTGGCGGCCTCGAGGGCAACGTAGAGCGTGGCGCCAAGTGTGAGTATGGTCAGGTCGCTGCCCTCCTTGACGACATTGGGCTCGCCGATGGGAATGGTGTAGTACTCCGCCGGCACACCCTCGGGCCGGAAAATCTCGGTTTGGTTGTAAAGCCGCTGGCTTTCGAAGAAGACAACGGGATCGCTGCCGCGCAAGGCCGAAGCCATCAGGCCCTTGGCGTCGTAGGGAGTCGCCGGAAACACAACCTTGAGCCCGGGGATGTGCGCGGCCAGGGCGGTCCAGTCCTGCGAGTGTTGTGCGCCGTACTTGTTACCCACGGACACGCGCACCACCACGGGCATCTTGCAATACCCGGCCGACATGGCCTGCCATTTCGAGAGCTGGTTGAACACTTCGTCGCCAGCGCGGCCCATGAAGTCACAGTACATCAACTCGACGATGGGTCGGCCACCCTCGAGCGCGTAGCCAATGGCCGTGCCGACGATCGCGCCTTCCGAGATGGGCGCGTTGAACAGCCGGCGATATGGTAAGGACTCCGTCATGCCCTGGTACACTGCGAAGGCGCCGCCCCAATCGCGGTTTTCCTCGCCGTAGGCGATGACCCGGTAGTCGTTGTAGAAACGGTGGATGATCGCCTCGAACAGGGCGTCGTTGTACGTAACGGCCTGGGCGCCCTTGAGGATGTTGCCGGATTCGTCGAGGCCCCGCCGCGATTTCTTGGCGATGGCTCTGACGCGCGGATTCTCTTCCAACGGAATGCAGACGTCGTCATCGCGCTTCAGACCAGGCGGTTCGGCCTCAGGCGCGTTCGAGAACATAAACGTAGCCAGGCCCGAATGCGGCCCTAACTTCATCCGAGGTGAAATATCGAGGTCCGTGGCCAGTTTACAGGCCTTCGTAACCTTGCGCTTAGCATAGGCGCGGATGGCCTCGAGGTCATCGGCGGTGGCTACGCCGGCCTCGACCATCTTGCCACCGAACTCGACTAACGGCTCGACCTCGCGCCACATGTCGATCTCTTGCCGCACGCGATAGGCCGACTGGTCGCTCGGGGAATGGCCGGTCTGCCGGTAGCACAACACATCCAGCAAGACCGGGCCGCGGCCTTCACGAAGGACCTCGATTTTCCGTTTGTACGCGTCGGCGAGGGCCAGCGGGTTGTTGCCGTCGATCACTTCGGCATGCATCTTATCGGGGTTGACCCCGGCGCCCACCCGGGCCAGGCGCTCGAAGCCCATTGTCTCGCCAATGGGCTGGCCGCCCATGCCGTAGAAGTTGTCCACGAAGTTGAATATGATCGGCAGACCGCCGCGCCACTCTTCTTCCCAAAGGTTGTAGAACTGCCCCATGGTCGAGAACCCCAGGGCCTCCCACACGGGCCCGCAGCCTATCGACGCGTCCCCGATGTTGGCCACGACAATGCCCGGCTGTTGCGCGGTCTTTTTATACAGAGCCGCACCCGTGGCGATGTCGCCGCTGCCGCCGACAATGGCATTGTTCGGGTAGATGCCAAAGGGGATGAAGAACGCGTGCATCGAGCCGCCCATGCCCTTGTTGAACCCGGTCTCACGCGCGAAAATCTCCGCCAGCAGCCCGTAGAGGAGAAAGTCCACGCCCTGCTCCTCTGCCTCGGTAGTTGCGAAGACCGGCTTCTTTTTCCCCCTGACCGCGATGCGCAAAGGTTCCAAATTGGGCTCATTCTGCTCGATGATGCGCAGGATGACACCCTCGAAGTATTCTTCCATCACGGACTGCAGCGTCTTGCCGGCCAATTCTTGGACCGCTTTTAAGCCCTTCGCGATGATTTCGCCGTGGCTGCGGTGGCTGCCGAAAATGTGATCCTCGACCTTCAGGTGAAAGCCCTCACCCACGGCTGCGCCTTCCTGCCCAAGCGAAAGATGCGCGGGCCCGGGGTGCCGATATTCGATACCCCCGTAGGCGCCCAGCTTCTTGATGTTATCGAGCATAGTCTCGAATTCGCGAATCAGCGCCATATCGCGGTACATGCGCAGACAACTCGCCGGGGTGACGTCGGAATTCGACTCAAGCTCCTGCTGAAGCGTCATATCATAGGCGTTAACCGGGATGGCCCCGAGTTCAATCGTGTCATGCTTACGCGCTTCTTCAGGGATAACCATCAACTTCTTCGTCATGAAAGGGACCTTCCCGCGTTGGTTGGGTGATCGTCCTGACCGAATTCCCGCAGGCGAAAACTGTGCACGAAAATCGCGATTTGACAAAGTATAGCAAATCGCTCCCGACCAATACACTCGACATGTGCCGGAGATGCATCGGACCACAGTAAGTAATGGATTGCATGAGGTCGTTTCGCGACCATCGGACTGTCAGGGAAAATGCTCGAAGGAAGAAGGGAAAGAATGGCAAGTTGTTCCGCCCACCGTAATGATTAGGGGTAACCGTTCACGGGGGTATTTCGCACTGTGTACACAAAAACAAGCCTTTGAGA
>CAYRLQ010000417.1:0-3023 GCA_964425145.1 uncultured Nitrospiraceae bacterium
CGGCACGCCCCGATGCCCGCATGGGTGCACACCGGCCGCATGCCGTACGACCATACGTATCACGTCGTGGTGGTCGACGGAACGTTGTACTTCGGCAGTTCGGCAGACGGAAAAGTGTATGCGCTGAATGCCGCCTCTGGAGAAGAGCGCTGGACCTTCTTCACAGGCGCTCCGGTTCGGTTTGCGCCTGCAGTATGGCGAGATCGCGTGTTCGTCGTAAGCGACGATGGGTTTTTGTATTGCCTGAAAGCTGCAAATGGTGCGCTACTGTGGAAAAAGCGCGGTGGCCCCAACGACGATATGCTCCTGGGCAATGACCGGCTGATCGCCCGCTGGCCCGCGCGCGGCGGCGTGGTTATCGCGGACGGCATCGCCTACTTCGGCGCGGGTATCTGGCAGTCGGAAGGCATCTACCTGTACGCGCTCAATGCTGAGACAGGGGATGTGTTATGGGTCAACGACAGTTCCGGCATCATCGAGATGAATCAGCCGCACCCCACCGCCCGGGCGAAGAGCGGCGTCAGCGCGCAAGGGTACTTCGTAGTTGCCGGCGATGACTTAATCGTTCCGACGGGCCGGTCGGTGCCGGCCGTCTTCCGACGCGCCGACGGCGAGTTTCGGTACTTCCATCTCCAGAAATTCGGTGCAGGGATCGGCGGCACATCCGTCATGGCCGTCGACGACTACTTCCTCAACAGCAGCCGATTGTTCGATTGCGAAACGGGCGAAAGCAGGACGAATCTGAGAGACAACGCAACGGCGGTTTCTCCCAAATACGTCGTGTACGCAACCGGCGGGCAACTGAAAGCCGTCGATCGCGCGAACCTGGTCGTCGAGCGGGATGCCGTTGACCGCAAGGGAAATCCAACACGGAAACGCACCTTGAACGATCCGGCGTGGACCATCGACGTGCCCGATGAAAACAGTGTGTCCCTCATTATCGCAGGGCAGTCGGCCGTATTGGGCACGGCCGACAAGCATGTCATGATGGTGAATATAGCGTCGAAGTCGGTGGCATGGACGGCGGAGGTCGACGGTGTGCCCCTGGGCCTGGCGGCGGCCGACGGCCGACTCTACGTCAGCACGGACCTTGGGACGATCTATTGCTTCGGCAAGCATGGATGGCTGCGCAAACCGAAGAGGGTCGAACAAGAATCGACTGCTGCACCTTACGGCGCAAATACCGCCTATGCCGCGGCGGCCGAGGAGATTATCGCCAAAACCAGCGTCACGGAAGGCTACTGCGTGGACCTCGAGTGCGGTGAGGGTCAACTCGCATATGAACTGGCCAGACGCACCAGGCTGAACATCTGCGCGATCGATCCTGACCCCGCTAACGTTCGTGCGGCCCGCCAGAAGCTCGATGCCGCCGGACTCTACGGCGTCCGCGTCACGGTGCACCAAGCCGACCTTGACGCGGTACCGTATCCCAAGCGCTTCGCAAACCTGATCGTGTCCGGACGGGCGGTCGAAGACGGCGCAGCGTCCATGCCGATGGACGCTATGGTGCGCGTACAAAGGCCTTTTGGCGGCGTTGCCTGTATGGGCAAAAGAGCCGCTATGGAGGTCAACGTCCGCGGCACGCTCCCAGGCGCCGGCGCCTGGACCCATCAGTATTGCACGCCGGCCAACAACAACTGTTCCACAGATACGATCATCAAGGCGCCGTTGCGCATGTTGTGGTTCCGCGACAGCGATTTTGTGATGCCGTCGCGGCATGGGCGTGGTCCGGCATCGGTGTTCTACGAAGGCCGACTCTTCGTGGAGGGACTCGATGCCCTGCGAGCCGTGGACGCTTATAACGGCCGTCCTTTGTGGGAGTACCCGCTCGAAAACATCCTCAAGCAGTACGACCAGGAGCATTTAGTCGGCGCCTCAGCCACGGGCAGCAACTTATGCGTGGCTGGAAAAACCGTCTATGTCCACACCAAGGATCGCTGCCTGAAGCTCGACACGGCCACAGGCCGAAAATACGGCGAAATCGAAACGCCCCTGCGGCCCGAGGGCAATAAAGGGACATGGGGTTTCATTGCCGTCGAGGACGGCACGCTCTACGGGTCACTCGCCAACACGGAACACATCACCCATTGGGCGTATCGAGGTTCGGACATGAGCGGCATGTTTCCGGAATCCGTGGCGTTTTTCGCCATGGACGCTGCCACAGGCCGACTCAAGTGGACTTACACGGCCAAGGATTCCATCCGGAACAACACGATTGCCATCGGAAACGGGCGTGTGCATCTTATCGACAGGCCCGTCGCCGTCCGCGACCGCACGGAACACGGCAAGGAAGAACACCCACCCGGCGAATTGGTGACGCTGGACGCGGCGACCGGCGAGGTAGTCTGGCGCAACTCGGACGACATCTACGGGACGATGCTGGCGCTCAGCACGAAACACGATGTGCTGCTCATGAGTTACCAGGACACGCGGTTCAAGCTGAACTCCGAGCTCGGAGGGCGCCTGACCGCGTTCCGCGCCAGCGACGGGACCCGCCTGTGGGACGTGGAAGCCCAGTACGAGTCTCGCCCGGTGATCCACGACACTACCATCTACATGCAACCCGGCGCGTGGGACCTCCTGAGCGGTGAACCGAAGCGCATAACGGACCCCGAGACAGGCGAAGGGGGGCTCTGGCAGTTCTCCCGCAGTTACGGCTGCGGCACCATCGCCGGGTCGCCCAAGCTGTTGGTGTTCCGCTCAGCCACCCTGGGATATATCGACCTGCTCCACGAACCGGAGACGCACAACTATGGCGGCATCCGACCCGGTTGCTGGATCAACACGCTGCCCGCAGGTGGCCTGCTACTCATGCCCGACACCACGCACCGATGCATATGCAGCTATCCCTTGCGCGCCTCGATCGCACTCGAGGCCATGGAATAGCACACCTCTCGTCCCTCGTGCTCCCCGCTTCGTGCTCGTGCCCGTGCTCGTGCTCGTTCCTCGTGCTCGTTCCTCGTGCTCCCTGCTTCGTGCCCGGTCCTCGTGCTCGTGCTCGTTCCTCGTGCTCGTTCCTCGTG
>CAYRLQ010000418.1:0-2997 GCA_964425145.1 uncultured Nitrospiraceae bacterium
CGAGGAATTTAGGGAATCATTCGGGCGGTATTCGGAGCATACCTCGGAGGAACAAGGCGATGTCGGAAAAAGTGGGTAATTTGGTACAAATCTGGAACGAGCTGCACAAATGGCAGTCTGTCCTAGAGCAGACTGCCTCGGATTTGGCTTGGTTGCAGCGGAAGAGGTATCGGGCAGTAATAGCAGTCGACTTCAGTGAGCTCTTTCAGTACATGCACGAAGGCTCTGAGCGAAGCGTCCTCGCAACTCGTGTTTTGGAAGAGTCGGGGTTGATTTCCACAATGCTTCCGGGCACGGTGCACGAGGCTCTACTCTTTGCTCAGAAGACGATGGAACGCATCGCAAGTAGGCGCGCATCCCGAGAGACCAACGTAGTCATCGACAGGTTTCTTTCGACCTTTGAAAGCGATATACCAGATCTCGCTGAGGTGATAAACAAATACAAGCAGGTTGACCCTGCGTTGCGGAGTTTTCTTGAGAACCTAGCTTCCGGAACTCAGCGAGGGGTGCGCAACCGCCCGTGGGAACGCTTGCTAGACCTCATGAACCAGGAGGAGGGCGGTACAAGACCTCTGGGCGAAATCTTGGACTGGCGTCGCTTGAAAAGCGACTCTGAGGCATACCAAATAAGCCTCGATGAATTGCAGCGGCAGAGGCCACGGAGGCATCCGGCCAATCGAATTGATAGTGTGAACTTTGGCGTCGCGTGGAGTGCAAATCTCTCGCGGGCAGGAAAGGCGTTGAGAAAGCGACACTGCTGGCTTCTGATGTTTGCAGAGGGATATAAGACGCGGCAGGCTTATGAGAATACCTTTGAACTCTGCCGCCGCGAAGAAGACATGCGAAGAATGCTTCGTGGGGGTTTACATCTCCAAGTTTTCGCATATGTCTCTAGGCTCAGCACGTGGAAGAAGAAGGAGAAGTATGTTAGGGACGGAATAGAGAAATCGAAGCTCATTCTCGACCAGCTATTTGCCGCGTTTCCTCAACTGGAGAAGTGCCCGGAGATTTTCACACATTCTGGACATTGGCCTTGGCCGAAGCAGGCCCTCAAGAGCCTTGTCACATTGCCCCGGGATGTGCTGCGGAGCGCTCTGGAATACGAGCGTGACTACATTTACCCCCTTTTCGAGCCTACCGTCCCTATGCAGGCAGTTGACGATGCGGGTAGGGCCGAAGCTGTCTACGAGCTTCTAAAGGGAAAAACGTTGCCGGAATTGCTTGACGCAACAGACTACTACAAACACGGCCCCTCAACTGTTGCCTTGTTTAGGGAGGTTATGGCGGTCCTGCGCCATTTTGTGGAGAACAGCTTTCCAGACCCGTCGAAAGTTAAAGAAAAGGCACTTCGAGAAGAGCTTGAGCTACTCCATTCGGAATTGGCCCAAGCAAGCGAACTTCCTGAGGCGTTGGACTGATGCCCGGTAGAGAGAAGACGGAATACACGGCGAGAATTGTGAGAGAGGTTTGCGGCTCATTACACATCAGTAGGGACTGGGCGCGAGATGCAGACGCGAAGCCCTGGAAATACTGGTTGCTGTTAGCGCGCGCGCTCAATCAAGAAGGCATCAGTGAGCAGCAGATCCAAACCCTTGCCTCCAAGGCGCTCTTAGCGGTGGGGATGTCCTGGGCCGCGGCGCAAGCTCAAGCCGATGTTCTAGAGACGCGGGTTCGCATGAGCCATGCTGTTCTGGGTATGACGGTTTTCATTGCCCATGTGTCAGAAGCTGTTGGCGCCTGGACGGACTGGGGACAATTTGGCCGTCGGGTTGCAGACTATGTGCAGCAGAGACAAAAGGAGTTCTCTCGCGTCACGAGTTTCGGCCCTACTCTCCGCGAGTTCGGACGTTTCTGCTCGGCCGGCGAGAATCTGCGGCATAGGCGAATGCTAGCTCGCGTGGTGAACAATATCTTCGGGCCACTGGCAACACGTAACGAGGCCCGGGACGCAGTCAGCTGCTTTCAGGACGAGTTCGTCCTTCTACTGAGTAGTCATTTCACGCCACACCTAATGTCTGATGCCATGGAAGCGATTCTTCGTGAGGCAGAAGCGATAGATCTTGTGGATAGGCGCTGTGTCGAGGAATCCATGTCTCTTACGTTCGAAGATGTGATTGGAGCCGCTACAGCAGCGCTGGCTATCCTCCTGGAGGACATTCTAGCGAAGAAAAAGGGAAATAGCCAGCGAAATGGGACTGACCTCGAACCCGGAGGCGCAATGGAAAGATCGAAATCGTTCCCTGAACCGCCCAAGAGGACTGGCGGGAATAACAACGGCGGACTACATCGGTGGGTCACCTGCGCCTGCGAGCACCTCGGGGCCGCTCGTATTCTGATCCTCCGCCCTCCGAGTCGTTGTGCCCGGCGATCCCTCACATGATGAGCGTTTCTTCCTTTCCAAGCCTTGCCGCACCCTTGCTCAAAGAAAGAGTCGAGAAGCTGTCGCGACAATTCGCCGCGGCTACGGAAATTCTTAGTCAAATTGACGACGATATGCGCTCCGAAATTGCGCAAGGTGCGAAGGCAGTTTATGCGCCCGACTTCAAAATACTCTATGATATTATGTGTGGCCCTTGGCTATCATATGTTGTTGCCGTCTCCGCAAGCCAGCGCCGCCACAGGAACATTCCGCCGCCCGTGCTTGTGCTGCCTGGCAGTGCCAGAGAGCTCTTCGAGATTGCCGCAAGCTGGGGACCGGATCCCCCTCGGGATATCTCCCGCTTCCTCAGGGCGTTCGACGGTCCGTCCCTTGTCAGCCTTTGGGACTCCTACTGCGCCTTGGGACGCGACGTTGATGCCTTCGTGGATTATGCGTGCGAGACTATCGCGCCGTTCTGCGAGCCAGCGACCTTGACGTTCCTTCCTCACGTGTGTTCAGGCCTCGCGGATGTTCAGACTAACCTCATTCACAGTTACCGGGTTTGTTTGGGTTGTGAGAAGTCCGAAACTGGAAGTGAGGTCACGGAGACGGCTTCGAATAGTCTCCTGAATGTCGCT
>CAYRLQ010000419.1:0-2990 GCA_964425145.1 uncultured Nitrospiraceae bacterium
AATGACGTGCTGGGGATATACTCCGCCCCATTGTGTGATCTTAATTGTGTTGAGCAGTGCTAAGGTAGCTCGAGCAACTTAAGGCGCTGTTTCATGGTTTTAACGAGGGAATCGGCTTTCTTGTCGTGGCCCGTCTTGCGATAGAGCCGTGCCAGGTTCAAACACGCCTGGCGGTATACGTCCACGCTGTCGGGGCCCAAGTCCTCGAATATGTCGAGCGACTGTCCCACGATGGCCCGATAGGCCGCCTCCGCCGCCTCGACATCTCCTGCATCATGTTTAAGCTTCCCCAACATTATCATCAGTTGCAGCCGTGCCACCGTGATCGTCTTATCAAACTCCAGCGTATCGCGGATTCGCGTGAGGGCCGCACGTGGCTGGTCCTGAGTGACCAGCATCTTTGCTTCAAGGCACGCGATGCGGTGTTTAGCCTCCGACGACCGCACCAGGTTGGACGCCGTGGCAAATGCCGCTTGGGCATTTGCAATGTCGGGCGGGTCGGTTTGCGCGTAGAGCCTCCCCAGGGCCGAGTACAACTCGGCCGTCTCCGCGGTGGTCTCGAGCGTGGCCAGACTCGCCAGGACTTTCTCGATGCCTTCCTCGGGTGTGAGTGCGTTCAAGGCCTCCTGCGCGGCCTGTTCATCTTCTGATGGGCGGGGCTCGTCAGATTGGGGCGAAATCCGCCTGATGGACGATATAGTATCGCCGTTTGTGATCCTGCCGTTGACCTCACCCTTTCTTTTGGGGGGTGCTTTCTTTTTCGACACAAGCATCCGGGCCCTCTCGCGCATCGTGCCCGAGCGTGCGAAAAACGTCGACGACGACTGGCTCCGCTTTCCGCCTTGGCTGAACCGCGCGGCCCAGGAAACCGCGATGACAAAGGCGAGGACAATCCCGGCGAGTATAAATAGCTGCCGCTTTTCCATGATCGCGAAGCTTACCTTTCGTTCCCAACACTACGACGACGGTTCACGGTAGCGGGACGTATTCTTCATCCACTGAGGGGGCACTTTTCGATGCCTCCGAGCCTGGGGCCGTCGTGCTCTCACGCACGCGGAGCTCGTTGCGCACCTGACGGACCCCTTGGATGCTTTGTGCGATGGACCCCGCCAGGGTCTTCTCGGCTTGGGTGTTGACCGTGCCGGTGAGGATGCACAGTCCGTCATCCACCTCGACATCCACTGGGCGAATACTGATATGCCGGTTGAACATAATGCTTGTCTCGACCCGCTTCTCGATCCATTCATCCGACGCCTGGCGCGCCATAATCTGAGCCGGCTCCCCGGCCTCCTTGGGACGAACGATCAGGTTGTTGATGACTTTCGCGACCCCGCGCGTGTCAAGGGCGATCTGGCCGATCTTGTGCTTTTGCACTTCCGTGGCAACAACGCCCGACAGCGTCACCGCCCCATCCGTCGTCCTGACGCCGATTCTTAAGCCCTTTAACTCCTTGTGGTACAGTAGGCGCGCGCGCACCGAAGCCGTCGTGGTATAGTCCTCGATGCGTTGGCGCCAGCCGAGTTTGGGCCGTGGCGGAGTGGGGGCGCTCATCACAGTAATGTTGTTGACGACGTCCTGGACGCTCTTAAAGGACCTGGCGAGGTCTTCGGCCAGGTCCTTTTGCTCCTCGGTTTCAACGCCGCCCGAGAGCGTCACCACGCCGTTGTACGTTGTCGTGTTGATATTAAAGGGGTTGAGATGGTCGTTGAGCAGGAACATGGTCTCTATGCGCGCCGTGATCGTCGCGTCCTTAACCACATCCTTGACAGCTTCACCCGTTCCAGCGGATACAACCATCGCTATGGCCAAGATCACCGCTTGTGTCATCGCTTCAGCACCTCCCTCGCATTTGGTCAGAGGATGTTTCGTTCGCGCAAGCCCGCGATTCCCACACGCACTTCCTCCGCCGATTTGTGTAATGCCGCCCGCTGTTCGTCGCTCAGCGGCAGTTCCAGGATTTCTTCGACACCGTTCTTACCCAACCGTACCGGCACGCCCACATACAAATCACTAAGGTCGTACTGCCCGGTTAAATACGCCGAACACGGCAAAAGTTGCTTTTCGTCGCGGACGATGCTTTGGATCAACTGAGCCACGCATGCCCCCGGCGCGTAGAATGCACTGCCGGTCTTCAACAGCGCCACGATTTCACCTCCACCCTTGCGCGTACGCTCAACGATGGCGTCGATATGGTCCGGCTGCAGCAGTTGCGTGACGGGGACGCCCGACACGGTGGTGTACTGCGGCAGAGGCACCATGTAATCCCCGTGCGACCCCAACACCATCGCCTCGACATTCTTCATGTTGACACCCAGTTCCAGCGCCACAAATGCCCGCAGCCGGGCGCTGTCCAAGCAGCCGGCCATGCCTATCACACGCCCCGGCGGAAACTGCAGTTTTGTAAAGGCCGCAAACGTCATTACATCGAGTGGATTCGTGACGACGATCACGACACTGTCGGGTGCATACTGGGCGATCATTTCGCAGATATCGACGATGATGGCGCCGTTTTTCTCGAGCAAGTCCAGCCGGCTCATACCTGGGCGGCGTGGCAGTCCCGCCGCCACGACGCACACATCGCTGCCTGCGATATCGGCGTAGTCGTTCGTCCCTGTTACCATGGAGCCATAGCCCCGAATCGACCCTGCCTGGGTCAAATCCAGTGCCTTGCCCTGAGCCAGCCCTTCCACGATGTCCGTCAGGACCACATCACCCAATTCCATTTCCGCGCAATACTGCGCCACCGTGGCTCCAACATTCCCCGCGCCGATACATGCGATCTTGAATCGCTTCCTTACTACCACTGTCTCCTCCACGATAGCGCAAAAATTGCGCCTGTTGGCGTCAAGTATAGCGCATCTAAACGAAGATACCCAATCCCTTCAAGTTCCATAAACGAGCCATCTAAAACCGATGCGGCGCTGGCAGTGCACCATGAGGCATTTGCGAAATAGCCTATTTTGGAGTGCGGCGGCATGACGCCGCTTTCA
>CAYRLQ010000420.1:0-2985 GCA_964425145.1 uncultured Nitrospiraceae bacterium
ATGGTGTGTGCCCCGGCACCCCGCTCATCGCTATGACGTCTATTTCGACGGGTACTGCTTCACCGTCGAGGGCAAGGCCGAGGCCCTCTGGGGGCTTGTCGAGAAGACGATGAAGAAGAGCTGGGGCTCGAACTGTCCGCCGGACGAGCGTCAGACCAAGCTCCTCCTGACGGGCAAGCAAGAGGAGCCCGTCGAAGTCATCACCGATGACGAGTACTATCAGTACCGAACCGTCATCATCGGCGACGTGATAGTCTTTGAGAAACGAGAGATCGTGAAGAATCCCGATGGCGGTTTCATCGGCCTGGGCAACCTGCACACCGACGGTATCCCGGTCCTTGCGAACGTCACGGCAGACCGTTATGGCGACGGCCGCCCGGCCGTGGCGAAGAATGCGACCGGCAAGGCCGCGGGCGACGAGGTCCTGCTGGTGTGGACCAAGGATTCGGGCAACTATGCCAGCGAAATCGGCGCCAACGTCCAGTCTTCGATCTACGTCGAAGGGGCCGGCTGGACGACGCCTGCACCGGTCGATGACGAGGTCAACTACAACCAAGACCCCGCCGTCGCGTTCGATTCCAACGGCACCGCCATCGCGGTGTGGTCCTACGCATCCTCGGCCGGCCTCAACAGCGGTTCACCCATCGCCGACTTGATGGCGCCGGAAGAGGACACGGACATCGTCTTCTCGGTGCGGACGGACGGCCAGTGGTCGGCCAGAGCGCCCATAGCCCAGCTCGAGGGGCGTGACGAACAACCCGCACTGGCCGCGGGCAACGACGGCGAGGTGGTCGCTTCGTGGCTCAACTTCGGTGACGGCAGCGACGACAGTGTTTGCAGTGTCATGCTCTCGGTGTGGGACGGCGCCGCGTGGTCGGATCCGGAGGTATTGGCGTACAACACCTGGTGCGAGCAGCCGACTATCGCCAAGACCTTCGACGGATACATGATCCTGTGGGCCGAAGACACCGACGGCGACATCGAGACCGGGAACGACTGGTCCTTGGCCTATGTGGTCGGGCCGCTGGATGCCTTATCCGAGATTCAGACGTTCGACCATGCTCTGCTCGGGGGTGATGGTGGCAGCAAGGCGCAAGTCACTGATACTGAGAAAGAGCGCACCGCGGGCTATAACCCGACCATGCCGCCGTTCTGCTGCGATCTCGATCCCACCAACGATCCCAAGCCGGTGGACATTCTTCCGAACGACCTGACCGAACTGGCCGCGGCCTCCAGCAACATACCCGCCGCGCAAGACCCGAACGAGAAGGTCGGGCCGCAAGGAACCGGTCCGGACCGGCTCGTTGCCGCTGGTTCCCCGATGACATACGTGATTTACTTCGAGAACCACGAACTCAATTCCTGCATCCAGGGTTTTGTCGAGGACGAGTCCGGCACACGGCTCGAAGGCATCCTGGTACAGACCACAGCAGGGACCGAGGACATGACCGACCCCGACGGCCACTTCTGCCTGGAGGCGCCTGGCGACTCGGACGTCACGGTATACGTGGACGGCGAAGACTCGACGAACGTGAGGCTGGAAGCGGGTGCGTCGTGCAGTTCGGGCGACTGCGTCGAAGTGACCCTCGTCGTCGCGGGCGACGGCAAGGCACTGCAGGAACTTTACAAGAACTACGTGCCACAGAAGGCCGATGTCGTGGCGGCCCAGGACGTGTTTATCGCGGACCGCCTCGCGCCCGAACTGGACCTGAACACGCTGGAGGTGCTCGAGTTCGCGTGGGGTGACCAGGTCCACACCGTGCCGCCAGGTACCGCTGAATACCAGGCCATGGTCGAGATCGACGATTGGCGGGAAGACTTCGACGCAACCTATGCCTTGTTCCTCGAGGTGCTGGTCGAACGTTCCACCGGGTGGGTGGACTTCAGCTTCCTCACGAGAGACCTCGATACCGGTGGGTTCCCCGATGCCGTGAATGCGGGCTTCCTGCCGCCGAACGATGAGACCGGCCGCGGAGAAGGCCACGTCATGTTCCGCGTGAACGCGCGCCCGGACCTCACGGACGGCACGGTCATCACGAACCAGGCGTCAATCGTGTTCGACACGAATCCGCCCATCTCGACGTATCCGCCCGTGTGGAATGTGATCGGCGAGCCGAACATAGCGCCTGAAGTGACCGATCCAGGCGACCAAACCGGCGCCGAAGACGACCCGGTCTCGATTCAGATCCTCGCCACGGATGAGGACAGCGGCCCGCAGCCACTGACGTACAGCGCCGACGGCTTGCCCAACGATGTATCCATCGATCCCGCTTCCGGACTGATAAGCGGAACGCTCGCCTCCGGCTCGGTGGGAGACTACACCGTCGTGATAACCGTTTCCGATGGAGACCTGAGCGATAGCATCGCCTTCCGGTGGTTCGTTGTCAGCCCAGCCGGCGAGGGCGAAGGCGAGGGCGAAGGCGAGGGCGAGGGCGAGGGCGAAGGTGAGGGCGAGGGTGAAGGCGAGGGCGAAGGCGAGGGCGAGGGTGAAGGCGAGGGCGAGGGCGAGGGTGAAGGCGAGGGCGAGGGCGAAGGTGAGGGTGAAGGTGAGCAGATTGCCGTGCCCGATGTCGTCGGCCTGGCGCAATCGGCAGCGCAGACGGCGATCACGGACGCGGGCCTGACCGTCGGGACCGTCACAAGGACGTATAGCAACACGGTGACGGCCGGCAAAGTCATCTCGCAGAGTCCAACTGCAGGCACGAGCGTTTCGCCCGGTACAGCTGTTGACCTGGTCGTGTCGCGGGGCCCTGCGCCGGGCGAAGGCGAAGGAGAAGGCGAGGGCGAAGGTGAGGGCGAGGGCGAGGGAGAAGGCGAGGGCGAGGGTTGCTTCGGCGGGACGTTGAGGCCGCCTTCTGTACGTGGGTTGAGGGGCCAGGGCGGTGATCTGCTGATTCTGGCCTTTATTGCGACGGCGTTAGCCTTTGCGCGCGGTCGAGCTCCGCGCAGGCGTAAAGTCGGCTGAAGGCCTGAGAACCCGTACTG
>CAYRLQ010000421.1:0-2932 GCA_964425145.1 uncultured Nitrospiraceae bacterium
CGAGCCGTCGGGGCGGGTACGGCTCGACAGGAGTCTCGCCCTCCCGAGACATACGGTGTGGCACAGTTGCAATCAATAGAAAGGTTTATGTCCATGAGAGTTATCACTGTTGCCCTGGTCATGTGTACATGTGCGTTTGCTTTAGCGCAAGAGCCGTCGGAATCCGCAGAATCGGGCATTAGCGCCCTCCTGGAGCGCGCGGAAGAGGTCATCCAGGGCGCTGCCGAGGCGCAACCCGCGCCGGAGGAGCCGCCGCCCGCGGGCGAGGCCCTGGTGTTGACGGCCGACCGCTGCGTGGAACTGGCGCTGGCGCAGAACGCCCAGGCGTTCATCGCGGAGGCGAAGGTGGCGGCGGCGCGCGCGAAGGTCGGCGAGGCCGCGGCCGCGCGCTACCCGCAGGTGTCCGCGCGGTATGCCTACACGTATGTAGATGGCCTGGAGACTGATATCGGCGGTTCGGGGTTCCTCATGGACCTATTCGGCCAGGGGGACTGGCAGGGGGAGAAGGACACGCGGGCCCTCGAGTTGAACCTCTCGCAGGTGCTGTACGCGGGCGGCCAAATCATAGCGGCGGTGCGTGCCTCCGAGTACCTGGCGAAGTCCGAGGAGTGGCGGCGCGAGGTGGCGCTGGACACGCTCGATTTCGAGGCGAAGCAGGCCTTTTACAATTGCCTTCTGGCCAAGGCCCTGGTGCGCGTCGCTCAGGACAGCGTCGTGACGTTCGAGCGGCACCTGGCCGACGCGCAGGAGGCCTTTGATGTGGGGTCGATCAGCTATTTCGAGGTACTGCGCGCGAAAACGGAACTGGGCGCCCGGCAGAGCGACACCATCGCCGCGCAAAATGCCGAGCGGCTTGCGCTGGTTAACCTTCGGCGGCTGCTGGTCGTTCCTCAGACCACCCCGCTCACGTTTGAGGGGAAATTGGACTGGAGGCCAATCGAGGCGCCGGTAACGGACTTGGTTGAGCAGGCGTTGGCCAACCGCGCGGAACTGCACGCGCTGGATCAGGCGCTCGCAGCGGCGCAGGAGAACATCACGCGACTTCGCGGCCGGTATAAGCCCAAAGTGGCCGCCATGACGCAGTGGTCAAATATCGCCGGCGCCGGAAGGATGTATCCGGACGGCTGGACCTTCACACTGGGCGCAGAATGGGACCTGTACACCGGGGGGCGGCGGAAACATGAAGTGGCGGGGGCCCGTGCCGAACTCGAGAACCTGGAACACCAGCAGGAAGATGTGCAGCGATTGGTCGAGTTGAACGTGCGGCAGGCGTACATCCAGGTGCAGGACGCCATTGCCACAATCCGCCGAGAGAACGGCACGGTCGAACTGGGTATGGAAGGACGCCGGCTGGCCCTGCTGCGGTTTCATGAGGGTTATGGCACGCAGGCCGAAACCCTCGATGCCGAACTGGCCCTGACCAAGGCCGAGACATCCCTCGTGCAGGCCCTGCGCGATTACGCCGTGGCCCACGCAGCGCTTGACAGGGCCTTGGGCACGGGCGCCGCCCGGCGCGCGGCCGCGCGCGACAGCGGTTAACGGATGGGCCTGGTGCTGGAAGGAGGCCGTCAGGGAGAAACGGCCTGTCTTGACCCGAAGCGTTCTTTCACGATGGCTACGATGCGTTGCAGCCGGTGTGCATACGTATGCTCGCCAAGGACCCGTTTGCGGGCGCGGGCCGCGATGTCGCGCCGTGCCATGGGGTTCTTCCGGTAAGCCCGAAACAGCTCGATACATTCCTCCGGCGAGCTGTAGCATGCAACCTCCCGCTTGACGTCGAACAGGTCGAACAGGTCCTTCTGAGCATCCGTCAGGAGGAATCCGCCCGCCGCAGGGCAATCGAACACGCGCTGATTTGCCGTCTCAGGCATTTGAATACTGGTGCTGTTGAGGTTTATTTCGCACCTGCGATATAACCCTGGTAGGTCGTGCGTGTAATTCACGGGGCCCTTGGCCTTGGGCGTCACTTGGCGCCACGCCGCATCGCCGTACACCTCTAATCCTTCCGGCTCGAGCAGGCGAACGAGCGCGTGGCGCAAGCGCCGCGTCCCCTCCACGAAAAACACCAGCTCCGCGTGCCGCCGCGCCTCCTCGTCCAGTTCATCGAGCACATCGGCGTCCAGGAGCACCTCGAGCCCCCTGCTAAAGTTTTCACGCGTCACGCGACCGGCTTCGAACGCACGATGTATTTCCGCGGCAAGTTCCGCATGCTCCTTGACACAGGCCCATTTTGACTCTGCCACACTGTTCATCGAATTGCCGACGAATGCGGGTGGGAAGTCCCAGGATTCCGCCGGTTCGCCATTGAATACCGTCGGGTCCGCGGCGAGGGGAAGGTGGTGTACAACGGGAAAGCCTACCGCCTCGAGGTAGCCGCAATAGGCCTTTTCCCAGGTTAGCGCCACCGTGTATGCCGAAGCGTACACTGGCCGGCTCATCACTATGGTGCGCGGGTCGTCCACGAACCATGTCACAAGCGGGATTTGCAGGTCCTCGAACAGCCGTGCGAACAACCCCTGCACGTCCATTCCGCTGAGATTGATGCTTAGAATGAAATCCGGTCGGAAATCCCCCAGCGTGGCAAGCAACCGCTCGATGGTTTTTCGCGGCAAGACCCCCTCCATTAGCACCGGGACCGTCTCAATTTCCCAACCCAGCGCACGCGCCGCGTTGATGCACGCCGCATCCAACCAATACTGGCTTTCCAACACGAGAATTCGCGGCACGTCTCCTGCCAGCTTGTCGTACGCCAACAGCTCACGCAGCCGCGGCGACACCTCCAACCTCGGCATCTCCATGCTGCCGATGGTAGCATAGTGGCGGTCTGAGATTCCTTGTGCAGCGGTTCATTTTCAGGGGGAGGGGGGAATCTCACGGATACCAGAACGAGCACGGATACGAGCACGAGCACGAAGCACGAGCACGGATACGA
>CAYRLQ010000422.1:0-2928 GCA_964425145.1 uncultured Nitrospiraceae bacterium
CCTTGCGCGTCATTGCGAGGAGCGAGCGAAGGGAGCGACGCGGCAATCTCTTTAGAGGCTCTAACAGAACCCCGGTGGCACGGGCTTCCAGCCCGTGATTCCATGGGCAAGATGCCCATGCCACAAGAAGAATGTGTCTTTCTGTTAGGGGTTCTTAGGCACCGTGGCTTAACTCAGGCGAGATTGCTTCGCTTTCGCTCGCAATGACGGGTAGGTTGGATTTCGAAAGCTAATCCAATTGATTTGGCGACCGTCCGAGTTCTATCATAGCGCCTGCTCTGCCCTACTTCACTCAGGGTGACGGGTTTGGCCGCCTCCGGAGGGCAGCGGGGGTTTTGGAAGAGGCTCAAAGAAGGAACACAATGAGACGAAACATTGTTCATGTCGGTGCTGGCAGCCTCAGCTATGAGATCCGCGAGATCGTGTCGGTCGCGCATGAGATTCGTAATCTCGGCCAGAGCATGATTTGGGAAAACATCGGCGATCCGATTCAAAAAGGCGAGCGGGTCCCGGATTGGCTCAGGGAGATCGTGCACGAACTGGTCGAGGAGCCACGTTCGTGGGGGTACTGCGACACGGCCGGCGTCCCGGAGACGCGCGAGTTTCTCGCCGCGCAAGCCAACGCCCGCGAAGGCGGTGTCCGCATTTCGGCGGACGACATTTTCTTCTTCAATGGATTGGGCGACGCGGTGGCCAAGGTGTACGGGTTTCTTCGGCGCGAGGCGCGCATACTCGGGCCGTCCCCGGCGTATAGCACCCATTCGAGCGCCGAGGCCGCGCATTCGGGCTACAGTCACGTGACCTACCAGTTGGACCCTTACAACGGCTGGATGCCCGATGTCGGCGACATCCGAAACAAAGTCAAATACAACGACTCGATTGCCGGCATCCTGTTGCTTTCGCCCGACAACCCTACCGGCGCCGTCTACCCGCGCGACTTGCTCGAGCAAATCGCGGCCATCGCCCGCGAATACCGCCTATTCCTCATTGCCGACGAGACATATGTGCACATCGTGTATAACGGCAGTCCGCGTTTGCACATGAGCGAGTGGATTGGTGGCGTGCCGGCGCTGGCCATGCGCGGCATCAGTAAGGAATACCCATGGCCCGGGGCGCGCTGCGGCTGGCTCGAGGTGCTTAATAAGGGCAGAGACGATAACTTTGCCACATATGTGAATAGTCTACTCGCGGCCAAGCGGCTCGAGGTCTCCTCGACCACCCTACCCCAATTGTCCATACCACGGGTCATGGGCGATCCGCGCTACCTGGACCACCTGGCACACCGTGAGGCAATGTTCGCTCAGCGGGCCACCGATGCCGTCGCCGCGTTCGATGGCTGCGACGCCGTCATCGTCAACAAACCCGGCGGCGCCTTTTACATGACGGTCATGTTCAAGGACGGTGTGCTTAACGAACACCAAACACTGCCTATAGACAATCCAACCGTTCGCACGCGAATCGAGGAACTCGTCAAAGACGCCTCATCCGACAGGCGGTTCGTCTATTATCTGATGGGCGCGACGGGCATCGTCGTCGTGCCCCTCACCGGGTTTTACTGTGACCACGAAGGCTTTCGCGTCACTCTACTCGAGACCGATGACGCCAGGCGCGCCTACGTTTTCAGGACCCTGCGTGAGGCCATTGACCAATACGTCGCTAGCTGAGCGACAATGGCAGATGAGCAAAGTCCACTTCCGCCGGAAGGGACTCGACGCCCTGGGGCTTTACGGCCACGTCCTAACGCACCAGCAGCTCGTAAAGGGCCACGCTAAGGGGCGGGACTTCGAGGCGATCCCTCGGACCATCCACGGCCGTCTCGACGATGGTCACCTGCGGGGCTTTGCCCGGCTCGTTGTAGGCCATGGGGTCGTCGCCGCCAATGGTCCAGCGGCGCCCCTTGCCGGTGAGCGCAGCGCCTTGGACGGTTAGCGGTACCGTAAAGGCCCGATGCGTGGGGTTGACGATGCCCACGGTCAGGGCCTTGCGGTCATCGGTCCACGCGGCGGCCACATCGAGCAGGATCGGGTCGCCGACGACTTCGACCGGAATGGCCCCATAATGGTGCCGATATAGTTTCAGGGTCAGTCCGGTCGTCTCAAATGCGGCGTCGGTCTTGCTGGTCTTGATTGCGCCGATCACATTGACCGTCTGGGCGTAATTTGCCATGAAGAACACGGCGCTCCGGCGGGTCATCTCGTGAATGCCTGCGGCAATCCCGAGGGCGTCCTTGAGGAAATAGCGGGTGCCGATTTCGCCGTAAAGGTCCGGGCCGTACCAATAGTTCCACTCGTCCAGCGTAATCGGGATGTTCTTTCCGGCCAGGGCGGGGATGGTCTCGTGATAGCGCCGGTGTGCGTTGGCCTTGCGCCGGACGTTGTCCGGCATTTGCCGCACGTGAGACACCAGGCCCTTCTGATCGCCGACGTAGAAATGCTCGCTGAGCAGGTCCATGTGGTCGGCGCAGTGGGTCAGCATGGCCTCGCTCCACTTGCCCGTGGCGCCCACGGCGATGAGCTTGATCGAGGGGTCGGCGGCGCGCATTGCCTCGGCGAATTGGTTGTGCTTCTTCACGTAATCCTCGAGCGGCATGTGGCCGAGTTGCCACGTGCCGTACATCTCGTTGCCGATGCCCCACCACTTCACGCCATAGGGCTCGGGATGGCCATTCTCAGCGCGCCACTTGCCCATGGGTGTGGCCGGTGCGCCGTTGGCGTATTCGAGTTCCTCGACGGCCATCTTAACGTCGCCCCGGCCGCTGTTGACCACGACAAGCGGCTCGGTGTTCAACTCGCGGCAGAACGCCATGAACTCGTCCAGGCCGAAATCGTTGTGCTCGATGCCTTGCCAGGCTGGATTCTTGCGCGGGGGACGCTTGTCACGATCGCCGATGCCGTCCTTCCAGTTGTAACCACTGACGAAATTGCCCCC
>CAYRLQ010000423.1:0-2910 GCA_964425145.1 uncultured Nitrospiraceae bacterium
TTGTGTGGGGGCGGGCGCGCCCCCGGGGGTGCGGGGGGGGGGGGGGGGGCCCGACTGGAGTCTCGCCCTCCCCACGTAACCTGCACGGAACGAATTATAGGTTGTGCCTGCCGCGTTAAAATACAGCGGGCTGCTGTGCCTGTTCGAGGAATTCGTCGGTGAGTTCGGCGAGGTAGACTTGGCCGATGCCGGTCAGGTCGGAGTTGAACAGGACGTGGCGCATGCCCGGCGAGAGGGACGGGTGGGGGTGGGTCCATTGCGGGTGCGAACAGGAGGCCCGCGGGTCGCAGACGTAGCTGACGCGGCCCGTGGGCACGTGGAGGAGGTAAAGCCCCTCCTGGGGCCAGTTGGTGTCGCTGACGATCCACTGCGCGTCGCTGCTGGGGGCCGAATGCCAATAATATCGGTCCTCGGCCAGGATGGTTGGTTCGAGGTCTGCTTCTCCACAGAGTGCCAGCGCCTTGCCGGGCGGCAGGAGTGTGCCCTGCATCTTACCCGTGGAGCCGAACCAGGTGCGGTGCGCGAACTGATCGAAACAGGAAGGGCGCAGGTTTCTACCGTCCGCATCGATCAGGTGCGCTTTCCACTGCCCGTCTTTGAAACTGTTAAATTGAAGCGTTTTACCCGCAGGGTCCACATGGAGGTGGTTATGCCTGTCGCTATGGTGCAGTACATTCATGTTGCCCGTGCCCACATCCGCTTTGAAAATGGACTCGCCGCCTTCCGGATCAGTGCGAATGCCGAAATAGGCCGAGCCGCTGAGGTCGATGGTCGCCAGTGAATACCCAACAGTTCCGAGGCGCTCGCCGGGCACCTCCGCGACCACTTTCTCGTCAAGCGATAGGATATCCAGCTTAATGAGCTCCTCGCTGGATTGGTACAACACGCTCCCGAGCCTTGGGCAGAACACAATACCGCTGAGGTCGTCGCGCTCGGTGATCTGCACCAGTTCCATGCCGTCGGTTTGCACGCGGAAGAGGTCCCACGGGACATCGCGCCCCGCGCCGCGCTGCGAGATGAGGACGACGTGACTGTCGTCCTCCGTGAACGAACACATCTCGAAGTAGAGGTTCGAGCCGATGCAGGCCGAGTGCGTCAACCGTGTGATACGAAGTCCCGACTGGGGATCGGTGAAAATGGCTCGCTCGGAACTGTAGTTGGTGCCTTTAGCCATTGATGTTCACCTTGCGGGGTTGGTTCCACTTTCTTTATCGACGGATGGCCCAGCGGGTTCCGCCGGAAACAAGAACAGCTACGAATACGCCATGTCCGCAAATCCCACAGCGGTCCACGGACCGCTCAAGCGTATTGCGCCACGATGGCCAGGCCCGCGGCGACACTGGTAAAGGTGTCGCGCTGAATCACACGCTCCGCACCGTAGCGTTCCAGGATCATGCGGCGCACTGCGGGGACCAAGCTCGTGCCGCCCGTGGTGAGCACATAGTCGATGTCTTCGGGCCTGACTCGGGCCGCAGATTCGGCTTGCTCTATCACCGCCAGCATCTCCCCGAGCGTGTGCTCGATGATGTGGGCGAATTCAGCCCGCTCGAGGTGCTCGCTGATCTGGATGGCTTCCTTACGGATTTCAATCTCCGTCGCCAGCTCTCCCGACAGCCGTTTCTTTGCCGCCTCGACCTCCCGCGCTACGGGGTAACCGTAGTTGCGCTGGATGAGACAGCGCAGCGCCCGGACGGCCTCGGGGTGCGTCGAGCTCATTTCCATGGCAATGAGCCAATTGATCGTTTCCTCGGTGTTGAGTTTGTACAGATTCTGCCAATCGAGGATGTGATTCAACAGGTACTGGGGCATGGGCAGCTTGGACGGGCCATAGCGCGATCGGCTCCCGAAATAGGGGAACAGTTTCTCACGAATGATTTGCCGGTCGATCACGTCCCCCGCCACCGGCACGCCTGCCACGCCGAGAATGCGGCTTTCTGCAAGGCGCGCTGCGATACCCCGGGCGCCGCCGAATTCCATCACGCATACGTCGCACGTACCCCCCCCGATGTCGACTACCATCAGCCGCTGTTTACGGTCGGCCTCGATCGCATATTCGACACACGCCGCCACCGGTTCGTAGAAGAACCCTACATTGCTGAACCCGGCCAACTGAGCCGCCACGAGCAACCGGTGTTCAGCTACGGCGTCCTCATTGAGGTTGGTTGAAAAGCACACCGGGCGGCCCAAAATGGCCGTGTCGACGTTTTGCCCCGCCACATCATCCACGGCTTCTTTCATTCGGCGCAGGACGATCGCCGTGAGCTCCTCGATCTGATAGTGCTCTCCGAAGACCTCGGTGCTCTTGAAGCCTTTGAAGCGCAACAGGCTCTTGAGCGATTGGAACAGGCGCCCTGGCGAATTGACTTCGATCGTGGCGTGGGCCCGCACCGCCTCGCGCACCTCCTCCTGCTCCGGGTCCGGCGGCCGATACGACCCGCTCTTATCAGGTTCGGCAGCGACATAACCTTCGATAACCACACCCAAGTCCACTTGGCGCAATACGATCTCGCGGTCCACGTTGCGCTCTATGAAGGCATTCGCCGCCGCCCGGCCCACAATGTGTTCGCCCTCCCGGGTAATATAAATTAGGGAAGGGAGGGAAGTGGGGATATCGTTAAGGGGGTCCAACTCGAGCACACGGGCATCGGCCCCGTCCGAGACCGCCACACTGGAATTGGTCGTGCCGAAGTCTACCCCGCAGAAGAGCTTTCCCACCTTAAAGCCCCTTTCTGGTACGTTCTCCAAGCGCCTTCGTGGGTCCTAAAGCGCCGTTCGCATGTGCTGTACTTCCATCGCAATCGCAAAACCCTGCACTATATCACGCTTGTAAGACCGTTGCAAGCGCTCTGAAGGCACCCCAAATCCGCACGTAGGGGTCGGGAAAACGTTTTTGGGGGCGTGTAGGCGGCT
>CAYRLQ010000424.1:0-2894 GCA_964425145.1 uncultured Nitrospiraceae bacterium
ACTTCACCCAAGGCCTGATCGTCAAGGAAGGGATCCCGGCGACCTACACGGTCCTGACCGACACCGACGGCCTGGCCGATCTGACCCAGTACTACTGGCGCGTGATCCCCGTGGACGAGTATGGGGCGTCACCGACCACGAACACCGTCCGCACCTTTGACACCGACTTCCACAACGCGTTGCTTCCGGGCACGATCGTGGGCATCATCACCGAGGCCGTGAGCAGTAAACGCGTTGGGGGCGCGAGCGTGTCGCTGCAGGGCAAGTCAAAGGCCACGATCTCGGACGTCGACGGCGTGTACGTGTTCGCCGCGGTACCGCCGCAGGCGTACATCGTGGCGGTCTCGGCGAGTGGGTACGTGTCCCGCGCCTCGAGCACGACCGTAAACGCGGGCGACGTGGCCGTTGTGAATTTCCAACTGGCACCGACGGAGGCGCGGTTCTTGTGGGGTGAGGTGAGCGCGGACGGTATTGTGGGCACCATGGACGGTTCGATGATATTGCAGTGGAAGGTGGGGTTGGTAGACCATTTCCCGATCGACCCGAGTGTTGTGTATCCGGACTTTCCGCCATGCGCGGACGTGAACGACGACGGCACGGTGGGTACGCTGGATGCGTCAGAGGTTCTTCAGCTGAAGGTGAGCTTGATAGCGCACTTCACGGTGGATCTGGACGGCGACGGGTGCGGTCCCGACGGCGCCAAGCACTACCGGAAGAGCCTATCCTCGTACGTCACCCGGTTCGTAAGCGCTCCAGAGAGGACCTACGCAGCGCCTGGCGATGAGATTGAAGTCCCCATCATGGTTGACGACGCGTCCGACGTCTTGGGCTACTTCTCCCGGCTCAGCTTTGACAGTTCCATCCTCGAATACCTGGGCGCCGCCAACGGCTCCCTCGCTACCAATTGGGGGCAACCCATGGTCAATCCATTGGAAGGGCGCGTAGTCATCGCGGGGGCTGGCGTGAGTCCGCTGGCCGGTTCGGGTTCGTTGGTCGTGGTGCAATTCAGGGTCAACGATTCCGCTGCGGGTCGGACTTCGCCGCTCCATTTTGAAGCGGTCGAGTTGAATGATGGCCAAATCCCTGTGCAGATGGCTGATGGCGAGGTAACAGTTGCCGGCGAAGGAGAGGGCGAGAACCGTCCGCCGGTGGCGGATGCCGGTCCGGATCAGGTTCGGCACGTCTTTGACACTCTGACGCTCGATGGCGGTGGGAGTTCGGATCCCGACGGCGACTCGCTGACTTTTTCATGGAGTTTTGTCGCCTTGCCTGAAGGGAGCAGCGCGGAACCAGATGATGCGGCATCCGTTAACCCCGTGTTCACCGCAGATTCCCTTGGCGAATACGTCATCCAGCTTATTGTCAACGACGGTACTGAGGACAGCGAAGCCGACACGGTTACTGTCAGTGCCACGAACAATCTCCCTGTCGCCGACGCCGGCCCGGACCAGACACGACTCCTCGACGACACGGTGACGCTCGACGGCAGTGGGAGTTCGGACGTCGACGGCGACTCGTTGACCTATTCATGGAGCTTTGTCGCCTTGCCTGAAGGGAGTAACCCTGCACTTGATGATCCAGGCGCTGTGAGACCCGTGTTTACGATTGACGTTCCTGGTTGCTTCGACATTGAGCTCATTGTAAACGATGGAATTGTGGACAGCCTGCCGGACACGGTCCGTATCAGTACAGAAAACAGTGCGCCTGTAGCGAACGCCGGTCCAGATCAAACAGGCCGTATCGGAGACGTGATAACGCTGGATGGAAGCGGCAGTTCAGACGTGGATGGCGACCCGTTCACCTACGCCTGGAAATTCGAGTCCCTGCCGGAGGGCAGCGCGGCCACGCTCGACGATCCGACGGCGGTCAAGCCAGCGTTCACCATCGACGTTACCGACCAATACGTGATAGGACTTATTGTCAACGATGGCACGCTGGACAGCGAGTTGGACACGGTCACCGTGTATGCGGAGAACACCCCGCCCGTGGCCGAGGCAGGTCTCAATCAATCCGGCCAGGTAGGCAGCGTTATAACACTGGACGGCAGCGGCAGTTCGGACGTGGACGGCGATCCGCTTACGTTCCGGTGGAGCATTATCGCCAAACCGGAAGGAAGCTCCGTTGAACTTAATGATCCTGCCGCAATCAGCCCCACGTTCACGATTGATGTGTTCGGAGACTATGTCGTTCAACTGATTGTGAATGATGGTACCGAAGACAGCGCCCCTGACACCGCGAGCCTCAGCACCGACAACACCCAGCCCGTGGCCGATGCGGGTCTGGACCAAACGGGGCATGCGGGCGAGCGAATAACGCTCGATGACGGCGACAGCTTTGACGTTGATGGCCACAGCATAACCTATTGGTGGAGTATTGTCTCAAAACCGACGGGGAGCGGCGCTGCGTTGGACGATCCCGCAGCCGTCACGCCCGCGTTCACGATTGATGTTCCCGGAGACTATATCATCCAGCTAATCGTTAGCGACGGAATAGAGGACAGCGCACCTGATACCGTTACGGTGAGCGCGGCAAACAGCCGGCCTGTGGCCGATGCCGGGATAGACCAGACCACCCAGGTGAACGAGGAAGTCACCCTGGATGGTAGTGGCAGTTCAGACGCGGACGGCGATCCTTTGACGTTTGCGTGGAGTATGCTATCCCGGCCCACCGGCAGTATCGCTACACCGGATGACTCCACGGCCGAGAACCCCACCTTTATACCGGAAATGACCGGAGATTACTTGGTCCAACTCATAGTTAGTGACGGATTTGTCAACAGCGAACCGGATTCGGTGCGCGTCACAGCAGAAGGAAGCGGAGGCGGGGGCGAAGGCGAAGGTGAGGCGGAAGGGGAAGGCGAGGGTGAGGGCAAAGGTGAGGGTGAAGGCGAGGGT
>CAYRLQ010000425.1:0-2890 GCA_964425145.1 uncultured Nitrospiraceae bacterium
TGCCACTCCACTTAGCCCTTTATTTCGGGTGGTTGGTACTCGTGCTGAGTTTCCTTGGATTCCTGGTTCTAGTAGCGACGCGGTTGCTGGGGTCAACCGTTCTCAATGAGCCTACGTGGTTCTTGGTCGCGGTCGTGGCTTTCTTTTCTGGCGTACAGCTAATCTCGGTGGGGGTGCTTGGCGCATACCTTGGGCGTGTGTATCGCGAAGTGAAGGAACAACCGGCGTTTGTAATTCGCGAGCTACTGGAACGCGATAAATCCCCCACGCAGTAGGTCGACGCACCTCATCTGCCTATGTACATGTGTCGATCGAGGCAAGATAGCGCCCAAACAGCGCGGCCTCGCCGCAGCTCATAGCACTTTCGTGAGAAGGCAAGAGGCCGCCGTGCAGTAATCTAAAATCGGGCAAACGCATGTAATTGAGTGAGAAGTGAACGGCATTAGACGTGTTAAAAGAGGGAATTACGGGCGTTTTCGCCGCACAATGGGGCACAACGCCGGCACAGGAGCAGATTCATGATTGTGGACGGGCACACTCATGTTCACGCCGACCGGGACGGGCTCGGCGCGCCTTACGACGCTACGCTTGACTTCCTGATCGAGAACCTGGAGGCAAGCGATGTTGATAAGGCCGTGGTGCTGGCCGAGGCCGTCGACGTCCCCTATATAAAACGGATCGAGAACCGCTTTGTCGCCGAATGCTGTGAAAAACATCCCGACAAGCTGATCGGTTTTGCGGCCGTCCACCCTCTCGAAGAAAACGCTCCCGAACGGTTGGAGCAGGACGTGCGCCGCTATAACCTCCAAGGGCTGAAGCTGCATCCCCGATTCCAAGGCGTCTCCGCCGCCGATTCGAGACTCGTACCGTTGGTGGAAAAGGCGGCGGAGTTGGACCTCCCCATTGCAATTGACGCTTTCTTGTGGAAACCGACGCCGCTGCAGCTTCAGCTCCCCATCAACATCGATGCCGTGTGCAAGCGTGTGCCCGAAGCGAAAGTCATCATGACCCATGCCGGAGGTTTTCACTTCCTGGACGCCCTTGCGGTGGCTGTGGCAAACGACAATGTGTATCTTGATGTCTCGGCATCACTGACGTACTTCCATGACACGCCGTTCGAAGAGCAGTTTATCTTTGTCCTGAAGCAGGTCGGCGCCCAGCGCGTCGTGTTCGGTTCCGACCACCCACAGGAGCCGTTGAAGCCCTGTTACGAGCGCAGTAAAGCCATTTTGCAGCAACACGGCTTCTGCGAAGACGAATTAGCCTGGATTTTCGGCAAGACTTTGCTGTCCATTCTACCTGGTGGTGAGCGGCTGACAGAGGAGTTATGAACAAGCGAATTCTCATCGTCGGGGCCGGGGCCAACCAGGTGGGCGTGATAAAGAAGGCCCATGAGCTGGGGTTGGAAACCGTTGCCATGGATGGCAATCCCAAGGCGCTGGGACTCGTCGTGGCCGATGTCGCCGAGGTGGCGGACATTTGCGAACCTGGCGAAATCATCCGCGTTGCGCAAGCCAACCACGTTGACGGGATTTACGCAGCGGCGGAACTGGCCGTTGAAGCGGCCGCGCATGCCACGACGCACCTGGGGCTGGCGGGACTCACACCGGATGTGGCCAGGCGTGTCCGCAACAAGTTCGTCATGCGCCAAGCACTGAAGCAGAAAGGTGTGGCGAATCCCCCATTTGAAGGGGTTCGCACCCTGGAGGAGGCACAGGCAGCCGTGCCTGAGATCGGCTTGCCGGTTATTGTCAAACCCGCCGATGGGAACGCCAGCAAAGCGGTTCAGCGTATCGACACGCTGGATGAACTTCCTAATGCCTTCACGCGGGCATTCGAGCGCTCTCGCCTGGGCTTGGTGTTAATTGAGGCATTTATGGATGGCGAGGAGTGGGGCGTGGACGGTCTGGTTTACGACGGCCAATACATCCTGGGGGGGATCACTGCCAAAGACCGGTCAGCGCCACCCAGCCGTTTTGACTTAGGGCTCCATATGCCCCCGTTGGAAGGCCCTGAGGTGGTGCGGGCTATCGTGGATGCAACCGGCACCGCTCTAGCAGCGATTGGGTTTACCGCCGGAACCACGCATGTGGAAGTCATCATGACGGATGCGGGCCCGCGCATCGTCGAGATGGCCGGGCGTCCGGGCGGTGCGCGCATCCCTACCGACTTGATTCCTTTGGCTCATGGCATGGACTTTATGGCGGACAGCCTCCGCATCGCCCTGGGTGAGCGTCCAAAGGAGCGTAGGAGACACGAACGCGGCGCCGCGATATACTGGATTCCGGCGGAGCCGGGCGTGGTGACGGAGATCAAGGGTCTGGACGAGGCGCGTGCGATGCCCGGCGTTCAAGAGGTCGTGATGACGGCAAAGCCGGGCGATGCCGTTGAACCGATCGTCGATTGCGTGACCCGGGACAAAATCGGGTACGTGCTCACTGCCTCGGAGACGGTGGAAGCCGCTATCGATGCGGCGAAGCGCGCTCGCAACGTCTGCCGTGTGATAACGCGCCCGGTTGATTCAGCCGCAATGCGTTGAGCCGGTTACGCATCGTCTCGACGCAGCGTGATCAAATGGGATAAACTTATGGTGTAGTAGCCAAAGATGGGAAGCTCTGGACGAGATGTTGAATGAAAATCCTATTGATAAATAGTTCCCCGTTTCGAAGAGCAGAGCACTTCTCTGTGAGCGAGGATGTCGAAGCGTACTTCCGTGTCTTGGAAAGAAGGGGAGTGAAGCTGGGGGATCAGAGACACGAAGCGAATAATGGCCTCTTGTCTATTGCGGGAACGCTCAGAAGCAACGGGAAAGAGGTCCGTTATCTGGACCTCAATGTCGAGGAAAACAGGAAATTTATTCATAGCAGGATGTTTTTTAGCGATCGAGAGA
>CAYRLQ010000426.1:0-2866 GCA_964425145.1 uncultured Nitrospiraceae bacterium
ACTCACGCTTGGCAGGGCTCTGCCAAGCGCGAATTCTGTTAGATGTCCCCACAACGTGCCGATATCGCACAACTGTTAGTCGGCAATAGTTGTGCGATATCGGCACTTTTGCCTTGCCCCCCCTGAACGGGGGTTCTGCCCGGCATGTGTTCATGCACACTAAGCTCCTATATCACAATCACTTAGAATGTATTCCTCCGAACAATGGGCCTTTGCCCGAGGCTTGGCACGCGGATTGCTGCGTACATCTTGCTGTGGAGGGAGATAGAACCGCAGCGGAAGCGGGGTTACTGGCGTTTGGGGACCTTTCCTTAACTTACTTCACCATAGGGAGACTGCGAAGGTGCATATGGATTGGGAATTAGTCTACTTTGCGCGGTTGTTGAACCACGAACTACGTTGCGCTGAGCGGTATCGACGGTATCTCTCCCTAGTGGCTATTGGGAGCGGGAATGGCCCGGTGGATTATGTGCGCCTTTTGCGTGACACGGTTCGCGACAGCGACGAGCTAGTTGTGTCTGAAAAAGGTGCGATGCTCTTGATGAGCGAAACTGACCAGGGCGCCGCCGCGAAAGCTGTAGAGCGATGCAAGGCTTTATGTAACGGCAATCTTGACCTTCGTTTTTCAGTTGCGACGTTTCCGAAGGATGGAAACGTTCCCAGCGCCTTTTTCGACGCGGCTGTCCGACGGCTTGAGGCGGCAAAGTCGCTTGAAAAAGGGGCTGTGGTGGCGGTCGGGTAAGGTTTTTTTGTAAGGCCTGGACGGGGTTTTGGGGTATTTCCTAACATTATCAGCCATTGACAGTTCGCCCTGCTAGTAGGGTGAAATAGTTATATCATTCTGGCTTGGGTTGTGACGCCGAACCCCAGGTAAGGATCAATAAGGACTGCTCCTGGGGGTCGCATCGTGCCAGGTAAATGAGGACTGCGGCGACGATGAAAGATTCGCGTGGACTGAATCTGGGACCGCGAACAATCGGCACTCCCTTACTTTGTATAACGCGCGCTTGGGCAGTCGTGCCCGCCGCACTGTTCCTTTGGGCCGTCTTTCCCGCCACGGCACATGCGACCATGCAGATGAGCGTGCCTGAGAATACCACCGGGGCCAATGGCCAAGAACTGGAAATCCCCATAAGCGTGGACGATGGCACAGGAATTCTCGGATATTTCTTCGAGTTGTCGTACGACCCCGCTATCCTCGAATATGTGAATACAGATAAGGGGACTCTAACCTCCGGTTGGGGCATTCCGACAGCGAATCCCCAGTCCGGTCGGGTTTCCGTAGCCGGTCTTGGCGCCACACCGTTGAGCGGTTCGGGCTCGCTGGCCGTGGTCCGTTTGCGAATCAAATGGTCTGCGACCAACGGCCAGACCTCCCCGCTGCACTTTGAGGCGGCCGAACTTAACGATGGCGCAATTCCGGTTTCGACAAGTGACGGTTTGGTTGCAGTATGCGTGCCTGTACTTGTAAGCGTGCCCGTAGGCATCGTCGAGGAACCCGGGACGGAGATCCAGGTGCCCATCAGCCTGGACGATGGCTCGGGTGTGCTCGGTTACTTTATCTGGCTATTTTACGACCACGCCATCCTCGAGTACCTTGGCACTGGTAAGGGGTCATTGATAACCGGCTGGGGCGATCCCGTCGTGAATGCGCAACCGGGCAGTGTTTCCGTGGCGGGTCTGGGGGTCACACCGCTAAGCGGTTCAGGTTCTCTGGCAATCATGCAAATGAGGGTCCGGTCTTCTGCGACAACTGGCCAGACTTCGCCGCTCCATTTTGAGGCCGCCGAGTTGAATGACGGCCAAATCCCTGTGCAGATGGCTGATGGCGAGGTGATAGTTGCCGGCGAAGGCGAGGGCGAATGGCTGCCCTTGGCCGCGTGGCCGGTGATGTTTGGGCTGCTCATCACGCTTTCTGTTGTGCGCCTGTGGCGCACCAGAGGAAATGAATGAAATATAGACCTGAAGCAGACGAAGGACACAAAGAAAAACGCCACACGAACCAGGAGCTCCACATCTTTGCGACCTTTGTGACTTCGTGGTGAAAAAGAACTCTGCCGAGGGAGGGCAGCTTTATGAGAAGACGAGCTTTTCTGCTTGTCATTGTCTTTCATTTGGGTGCGGTTTCGGCCTGGGCGGCCACGCCCGGCCTGCCGTTCACGGAGGATTTCTCCGACACCAACCTGTGTGATACCTCTCAGACCAACGCCAACTGGTCAACCGAAGAGCAGTCCCTCTTTCTCGCCTGGAGGAAGGAGAGGCAGTACGGCGCTTTCGCTCCCGGCAACACCACCGGCACCGACATCAGCTCTGACGCGGATGATACGTATGCCGTGGCGCTGGGCGACGTTGACGGTGACGGCGACCTCGACCTGGTCGTTGGAAACAATGGTCTCAATCGGCTTTACTTAAACAACGGCAGCTCCGACCCTTGGGGCGGCGTGACAGGTAGCAACATCACCGGCGACAGCGACGATACGCGCGCGGTCGCGCTCGGAGACGTGGATAGCGATGGCGACCTCGACCTGGTCGTGGGAAACTATAATGAGCCCAACCTGTTATACCTGAACAACGGAACCGCTGACCCGTGGCGCGTTAGCGGCACAGATATCACATCGGACGCGCACGCCACGTATGCAGTTGTACTGGGCGACATTGACGGCGACGGTAACCTCGACTTGGTCGTCGGGAACTACGGCCAGCGCAATAGGCTTTATCTAAACGGCGGGACCAGCGACCCATGGAACGGGGTGACCGGTATTGATATCACCGCGGACGCGCACCCCACGGCGGACGTAGCGTTGGCCGACATGGACAGCGATGGCGACCTCGACCTTGTCGTTGGAAACGTGGGTACCAACCGCGT
>CAYRLQ010000427.1:0-2850 GCA_964425145.1 uncultured Nitrospiraceae bacterium
GCACTTCGTCTCCTGGCTGGATGAGAACTGTCATTCACACCACTTCTCCGCTTTGCTGGAGCTCCTTCAGGACGGCGAAAACAAGGTCGATGTCCAGACCAAGATCCAGGGCAACATCCGAAGCGTAGGCTTGGGCGTGTTGATCAAGATAGGATAGAATCTCACGCCTCGCCTCCTTTGTCGCTGGCCTTCGTGCTTGAGCTACCATGAGTCCCAGGAGTTTTTCTCGGACTGCCATTCTCACAAAATCCGACGTATTCAGGCAGTATCCGGCGGCCACCAGCTCCTCGATTCTCTTTGTTTCCTGCGGAGAGAGCCGCGCAGACACCTGCTCATTCTGTCTGTGATTCTGTCGCTGAAGCATTCTTGTCACCCATGTGTATCTATTGGTGACCACGCTTATAAAACTTTCGGCACCGCTCAGGGGCCTGACTCTCGAGAGATACGACGGCGTCGCTTTGTGGGAGAAGAGGTCATCAGTCAAGCAGAAGCAGCGTCTCTGGAAGCTGGCTTCCGAATGCGTCTCGAGAACAGGACGAAGACTGCCATTCCGATCCACGTTACCGCGGAGATGATGCAGCCCAAATAGAAATCCCACGGATAGTACCATACACGCAGCTCGTGCTCACCCGCCTCCACCGGAACGCCGACTTGGGCATGGTTGACGCGACGCACTTCGACAGGGTTGCCGTTGTCTCTGGCCCGCCAATCCGGGTGCCAAGTTTGTGAGATGACGACCACTCCCTTTTCCTCAGTCGTGAAACGGAGGGTGATGTCGCTAGGTGAGCGCCGATCGATGGGTAATTCCCGGAACTCTGCCGACCCAACAAACGGTCGATCGTCGACCAGACAGAGTTCGCGCGGGTCAATTGAGCAAATAGCATCGAGAACTGTGAGGCCGTGGGGCGGCACTTCGGCCCGGGCAACTAGGAAGGCCCGTGGCAGAGCGGTATCGCGACGATACACGTACCGGACACGCCTCAGTTCGCCAGGGGGGCTTTGGTACACCTGTTGATACGCCGGCCCCAGTTCGCGCTCAACAGAGACCAAGTAGCGAACGTTCATCAGGTCCAGAACGACCGGGCAGACGATTTCTTGCGGAGGATGTATCAGTAGCTCGACAATGTCGGAATGGTCACGCCGCCAGATGTTTCTGTACATTTCCAGGTGATGCGCGTAGATACCTGGGTGGTAACCGGTAATGATCTCCAGGCCATGGCGCGCGGCAACTTGCTGTTCAATCATAAAAGTCGTATCCAAGATACGAAACTCCTCCTTGCTCGCTTGCGCCAAGAACTTTGCCGCTGAGTATGGAGGGATAGCTCTGTTCGTGTCGACAACTTGAATGTGCGGACCCCAACAGAGAAACAGTTCACCAAGCAATAGACAGACGCTGAGCCCCCTCCAAAACCTGATGGACAAATCCCCTGAGGCCCAGAAGAATGCGCATGCGGTGAGTATGACTAAAACGAGCAACGGAACCCACCGTCCCCTTGCAGGGGCAAGGGGCGAGTCCCGCATTGCGAGAGTGAGAAGGAACACGGCTTGAAGCATTATGAACAGGACAAGCGTAGTGGGCCATTGTGCTTTTGCGGCAGCGGCTTTGGAAAGAAAAGAGCCGGCCAGAATCGCTAACATGAAATTGACGTAGAAGAACAGCCGTCCCCAGCCACGGAACAGCTTGAAGCCTGGGGTTATATGGTACGCAAGCCAGAACAATGGATTCGAGTCGGCCAGCGCCAACACGAGCGCAAGAAGCGCGACGCAACCAAAAACAAGGACCCTACGCTCGCGCTTGAGTGATACGAGAGCAGCCAATGCCAGGCATACGGTGGTGACTCCTGGATAGCTTGCGGTTTCCCAGAAGAAGAGATGTTCTGCATCAGAAACGAATGCCCTTGGGAGGGGTATGCCACCAAACGGCCAGATGAACCGCAGCAGGTCACGAGGCGTGGCGCCTCCCATAGCGGCGAAACTGATGTCCCTCACGGCCGACCGTGCGCTCAACAGCAAAGTCTGTCGTACGATGGGGAGCCACCAAGCGGCACTGACTCCAACAAACACAAGCATCCCGACCATGCACAATAACAGCAAATGAAGGGCACGTCTCCTTTCACCAGCAAGCCATGCCGGAGCTATTCGCAGGACTGCGTAAGCCGTGGTGAAGAGCATATTGACGTATATGATGTGTACTGCTCCATAACTGACCACCACCGCGAGTACAACCCCCAAGAGCAGTGCTGATGCCAAGCGCTTCTTTTCCAAGAGGTTCTCGACTGCCCACAGCATCCAGGGCAGGCCCATGGCCGTGGGCACCAGCAGAATGTGTCCCGCAAAGACATGCGCAGCCGTCTTGCCTGCCATGGCGAAGGCAACGGCCGCGAAGAAGGCTCCTAGTGCGTCGCAGCCCATTTTCCTCGCAAACAGGAAAGTGCCCCATGCGCCCAGCGTTACATGGAACCAGACAAAGAAACCCAGAAGTATGGGATTGGGCGTTAGCCAGAAGATCAATGACGGCGGATTCACCAGCGCATAGATGGGGTCTCCGACAATGGATTTGCCGCAAAAGATGGTGGGATCCCACAATGGCAGACTACGCCAATGCCAGACGCTCCGCCAAATTGCCTGCTTGAATGTGCTATCTGCTCGAACACTATCATTGCCCCAAAGCATGAGGTCCGGGTGCAAGAAAACCTGGTAGAAGAATAGGACCGATACCGCGGCCAAGAGCAAACAGTTCCCCACCGTCCTAGAGGGCCAAGCGTGTGGCGATCCGGTGTTTTCCCGGCCCATAGCACGTTGCCGTTTTGCCCGTCGACCTCTCATCCTGCGCCCTCTTTGATGACAAAT
>CAYRLQ010000428.1:0-2847 GCA_964425145.1 uncultured Nitrospiraceae bacterium
CGGTCGAGCAGGAACTCGACTCTACTGTGGGGCCCGCGCGTGGGCGTCACACCCACGTTTTCCGGTATTGTGCTTTACACTTTACACTTTACACTTTACACTTACAATGCGCCATGAGAAAAAGGCTTCCCATACTCCGCCGGTTTGGTCCCGGGCTGATTACGGCCTCGGTCGTACTTGGGCCGGGGAGTATCGTCGCAGCGAGCACCGCCGGGGCGGAAGGGGGCTACCGTCTCCTGTGGCTCATGCTCGTGGCCAGCATCTTCATGGCGACGTACACCTCGATGGGCGCGCGCCTGGGCTGCGCCTTGGGAGACACGTCACCGCTGCGCCATGTGCCGCGGCCAGTGGCCGTGCTCGTGGGTATCTCGGCGTTCTTTGTCACGGCCGGCTTCCAGTTCGGGAACAACATCGGCCTATCGGTCGCCGTCAGCGCGGTCACCGGTACGCCCCAGTGGGTATGGCCCGTCCCATTCACGGCGCTCTCCCTCGTGTTCCTCTTCACGGCCAAGCACCTGTACCAAGTGCTTGAACGCCTCATGATCGCCTTGGTCGCGGTCATGATTTGCGCCTTTTTCGCCAACCTCTTCTGGAGCGGTGTCAGCATCCCCGGCATTGCACGCGGGCTTGTGCCCTGCCTCGAGAAAGGCGACCAGGTGGTCGCACGGGCCATGTTGGCCACCACCTTCTCCGCCGTCGCCGCGTTCTATCAGGCGTACCTCGTACAGGCCAAGCAGTGGCGCCGCGAGGACCTATCGACCGCCGTGCACGACGCCTGGGTTGGCATCGCGACTCTGGCGCTGATTGGCATCGTCATCATGATCGGCGCCGCCCAAGTCTTGCACGGCGCCGGGAGGGATTTTAACAACGTGGGCGAACTTGCCCAGGTGCTCAAGGGCGCGCTCGGTGGCGGGGCAATTTGGGTGTTCTGTCTGGGACTGGTCGCGGCGTCGTTCTCATCATTCATCGTGAACGCCCTTATCGGCGGCGGGTTGCTCGCCGACGGCCTCGGCCTTGACCCGCGCATCGACAGCCCTTACACAAAGGGCCTCACCACCTTGGTTATGCTCGCGGGGTGTCTGGTGGCCGTGGGCACTCTTCGATTCGGCACGGGTGGCACACAGTCCCTCCTCCTCGCACAAGGCGCCACGCTCCTCGCCGCACCACTGAGCGCGGCCCTGCTCCTCGCGCTTACCAGCCACAAGAAAACCATGGGCGACCTGAGAAACGGGCCGATCACGATCCTACTGGGCGCCGCAGGCTTCGCCATCATCCTTTGGCTCGGCTTCGGGACGTTGACGGGGCTTCTCAACAGGCTCCTCGGTTCCTGAAATGTGGCACCCTTATTCGAGAGGTAACGTGCTAAGTGAAGGCAATGCCCGCTAGGACTTAGAGGCCATTAAGCAAACCGGCGAGGGCATCGAGCCAGGCGGGGTGGGCGTTCAGGCAAGGGATACGTTCGAGGGCCTCGCCGCCGTCGGCAAGGAATTGGTCCCGCGCGGCCAGCCCTATTTCCTCGAGTGTTTCGAGGCAATCGGCCACAAAGGACGGACAAAGCACCGCCACGCGTTTGACGCCATCGCGCGCGAGGCGCGTGAGCACCTCTTGCGTTGCGGGCTGGAGCCAGGAACTGCGCCGTCCCAGCGGCGATTGAAAGCAGGTCGAATAGGTGTCATTGGCCCAGTTCAGGCGGCCGGCCAAAGCACGCGTCGTGGCGAAGCATTGGGCCCGGTAGCAATTGCGGTTGGCCGGCACGAGCCTCTCGCAACAGTCCGGCGTGGCCAGGCAGTGCCGGCCGGTGGGATCGCCCTTGCGGATGTGCCGCTCGGGCAGGCTGTGGTAGCTCAGCACGATGTGGTCCGGCCGGAATGCCTCAAGCAGCGGTCTGCTGACAGCGGCCCAGGCGTCCAGGAACTCCGGCGCGGCATAGAAAGCGGGCAGTACGGAAATGGGGGGCACATTCCAACGTGTTGCCGCCTGTTTGTAGACCTCCTCGAGTGCGGACCCGGTTGTCGCGGACGCGTACTGTGGGAACAGCGGCGCGGCGATAACACGGTCCACGTGGCGCGCAAGCAAGGTGTCGAGTCCCTCGGCGATAGAGGGTTTCCCGTACCGCATACCCAACGCGATCTCTGCATGCGGGATGCGAACCTTCAGCCCGGCTTGAAGTTCCTTGCTGATGACGCGTAGCGGAGACCCGTCATCAGTCCAGATACGGCGATAGGCCTCGGCGGAATGTCTTGGGCGAAACGGCAGGATAATCGTGTTCAGCAAGACCCAGCGAATCGGCGCAGGCATATCCATGACACGTGCGTCCGAGAGAAAGTCCCGCAGGAATGCGCGCACGGAAGCGGCGGTCGGCGCGGCTGGCGTGCCGGTGTTGATTAGGAGAATACCCGCCTTTTCGTTCCCTTGCACGGCCTATCCTACTCCCGTTCGGCGTCTTCTGCGTCCATGCCCCAGGCGTACAGCGTGACATCGACGCTGGACCCTTCCTCAATGCGCCTCATGTGGGTCTGAACCCACGCGCGGTCCTCCGCAATCTCGGGGAACACGTCGAACCGCCACCATTCCGCCAAAAAGTAGCCCTTAGGGTGCTTAGCAACAAATGCCTCAAGGTCCCTCACGCCTTTTAGTCCTTCCCGGCCCGTTTCCCAGTTTTCCCACGGGATGCATCGGCTCGGGTACCAATCGTCGACGCGCCCGACGTAGTAGAGCACGGGTATAAAGGTGGTCGCGAGCACGGCAGTGCCGTCGTGCAGGCGCTGGCGCACGTAGCGGCAGGGCTCGCGCCATTGGGGATGGCGCCGGGCCAGGGTGACGTGCGCGCCACGCGCGACACGCATC
>CAYRLQ010000429.1:0-2845 GCA_964425145.1 uncultured Nitrospiraceae bacterium
AATTATATGGAGGCTTGTCTCGACGGAGGGAAACCAACGTGGACCAGTCACTCGAAGAGTTTTTCGGCGAGAAGCCCAAACGCAAGAAACCTGCCACACCCAAGCTTAGACTGCCACGGCGGCATGGCTGCCGCCTCACAATGACGACCAATTCCAGCGCGCTGCCGTCATTAGGAGGAGCTTTCGGAAAAGGCCGCCGAGATTTGTCGCGAATGCGATAACGCCGTCCTGGTGTGTCAGTCGCTTTCTGCTTGTGTTTGCTGCGAAAGATGAACCGATCAGAGCCGAATTGACGGGCTGCTAGCCCCAGCCTTCGTCGTCGGAATAGCAGTTATCGTATTTCGTGCTATAGCGAGGTTCGGCCATCATATCGGCGACGGTGTCGCGCCAGGTCTGATAATGCGCGGTTGCTTTGTGTTTGGCAGGGTCGTCGGGCGTGCGGTAGACCTCGATAAGGACGAACCGGTTCGGGTCGTCTTGTTGTTGGAGAACGTCGAACCGGGCGATGCCAGGTTCCTGAATGCTCTGACGGGCGTTGGCCAAGCTGGCTTCGCGGAATGCTTCGATGCAGTCGGGCTTCACGTGAACATGGACATGGACAACAAGCATGGCGACTTTTCTCCTCTCAAAGTGGACCACATTCAGTGGCGCGTCTTGCCATGAAGTGAGAATAAACAAGGATTGTCAGGATATTCAGGATAATACGGACACATCCTGTCCATCCCGTCTATCCTTGCCAAGAATGAGAACAAACAGGGCGGTCCGTGCGCCTTTTTGATTATAGCTCAGGTTGCATATGGCAAGGGGTCTTCCGCGCCGAGTTCGCGGAAGGCCCTGAAGCGTTCCACACAGGTGGGGCAGGTGCCGCAGGCTTTTTCGCCGCCACGGTAGCAGCTCCAGGTATGAGAGAAATCGACATCCAGGTCGAAGCCGGTCTTGATGATATCGGCCTTTTTCATAGCGACGAACGGGGCGTGAATCGTGACCGCCTGACCGCGGTTGAGCGCGAGTACGGCGTTGATGCGGTCGAGGAACGCCGTGGTGCAATCCCAGTAGCCATACTCATCCTGCGCCTGTGCGCCATAGAACACGTCGCCGATGCCCTGCGCCTCAGCATAGGCCGCCGCCATGGCCAGAAGCACCATGTTGCGGTTGGGCACATAGGTCGGCGGCTGGGCCAGTTGTTCCTCATCGAGCTCATCGAGACCGGGTACTTCCGCGCCCCCGGCGATCAGCGCGGACCCTGCCTTGAGCAGGTCCCCCAGGAACGCCAGGTCGATCACGCGGTGTTCGGTGACGCCCGCCGCAGCCGCCTGCCACCGGGCGCAGTCCAGTTCGCGGGCATGGCGCTGGCCGTAGTGAAAGCTTAGCGCATGAACGGGCCCCCGACCGAGGGTGTGGACCACGTGGTGCAAGAGCGTTGTCGAGTCCAAGCCGCCGCTCAACAGTATCACGGCCCCGGACGCCTTGTCATGCGTTGCAAACACGATTACCCGATCCCCGCAGGATAGTGAGTGGGAAATACAAGCGCTCCAAGGTGTATCATGGAGGGCGAGGGCCGGTCAAGCGTGGACGGCGCAACTGATGCGCTATACTGGGGCCGGTAGCCCGGTGGGAGGGCGAGACTCCTGTCGAGCCGTACGACGAGGTAGCCTCCCAAAACTGCCTCGCCGTGACGGGAGCCCAGCCCCTGGGGCCGGTAGGCATTTGGTAGACAGTGGAGGTAATCATGCATCATGCGCGGTCAAAGTGCCGTGCGTGGTTCGCGCGCGGCCAGTTCCCACGCGGAAGGGCCTGGTCGTTTAATGCGCTGGTTCTCGCGGCCATGCTCGTCGCCATCGTGGTTGCTTTCGGAGCACGGGCAGATGCTCCTCGGCGGGTGCTGTGGATAACAATAGACTCTCTTCGCGCCGATCATCTTCACTACATGGGCTATGCGAAGGAAACCTCACCATGGCTTGACACCTTCGCCGAGGAAGCGGTGGATTTCCGGCTGGCAATTGCCCCCTCCAATGTTACACGCCGTTCTGTGGCCGCTTACATGACTGGGAAGTACGGTTTACAACTGCTGCACGAGGAACCACCGCTGCACATCCCAATGGGTGAAACTACTGCTGCCGAGTTGTTCGGGAGCGCGGGGTACCGTACCCTCGCGTGGGTGACGCCCTCCAAGCTCGTTAAGGGCGCAGGCTTCGAACAGGGATTCGACAAGTATTATGTTTTGCTGCCACATCGAGCGCCCAGCGCCTCGATTGACGAAGTCATCGAGCATGTCCGGCGCGCGTATACGCCGAGCCAAGGTAATGAGTTCATCTACATTCACACGATGGACGTTCACCTGCCTTATCGCCCGCCCATCCCCTACGACCGCCTCTTTGCACCTGCCTATGACCGTGGCGTGGTGCGCGAAGGCGCTATCTTTGACAGGCGCGGACACTACGCGATCTGCAACTTCCCATACTTCTCGCACACGCACGACATACAGCCTTTGGACATCGAATTCTTGATGAGCCAGTACGATGGGGCCATCCGTTATACAGATGCTAAGCTTCCGGAACTGCTGGAAGCGCTACGGTATGACCCTGGGAACGATCTCGTGATCATCACGGCCGACCATGGTCAGCAGTTCTTCGAGCACGGTTACTGGAGCCACGGTAAGCTCCTGTTTCCCGAAGAGATTCATGTGCCCCTGTTGCTACGGCACCCGGACTTCAAAGCGGGCCGCAGGAGCAAAGCGGTAAGTATGATGGACCTGTGGCCCACGTTTGCCGACCTCCTGGGCGCGCCGCACCCGAGCGGCTTGGCGGGAGTGAGCCTTTTGCGCGTTCTCCATGGCGAAGCGCAG
>CAYRLQ010000430.1:0-2831 GCA_964425145.1 uncultured Nitrospiraceae bacterium
GCCGGTCGGGGCGTGGCGCAGTCCGGTTAGCGCACTTGGCTGGGGGCCAAGGGGTCGCTGGTTCAAATCCAGTCGCCCCGACCAATTTTTGACAGGATTTACATGATTCACAAGATAGAGGAGCAAAATCAAAAGAACAGGCCCCTGAAAAGGGAAAAAAAGACTTGACAAATGCCCTCTTCTGCCTTATCATAAAGCAAATGGGGAAAGAGGTATCGCGGTATAGTTCCGAACGGGATGTGAAAGAATTGGCAAGATTCACAAGATGAAGGAGTAGAATCTTGTAAATCCTGTCTAAAAAGTGTTAGATAAAGGCTTGTTAAGGTGGGTGTGAACGTTGGGTAGGAGAGAACCAGAACGTGAAAGAAGGGAGTACTAAAATGATGAAAAGAGAATCTGTACTGGGCTTGGTGGCAGTCGCAATACTGCTCGCAACGCCCCTTGCGTTCGCTCAGAACCCGGAGAATACCAATAGTTGCCCGCAACTCGCTGCCGACGTCGATTTCTTCGCCATAAACGCAACGGCGTTGCTGGGCGGCGAGCTGTTTGGCATGCAAGACGATGGCGCGGACGCAGGTGATCCGGAGGCGGTGCCGTCGACCTACGTGGAAGTCGAAGCGGACGGTATCCCGGACCTCCTGCAGTTGGCCATGTTGGAGTTCATGATCAAGGACACCGACTTCTACGACGCGGACATCTGTGCGCTTTATCAGTCGAACTACGCTGCGGCGTACGCCGATCTGAGTGCCGCAGGGCTCACCGGCATCCTGACCGGTGGCGACGAGATCATCGCGGCCCTCATCACCTTTGATACGGGCTGGGCGCCGCTTATCGAGCAGTTCATCGTTGATAACGGCATGTCTCTCACGATGACGATCGAGGCTTACGACGATGCCCCTGAAGTATTGGCAGCCGGCGTCGACACGGATAACGACTCCTATGGCACGGTCTCACTCACCAACCTGGACGAGTGGGATAACCTGGACGCAACCTGGGAAGGCGGCGACGCTGATGCGTGGTACCTGCCCGGCAAACCGAAGCCGACCACCGCGGCGCAGGGGATCGCACGGAATCTCGAGACATACGCGCAGTATGCGACCGATTGCCTGGCCGGGGCCATGATTGTCGTCACCGTGAGCCCGTCTCTTTCGGAGCGCTTCATCGGCCAGAAGCAGGAGTTGAGTGCGAGTTCGAATGCCAATGTCCCGCCGAACTTCGATCCCGTGGAGACCGAGTTTACCTGGGCATCGAGCGACGAGTCCGTCGCTAAGGTCACGTCCCTCTCTACGGTAACGTTTACGAATGATACGGCCGAAGTGAGGGCGATTGACCTGGGTTACGCCGTCATCACGGCTACGGGCGTTGTCCATCCTGACGTCAGCGGCAGCGCCACAATCGCCGTTGTAACACCGACGTGGGTCGATCTCTGCCAGATTGACGACGCGTTCCAGGGCATGGGCTCTGCGTTTGCCGCCGTGGCCGGTCCGCTGTTCGGATTGCCGGGCGACTTTTCCGTCTGGGACATCGAAGGCTTTGTCGGCGATGGCATACCGGATAGCTGGCAGCTCGCCTTGCTGGCCTATACGCTGTGTAAGGAGAGCGAGTTCTACACACCGTATGAGACCAAGGCCGCGCCTGATGCCGCGACCGTGGTAGGGCAGTTCCTCACCAACTATGCGGAGATCAAGGCGATGTGCGATGCGCTGGAAGATACGCCGGACTACATCGATGGCCTCGGCCCCCATATGGTGAGCGCGGGCAGCGATATTGCTCTTATCGGCGCAACGGCCACAAACCCCGGCCCCGGCACCGAGTTGAACACCCTCGAGACCGTTTGTACGAACGTCCTGATCGCGGCGGGCCTTGACGATCCCCCCGGGACTGCGGCGTGGATGGCGGCGAATATCTTCATCGGCGATGCTACGGCCGGCGTACCGATGCAGACCACTGGCGGCACGCTTGCGGGCATGGGGCCGGTGTTAGTGGATGGCTTGGGCTCGGAATCCGACTTTGCCGAGATCGGCCCGGTGCTGGGCGACGTTGACCACTTCATGACGGGTATGTGGGGCCTGAGCACCGAAATGAAGGGCACCTTCACTGCCATGTTCGAGGGCGCAGGTCTACTCGGCTCGGGTGGCGCAGTGGAGTATATCAACATGGTCGAGACAGATGTTGAACAGGGGCTGATGGTATATGCCGCAGTGTTCGGCTTTGTGGTCGACCCTGTCAATGGGTTGAACGGCTTCTGCCCCGTAACGTGTGCCAATTACACTAACACGCTCGCGGCGGCTGGCTTTGTGCAACCCGAACCTACCGGCAGCCGGCCCGCCTCTTATGGCAACATGCCTGCCGTCACGGAACCCGATCCACTCATTTACGGCAAGGTCGCGAAGCTGGCCGACGAGCCGTTCGCGGGCGCCGGCGACTGGGATGGCGATGGCCTGACCAACGCCGAGGTGGCCGGAGGCGTGGACGGCGCCGGTGGCGGCATGAACGACTTCATCGACGGCGCTACGGGGGAGGGCGCCTGCGGCGACTTCTGGCCGGGCAATCCTGGTGTTCCGGCCGCGGGTCTCGTGGGCCTGGGCATCTTGAGCGGCATCCTGGCGCTTGCGTTTGCACGCAGGAAGAAGTAAGCTTAAGCTACCGTTGCAAGGGTTACCCTTCCCCTTGCCACAGAGCAATTAAGGAGAGGGCCACGGGCCAAAAGCCCGTGGCCCTCTTGCTGTCTCAGGCGCATGTGCCCCATGGATGGGTTCAGGATACCGTGGAGGGCAACCGTTCACGCGGTTTGGCCTGAAAGGCCAATCTATACGTAGCGTCATAATTGG
>CAYRLQ010000431.1:0-259 GCA_964425145.1 uncultured Nitrospiraceae bacterium
GGCGGCCTTGATTTCCTCGTCCGAGGCCAGGCCGGTAATCACGATGACAGGGAAATGAGGCAGGCGTACGCGCACCGCGCGCAACACCGCCATGCCATCCACGCACGGCATGCGGATGTCCAGCGTGGCGAGATCGAAGTGGCCGTGCTGAAGGCTCTTGAGGGCCTCGAGACCGTTCTCGGCCTGTTCGACTTCGTAGCCGGCTCCCGTGAGGGCTTCGGAGATCAAAGCGCGCACCTGGACTTCATCATCCACCACG
>CAYRLQ010000431.1:269-2822 GCA_964425145.1 uncultured Nitrospiraceae bacterium
GGCACCGAACTTCATCTCCCCGTGAGTCAGTGTGGGACCGTCCTCCACCACGAGCACCCGCTTGGCCTTCTTTTTCCGCTCTGCACGCCTGTCCTTCTTGCCGGCCGCCTCCTCGTCGACTGCACCTAAGTCATCGGCTGCGGGCAGGGCGACGGTGAAGGTGGTGCCGTGCCCCACCCTGCTCTTGACCGAAATAGTGCCTTGGTGGCTCTTGACAATGCCATACGCCAGCGACAGGCCCAGGCCCGTACCCTCGCCCTCCTCTTTGGTCGTGAAGAACGGCTCGAAGACACGCTCCAGGTTCTCCGGCGGGATGCCGCAGCCCGTGTCGGTGTAAGACACAAGAACCTTGTCGCCTGTCTCGTTGAGTCCGGTGCGCACCGTCACCGAGCCCGGGGGCGTAATGGCGTGTTCGGCGTTAAGTAACAGATTAACGAAGACCTGCTGGAGCTGGTTGCCGTCGATCAGCACCTTGGGGAGCCCTTCGGCGAACTCGCGGTTCAGCATAATGCCGCGCGACTCATACCGGCTTTCAAACATCCACAACGCTTCGAAGACCACCGCATTGATGTTGAGAGGTTCCTTCTTGGGCAAGGCCGGCCGTGCGAATCCCATGAGGTCCGTGAGGATCTTCGAGGCCCGGGCGCATTGCTCGACGATAAGCTTGAGGGCTTTCTCGTTAGACGGGTCGGTCTCCTTCTGGAGCATCATTTGCGCGCGCCCCGAGATGATCGCCAGGGGGTTGTTGATCTCGTGGGCCGCGCCGGCGGCCATCTTGCCCACGGCCGCGAGCCGTTCGGAGTACAAGAGTTGTTTATGGGCCTGCTCCTTTTTCAACATCGCTGTGGCCAGTTCCTCGGACCGGTGTTTGAGGGCGTTGTTCACGTCCACGCGGGAAATCGCCATGCCCGCCGCGGCCGCAAAGGCCAACACCTCGTCCACGGCGAGGTCTAGGTCAAAGCGCCCATGGGCCGAGCGCAAATCGATCATAAACTGCCCCACGCTGCGGCCCTCGGCCAGCATAGGGACGACCAGGAGGTCATGGCGCCGCAGGATGGTCTTAAATCCCTGCCCCAGCCAGGCGTCGCCCTGGAACTGCAAGGCGATTTCCTTCAAGACCGCCTGAACGCTCGCGTCGATCCCCTGACCCTCCGGGAAGCTGGCCTCGCCGTCTTCACCGAGCGCTATCTCAAATTCACGCAGGCCGCCCCCATCTTGCCAGGCCTTCCCTTTGAGCGAATGATTACGGCCGTTGGCGACGTAACACAGGCCCGTTTTGACATCGAACCCGTCACGGAGCGCCCGGGACAGGATGCCAAGGACGTCGCTCAATGTTTGGTTCGGGGCAAGCTGTGCGTTCATCTCGTGCAGCGCGCGGAACCGCCGCACACGCCGCCCGAGCCGCCGATTGTCCTCCTCGGCCTTGAGACTCATGCGGGAGAGTCCCAGGTTGGCCTTCTGGAGCGATTCGAGGTAGAGTTCGGATTCGTCGAGGTCAAGGTCGATGATGCTGGCCCGCTCCTCAACGCGCTTGCACAGGGCGCCCTGCACTTCCGTTACGTCGGCCTCCGTCACCCCAATCTCCTCGAACCCTATTTCGCCCAGTGGAGAGAACTGGTCGTTCCCGCTCGACCCGATCATCGCCGTACGAACGATGGCATCGGCGACACGCACCACGGAGATGAAGCGGCTGTAGAAATCGGTGCCGTCGATGCTGCCGGGCGATTGGTGGTGCAGCCAAATCACCTGAGTGAACACATCCGGCAGCCCCCACCGCTCGGCGAGCCACTTGCCCACTTCCGAATGGCTCGCCCCGAGCGTCTCCTGCTCGACCTGAAGCAATGGCAGATCATCTTTCTGCGCCCGATGCACTATGGCGTCATATTCACCTTTCAGGCACGTGGCGAGGACAATCTTGCCGATATCGTGGAGAAGCCCCGCCACGAAGGCCTCGTCTTTGTCCAGGCCCTTCGGGCCTCGCTCGGCCAGCATCTCGGCGCAGACCGCGCAGGCCAACGAATGTTTCCAAAACTCCCGCAGTTGAAACACGCGGCCTCCGTTCGAATTGGGGAAAAGCTGGGCCACCGCCATGCCCAACGCCATGCAGCGGATCGTCTTGAAGCCTAACGCCACCACCGCACGCGACACGGTGGTAATCTCCGAGGAGAAGTTATAGGCCGGCGAGTTCACAAGACGCAGGAGCCGGGCGGTGAGCGCTTGGTCCGATTCGATGACGCGGGTGATGCTGGCCGCGTCGGAGGATTCATCGTTGGTAAGTTGGAGAAGCTGGGCTGCGACGGCGGACAGCGTCGGCAGCGCCTCCAATCGATCCACCATGTGTTTCAACTCGTTTCGCGTCATAGTTGACCTCGGCGGACACCTCTTATTGTGGTTGCATCATACCAACCGCAATATATTGTAGTTGAAAAATCTCCGTTTTGCAACATAACTCGACTAACCTTGCGAAATGTTCCCTGCTCGCCCGGTGCGCACAGATGAGTGAGTGGTACATTTTGTTGCGCATGTTGTCGCTCGAGAATCAAGAATTTGTGC
>CAYRLQ010000432.1:0-2814 GCA_964425145.1 uncultured Nitrospiraceae bacterium
CTCCGTAAGCGAACTCATCGGCGACAGCTTGGAATCAGCAATTGAGGATGTTCTTGCCAAGGCAGGGGTCAGTTTCCGCAAGACCAAACGCGCAGAACGAATCGAGGGTTTCGATCAGACGCCGGACTTCATTATTCCCAGTGAGTTCAATCCACAAGTCATCATTGAAGCGAAGATCACCGAGGACGACGGAACAGCCCGCGATAAGGTGACGCGCATTCAACATCTCGGAGAATTGAGTCTTTCCGGTCGTTCGAAAGAAAATCCGAAATATGAGGTCATAGCCTGCATCGGCGGTCGTGGCTTTGGGGTCCGCCGGGAAGACATGAAAAAGATGATCCTTGCAACCAGGGGCAAGGTGTTTACAGCAAATACATTGGACCGGCTTGTTGACTGTACCCGACTTGGTGAATTTAGGAGTCGATAGTAGGGATGCAAATACGGCATAACAAGGCGCTGCACCGGACGGCAATTCCGCTGTGCTCCAAAGCCGCCGGTGAGCTTGCAGGGGTTCTGGGGACAGTATACTTAATTCGTGACTTTGGGTCTTCGTGTTGGTAATCTTGGCGCTACGGCAAGGATGGCGCGTGTCGTGGCGCCGGGCCTGCCCCACGATATCACGCAGCGGGGCAATGACACAAGTACGAAGGATGAAGCAGGAAGTGCGAAGTGTGGTAGAATATGAGGGCTGGAGGTTGAGATGTGCAGGGTGGCGTGAGAAAGGGACAGCGCATGGCCTATCGCGGACATATTGAGAATGGTGCGGTGGTCCTGGATGAGCCTGTTCATATCCCGGAGGGGACGGCGGTTACTGTCGTGCCGGTTGTAGCAGGCAATCGTGCTGAAGGGGTCGCTTCTCGGCGGAATTGGAAGGGGATTTTTCGCAACACGGGCCCGGTTCCAAGCGAAGCGGATATTGCCGACATGCGCCGGGAGGCATGGCCGGGGTCATGAGGGCCGTGGCGGATACGCATACGGCTATCTGGTACCTGTGGGAACCGGACAACCTTTCCGCGAAGGCCGTCAAGGCGATGGATGAGTCGATGGAAGCCGACGACCGCGTGGGCCTCTCGTCCATCACGCTGTGCGAAGTGATCTATCTTGGTGAAAAGGAGCGGATCCGCGGCGACGCCTTCGAGCTGTTCCTGGACGCAATCCGTGCGGCGGACGGACCCTACGAGGAAGTGCCGCTGGATTCTGGCGTCGCTTCGATGATGCGGAGCATTCCTCGTTCCGTGATACCCGATATGCCCGACCGCATCATCGCAGCCACTGCGCTGTTCCGCAGGGTTCCACTGATAACCAAGGATCGCCGGATACGGGATTCGGTCGTTCCGACCATATGGTGAGCCATGTAGGGGGGCGGGTTCTGGGGACAGTATACTTGATTCTTGACTTTGGGCCTTCGTGTTCGTAGTCTCAGCCCTATGGCAAGGGTAGCGCGTGTCGTGGCGCCGGGCCTGCCCCACCACATCTCACCACTCGGCAAGGACAGAAGTACGAAGGATGAAGTGCGAAGGATGAAGGGTGAAGGGTGAAGGGCAAAGGGCGCGGTGGCGCGGTCAGCGGACCGGCCACAGCGGCGAATCGACAGTCGGCTGCCACGCTCCTGGTCCCGCAATGAGGGATTGAAGCAACGAGCCAGAAAGGGTACGATAAGACATGATGATAAGCATGGACCAGATTGCGCAGATGTCCCGTGAAGAGAAGCTCCGGACCATGGAAGCCCTATGGGCGGACCTGTCTCGAAATGACGCAGCAGTCGAGTCGCCCGCATGGCACGAGGACGTTCTCAAGGAAACGAAGGCCAGGGTGGCTGCCGGTCAGGAGCGCATTGCGGACTGGGAAGAGGCCAAGCAGGAGCTCAGGAAGCGGTTTGAATGAGGATCAAGATCCTTTCTTCTGCCGTGGATGACCTGCATGCTGGCCGCGTCTTCTACGAGAAGCAGGGGGAGGGAGTGGGCGCGTACTTCTTTGATTCGCTGTTCTCGGACATCGATTCGCTCGTACTCTATGCAGGCATCCATCCGAAGGTCTTCGGCTATCACCGCCTCCTGTCCAAGCGGTTCCCCTGCGCCGTGTACTACACGCTTGAGAAGGACTTGGTCGTAGTACTACGGAGGGTCCTCGACCTGCGGCGCCACCCGGACAGGATTCGTCAAGCTCTGAAGTAGGGGCGGACAAGCAGTTCAAGCCGACTCGCTTCGGAGATAACAGGTCATAAGCGCTCACATCTTTCAGCAATCACGTCGTCACTCCAAGAGCCGCGCAACGAGCTCGTCAATTCCAGCACCTCCTCGATGGAAGGGACGGTTTTATCGCGTCCTTCATTGCCAGCGTGCGGGCGGACAGCGATTGTGAGGGATGATGAAGCGCTTTCCGCCTATTCTTCTATCTTCTTCAACTCCGCTCTGGCGGGATCGTAATCGGGGTTTCTCTCCATTTCCTGGGCATTGACGGACTTCCGCCACTTCAGCAGTTTTTTGTACAATTGCTCGGTCTTTTGTGACATTTCCCGTGCAAGATTGTGCCGTTCGCCCACGTCTTTCTCGAGGTCGAACAGTTCCAGGGCACCGTCTGTGTCGACGCCGTCGACGCTCTTTTCGAACCATTCAATCAGTTTGTACTTGCCCTCGCGGATCGCGCCGGAGGGGGCAATGCCCCCAGCGTGGTAGTGGGGGTAGTGCCAGTAGAGGGTGTCGCGCCCCAGCGTATCCGTTTGTCTGAGGGCCGGCATCAGACTGATTCCATCCACCTCGGCGGCTCGACGGGAGTCTCGCCCTCCCCGCGCGGCCTCGGCGAAGGTTGGCAGGA
>CAYRLQ010000433.1:0-2806 GCA_964425145.1 uncultured Nitrospiraceae bacterium
CTGTCCCGCTCCACAACACGGACAAACGAGTTTGTCCGTGGCACCCGATAGTGTTGGCCTGTACTTGGGGTTCATTGGTCCGCTTGGGTTCAATGACGTACGGGATGGCTTCCTGTTTGCCTCTCACACAATGGAACGGGCTTGTACATCGTCCTACCAGGGTCCCGTGCCTTTGAACCGGAACCGAACAGGTTCCGTGAACCGGCGGTGGGCATCTCGAAGCCCGCGGAGGCCGTCGTCAGGTTCGAAAAACAGCAGGGCCTCCTCGGTGGCGAATATCGTGCCGGCCGCGATGGCCGTGTTCTGGTCGAGCGCGGTCGCCTTCATGCCCAATGGGTACACCATCGGCCGCGACCAATAGGCGAAGCCCCAGCCGTAGTTGGCGACGTACGTACACGGGGCCGAGTGCGGAATGGGGCCGCCCGCCCGGTTGCCCGCAAACTGTCTCTTGCGCAGCGACGCCAGGCCGTATGCCTTCACGGCATGGAAGCCGGCCACCCAGGGCACGTCGCGGTCGAGGATGGCCAAAGCGCCGGCCGCCAGGCCCTCGATATTGGCGCGACCCTCGGCGTCGCGGTGCGCGTTGATCTCGCGGACGACCACGCTGCCGTCCAACTCGGGCCAGGCATAATGGGAGAAAATCTCGGGGCTTTCGGGCTCGGCCTCCGCCTGTCCCGATTCAGGCCGCCGGCTGTGGCTCACCACGATCTCGCCCACGCGGACCGCGCGCGCCGACCGGGCCGCCGTGAACTCCATGACCGACGAGACGTGAACGTAGGGCACGTGGGCGTAGAACGTGTAGGTAATCGACACCACCACGTCGCGGTAGTGCTCGAGCGGCCCCCAACGGTGGTAGCGGAGGGCGAGGACGCCACCCTCTTGGTGCTGATGGGGTGGCTGGGCCCAATCGTAGTCGTGATCCCAATTCTGGTCGGGGCTCCAGATGTCTGTCCCGAAATGAATCGGCACCGTTTTGTAGAACATCTCAGTATCTTTGCCCCGATTCGCCATGCGTGCTGTGCGGATTGCGCCCGATTTCGAGTCGAGCTCTACCGTGTAGAACTCGTTGCCGATTGTGAGGCCGGGCATGTCGCCAGCGATTGCCAGACCATTCTCCACGTTCGCCGTCGGCAAGGTGTGGCTTCCGAGGCCGCCTGCTGCGGGCAACCCCCAGAACAGTCGATAGGCGACCTCGCTGTGGGCGGGGCAGCGGGCCAAGAACAACACGTTGACGCTTACAGCCGGATGAGGGATCCTGGTGTCGGGCCTGGGTTGCGTGACCGCAGAGACGGCGCCGAGTTCCTGATGTGGGGTGAGCACGCCGCGCCGACCATCGATGAGCCGGACCACGCGAATCTGGTGCCGCCACTCCTCGGGCGCGTCGCCCGGCATGGTGAGCGTCACCTCGACGGGCTCATGCTGGCGGTCCAGGCCGGCGGTTTCGGCCAGGACATAGTCGTAGTGGCGGGCGAAGAGCCTCTCCCAGCCGGCGATGTCGACAGGCTCGGATTCTGCTGCCGCGCCGAGGGCGATAACGACGGCGCCAACGTGTGCGACCAGCGCTCCAACACGGACCGCCCGTCTCTTGATATTGAGTTGGTGCTCGGTCATAAGAATTCCGTCTCCTGCTGAACGTCCAGCGGCCAGCCCGGTCACCTGCGGCTCCATAGAAACACGCGCCGATGAAGACCGCCCCGTGGGTTGCGGCCCGGTGGTCCCGTGCTCACCAACAGCGCCACATGGTTGGTTTCACCAGGACGAAGCCGGTCCGTCACGTCGAGGTCAAAAGGACTTCGCGGGTTTTGCCCTGTTCGGTGGTCCACGAGGACGCCGTTTATCCAGACCCAGAGGCCCGTGCTGTATACACCGCCGAAGGTGAGGCGGAGTGACCTGTCCTTGGCGGTCTCCGGAACCAAAAAGTGGGTCCGGTACCAGGCGTTGCCCGAGTATCCCCGGCCTTGTTCGTCTTGATAGCCTTGGGCCTGCCAGTACATCGTCGTGTCGATCTCATCCCAGGGTTCCCCCTTGCCGGGAAGGCACCACTGGTAGATCACGCCCACGTCCTCCGGGTCCAGTTTGAACTCCCATTGCCGGGGCAACAGGGCGACCAGCTCGCCCCGCCGTCCGCCAGCTCGGTCCGCCAGCTTCTGGTAGAGGTTCCGGTGCCACTCCAGCGTGGTTTTGGAGTTTCGGCACCATTCCGGCGTGTGGGGTAGCAGGGCCGGGTCCACCTTGGCTACTTCATCCCGGATGGCCAGCATGGCATCCGCCCCCGCGACGCCTTCTGGGAACTCCCCGCGCGCGACGGCGTGTTCCATCTCGAGATAGGCCTTCATGTGGTCGTGCACGCGCGCCAGGACGCGGACGTGCAGTTGTTCATCGGGGGTCTGTGCCCGACGTTGCGCATCGGCCATCAGCGCGTCCAGTTTTCCGACGACCTCAGCAGACAGGATCTGCCGCCACGGGGTCAGCCTTCCCCAGGTTTCGTGCACGGAGGTTTCATCCACGGCGGTCTCGAGGGTCCAGATATAGCTTTCCACGGGGTCGGCCGCGCGGCCGTAAAACTTCTCGCAGTAATCCCGAACCAGACGCTCCACGCTTTGCTCCGCGTTCCACATCAGCTTTGCGCGAACGTAGTAATTGAGGTGCGTGACCATCCAACTGTTATGGCCTTCCGTCCAGAATCCCCAGACGCCCCGGTTCTTGAAGTACCGCATGTCGGATTGCAGGTTATGGAGCGCGGGAAAAGGAAGGCCCTCGAGCCCTTTGCCGGGGTCATAGTCGTATATGAACACGCAGCGAAGTT
>CAYRLQ010000434.1:0-2802 GCA_964425145.1 uncultured Nitrospiraceae bacterium
AGTACAGCGGCTCGAAGGAAGGTAGGCTGAGTATGTTACCTGCCAGCAGCCACACGGGCGCAATAATCACTGCAAGGGCCGCTAAGCACTGGGCAAACCGGCCGCCTCCGAGTTGGCGCACCAGGAGACCCGTAAGCAATACGGTTAGTGCCCCCGCCACGGCAGGCAAGAAGCGCAGAGCGAACAGCGACTCGCCCAGCACCACCCGGGACAGCCTGCCCAGCCACGGAACCAGCGGGCCAATGTCGACGTAGCCAAGGGCCAGGTGCTCGCCACAGGCGATGAAGTACAACTCGTCGCGTTGATACCCGTAGTACCGGTTGAAATAGAAATGGAGAAAGAGCTTGAACGCGGCCAGATAGACGAGACAGGCGACCTCACCCAGCAGCACCTCTCGGTAAACGACTTTCCTATTCATCTTCATCGCTTTTCCTCCATCAAATTCATGCCCCTCAGCCCAAATCACATCCAACAGAGTCAGGCCAACGTCCAGAGAATGGTTGACAGATTATCGGCAGTAGTGGCACTTACGCGACAGGTGATCTGCACGAGTAAATCACTGCTCCTGTTTTCAGCCGCCGAGGTTTGCCACCATCGCCACGGTCCCCGATTCTACACCATTACCCAAAACCAGCGCATTTTCGGCCCGGCCCAGGTCATTACCGATAAGGCTGACATCGCCCGTCTCCGAACCCACTGCCTTCAGGAACACTTTTGTGCCCTTCGGCGCCATGCAGCCGCGCACCATGGCGTCGCGGACATTGATAAAGCGCACCAGCGCGTGGCCCTCGGCGGAGGCCTGGGCCCGCAGGCCGTCAATGTCCAGGCCGCTCACGTCGTCGCACACCAGCGCATGGCCCAGATGTCCCGGTGTAGAGGGCGTAGGAATGCCACCTTCCGGATGCCACTCGATTTTGCCTTTTTCTTCGCTGGTAAAGCGCCAATACGTCTGTTCGGGAATCAGTTGAACATTCGAGAGGGTGAGGCCATTCACGTGACGGCAATAGAGGCCATAGGCCGGCAGGGCGCCGAACATTTTCGCGTCCGGGTATCCATCGATCGCCTCGGGAACGGGTTCATCTGAGGGGCGGAGAGGACCGCCTCCCTTAAAGCTGATGCGGATGTTTGATAGTGTTACCCCTTCCACCTTGTGTCCCGGAATGCCCGTGATGGAACACGCGAGCGTAGCGTCCACGGCCACCACGTTGCTGATGGTGACATTCTTGAACGTGCCCGGCACCGGCGTGTCCATATCGCGGCCCCGGTTGCCCAGGCGCATGAAAATCGGGGCTCGACAGTTGACCATCGCAATGTCGGACACCACTACGCCATCAAGGTCCGCACCGTCCACGGTTTCCAGTGAAATACCGCTCCTCGCAGGGCTTTGGCCATTCAAGCCTGACATGACACAGTTGCTAACCACGATGCGCTTGAAATCACCGCCTGATTCAGTGCCCAGCTTGAAGGCGTTGCACACCGTCGCCAAAAAGCAGTTAGTGACCGTGATGTTCTCCGACGAGCGCCGTACTCCTAATGAGAAGCTGGCCTTTGGCACGATTGCGTCATCCCATGACTCGATGTGGCAGTTCGAGATGCGGACGTTCCGGCACGCGTCCGGGTCGATGCCGTCGCAATGTGCATCCAGGATGGTGACACCGTCGATGTTCACGAAGTCAGTGCCCAGCATGCTGATGGCATAGTTCGGCGCGTTGACGATGCGGATTCCCTTGATGTCCACATATCGGCACCGCTTCAGTGCGATCGACTTGGGGCCTCCACGGCGGCCTCGGTTGCTGTCGATCGTACCTCTGCCCACGATTCCCACGTGTTCCACATCTTCACCCCATAGGAGGGCATAGTGGAAATACGTCGTCTCACGGTCGGCGTCATTGTCGAAATCAATCTTCTCATAGGGGTCGTAATCGGACCTTGTCTTACTCCCCTTGATGGTTGCGCCGGCCTCGAGCCATAGGGTTACCCTATTGCGCAAGTGCAGGCTCCCGCACAGGTACGTGCCCGGTGCGAAACAAACCGTGCCCCCACCGCCATCTGCGCACGCATCGATAGCCCTTTGAACCGCCGCCGTATCCTTCGCCACCCCATCGCCTTTAGCCCCGAACGAGATAACATTGTACGAACAATGGGCGCCTTCGCCGTATGCCTCCGCCGCCCCTAAAGCCAAAACCGGCAAAAAGTAAACAATACCCGATAATGCAATCGTCGCCTTCACAGCCGTTCCCTCCTTCTGTCTAGGACCTCATACTTTCGTACCCTTTAGTGACTGGCTCAGTGATTACCGTAAATGTAACCGTTTGCAGGGCGAAATGCCAATAGACTCACCGGTTTTCGCTCCGAATCCGCAAGCGCAGGGACAGTCCCGTCAATCGCGATAACCCTCTAAGCCCACCGTGTCGGTGAGGCCCGTGAAGCCAGGTCCGCCGCCAGCGACATAGCCGTTACTGGCGCCGGAGGGGTCCGGGCTGATCCAGAATGCGTAGAGCCGACCGTTGCGGAGGTGGAAACGGAACCGGACAGGCTTGCCCGCGAGTGCGGATAGGTCGCTGGACGTTTCCCAGCGCACCTGCTCCAGGGTCTTGTCGGCGCGGATGGGCGAACAGTTCTCGTACGAGAAAGGCGCAACGGGTTGCCAATCCGGTCCCAAGACCTCGACGCGCAGTTCGCCTTGGGCGGTGTTGCAATTCACGAAGAGGTGCTTTCCCTGGAACCGGACCGGACGCGTCGTGAGCGTGCCGCCGGCCTCGCGGGCGTCCATGGACGCGAATCCGTCGCGGCGGAGCGTGG
>CAYRLQ010000435.1:0-2748 GCA_964425145.1 uncultured Nitrospiraceae bacterium
CCGGCTCAAGAACATGTTGTAGGCTGTTGGATTGTTGAAACTACGTAAACTGGAAAGGGACCTGAAATGGCTGAAAAGACCAGAATGACACGACGGAACTTCTTGAAACGTACGGGAATCGCCGCGACGGGCGTGGCCGCCCTGTCGGCCAAGAGCTACGGGCAAGTCGCCGGGGCGAACGAGCGCCTGAACATGGCGTTCATCGGATGTGGCGGCATGGCGGGCTCACACCTTAGGGCGCTGCTCTGGATGTGCCAGGAGGCCGAGAACCTGAGCATCGTGGGCGTGTGTGACGTGTATGAAAAGCGGGCACGCGAGTTCGAGGAACGCATCAAGGACGCAGACGCCGGCACCCCGAAGGTGACACAAGATTACCGGGAAATCCTGGCTATGAAGGATGTGGACTATGTGCTGATCGCCACGCCGGAGCACGCGCATGACTACCTGACCCTCGCGGCCCTCGACGCCGGCAAGCATGTCTATTGCGAGAAGCCGCTGACCCACACCATCGAGGAATCGCAACAGGTCCTCGCGAAGGTCAACGAGACGGGTCTGAAATTACAGGTGGGCGTGCAGGGCATGGCCGACGACAGCTACTCGAGCGCCTATGAGGCCATTCGCGCGGGCAAGCTCGGTCCCGTGGTGGAGGCTCAAATCGATTACGTGCGTCATTATGAAGAGGAAGGCCCGTGGCGGCGCGGCACCGACCCCAACATGGCCAAGCCCGACGACCTCGATTGGGATGCCTGGCTCCGGCCTGCCCGGAAACGCGATTGGGACCCGCGTCGGTATTTCGAGTGGCGCAACTATAGGGATTATTCCGGCGGGATCGCCACTGACCTGTTCGTACACCGGATTACACGGCTCATCAAGGCCTGCGGACTGACCTATCCAGTGCGCGCGGTCGGCATGGGCGGAATCTACCTGTGGCCTGACGGGCGCGACCTCCCCGATAATTTCGAGATGCTCCTCGAGTATCCGGCCACGGAAGGGATCACGCCTGGCATGACCGTCCATGTGCTGGGCACCATGGCCAACGATACGAGCAACAAGCATTGCATCCGGGGGTACAAAGCGACGCTTGTCTTCACAGAAGAGGGATGGGAGATCGTCGAGCAGGGCTCAGGCGAGGTCCTCGAGAAACACAAGAAGACCGGCGGTGAAGACGTCATTCCACATCATCAGAATCACCACGCCGCAATCCGCGACGGCGCCGACCTGTACTGCCCGGCGGAACTGGGATTATACGGCGTGGTGTCGGTCTGCATGGCCAACCAGTCCTGGTTCGAGAAGAAGATGTTCGCCTGGGACGCCAATCGCGGGATCGCCGTGCCGGCGTAGGTAGATGTTGGGAGATAGGGCGATGTTGAGGGATATGGGGATATTACAGATGAGTCGATATCTCCCTATCTCGCAATATCCCCCTATCTCCTATATCGGCCTACGAGTTCTACTTCCGCGAGGACATGTCCCTTCATGGCTTTGAGGAGTTCTCTCTTCGTCGCGCCCGGGCCGAGTGCCAACTCCGTATCCAGCGCGTATAGCTTGAAGAAGTAGCGATGATAAGCTCCACGTGGCGGTGCGGGCCCGCCGTAGCCGATCTTGTGGAAATCGTTGGTGCCCTGTTTAGCGCCGTTGTCCAATTCCTCTTTCGTGGGCACTGCTTCCGGCAGTCCCCGTGCGTCCGCGGGTATTGCATAGACCACCCAGTGCACCCACGTGCCAACGGGCGCGTCCGGATCGTCACCAATGAGCGCGAAGCTCTTCGTGCCGGCCGGCGGGTCGGTCCATTGCAACGGCGGTGACACGTCCGGCCCGTCGCCGCTGTATTTCTTCGGAATAGTTGCGTTGTTTTCGAATGCCGAACTCGATAGCTGAAAATCCATCGCCTGTACTCCTTCCTGTTCGGGTGTAGACGGTTCCTCCACGCCGCGTTGCCGAAGTCGGGCTTCTTGCGGAGCGGAAGGCGCCATTCCCCGCGTTACCGCCTTTGACGCAGGCTCTTTATCCCCTGACTCTTGACAAGACACCGCCATAATCATCACCACGCAACTTGCCAACCACACCGCCCAGCGGCCCGGTTTGCGCATCAATACGTCGCCCATGCACATGTCGACCCTCCTTCATGGTGCAACCCCGAGGTAAAGCCTCTCACGCGGCATTACCAATGTCGGCCCATTCACATATCCGTCCTTACAAGCCGGTCTTGATGATGTAGAATACAAGAAACGGCTACCTTCCATTATATGCCTATCCGGCCGTTTAGGAAAGCTTCGGGCGCAAACAAAACCCACTAAAATGTCGTGCATCCGCCTGCGTCATATTTTGGGGTTTTCATGCGGCGCGTTGCTCCCAGTATTCTTCTGTTCGGTTTGAGAGGGTGGCGCATCGCAAGGCGATGATGGCGTTGGCGCCGCGGACGGTCCATTCCATTCCGGATTGTTTGAGCCGTCGTCCGATGACGGTTTTGCATCCGGCTTCGATGACCCCCGAGCCGATGAAGATTGGGCATTGACTGTTCGGCCCTGCATCGGGTATGATAGGGAGCGTTGAGGCCCGGATGGTGGAATTGGCAGACACGCTAGGCTAAGGACCTAGTGCCCTTCGTTGGGTGTGCGAGTTCAAATCTCGCTCCGGGCACCACATCGAGACGCGCCCCAGGAACCTGTGTCCCTGGGGTTTTCATTTGCGTTCTCGGGTGCTGTCTCCATGTTCCTGCAGCCTCGGAGCGAAAACCCATGAGCCCAT
>CAYRLQ010000436.1:0-2704 GCA_964425145.1 uncultured Nitrospiraceae bacterium
TATCGACGCCACGCCACCCAGGACAGGGGATCTTCCCATCATCGAGGAGGTCTCCTCCCTCCGCAACCTCCTCCTCAGCATGTACGCCCTCAAACACCTCCGCGGCAACGCCATTCTCGAGGCGAGTCACGAGAACAACACTTACACTGAAGAAGAACTGGCCAACGCCCTGGTCCGGGGTAAGGTCGCTGTCAATGGGGCGTTTCTTAAGCAACTCTAATCTGAGACAGAAACGGCCCGCTGACGGGACCCAGGGAAGCAATGGCGCCGTCACCAACGAAAGGAACAATATAACCATGTATGACGAAGCACGAACGTTTTATCCAGGGGTCGCTCGAAAGGGCGACCTACTGCTTATCTTTACCTCAAGAGACGTAACCGCAATCCGTCTATGAGATAAGCCGGCTGCATGGGTCAAGGGCACGGCCTGCGCGGAGTGGCGTCGGTGCCAGCCGCACATTGACGTCAGCCTAAAGAAAACCCACGAGGCTGTGCGTCACGCAATTGACACCTGTTACATACAATGCCCCGATTACTTCACGGGGCAGCTCTTTCTGCCTGCCTATCTCCTGGAAAAGGCCAAGCGCGAGCAGGTCATCTACGCCGAAATCTACGGCACGATTCCTCAAGACGTTCGCAAGTCGGTTGGACGCTTTCCTGAACGCCAGTTTTCGCTCCTTTCCTTTTGCGCCAGATGTCCAGGCGCCTTGGACCTACTTGACTCTACGCCCGCGCTAATGCTGGCCAACAGTTGGGTGTTTCGAGAACCGGTTCAGCGGCCGCTCCGGAGCGCTCGGGCATTATTGCGCAAGAAGCAGAGAGAGCAGTTGAGGTGGTTGAGCTTCTGCATCCCTTCCGAGGCCGCCGTACGTGTCTTGAGGAAAGTCCCGCCGGAAATCTGCACGGTCGAGCTGTTGCTTTACCTCAAGGACGCCATGGCAATGCCAGAGAACCTGAAACTGCTGAGCCACGTACCGCGGATAAACCGGGGGCTGGTGCGCATCATTTCAGACCCAGGGTTGCTCGCTCTGGCAACGCCGAATCTGTTGGCCGAAATCGGCCTATGCCGAGACGAGGACCGAAGGGCTCATCTGGCTTATGACCTATTCGATTTCATTAGCCTTTCCAATTGCGCCGGACAGGATCCGTTCAAGACACCTTTTCAGAGCATCCGGAAATTCCATGAAAAATACAGATCGGTGGCCGACGAGGTTCAACGCTGGCGACTTCTGGCTTATTTGAAGGGACTGAAGTTCCCTAAACCGCCCTTGGCCGGCACAGAGGATATCATCCCACTCGATACCGTGGAACAGCTTGTGCTCGAGGGGAAGAGACAACAGCACTGCATAGCGAAGTACGCCCACGCAATCGCCGCAGGCAGATTGTATGCGTACCAAATCATCACGGTTCACGAACACGCCACCGCAACCATTGCGGAAGGCAATAACCACGGCAAGGTCTATTGGAAGCTGCGCAAATGTCGCGGCGCCTCAAACACACCGATCACGCCAGCAGCCCGCGCCAAAGTCCTGGCCTGATTGGAACGTCAACAGGGCATCGACCCACATGAACTGGTAACGAACCCATCCCCATAACCCTCCTCAAACACCTCCGCGGCAACTCCATCCTTGAAGCCCGCCACGAGACCAACACCTACACCGAGTAGCAACTCGCGCTCGCGCTTGTCACCGGCAGGATCTCGCTCAGTGGCGCATTCCTACGGGTGGCGTGAAAGAACAGAAAGGCGAAGTGGCACCCACCAGCACTCCGCCTCTTCGCCCTGTCAACTCAGCGGGATGCAAATGCCCGTTTTCCCCTCACTACCAGCAAGCCGACGACTTTGGACGGACCGGCTCCCAATTGCCGCACCGCCGCCCTTCGCGATACACACTTCCCTTCGTGTGGCAAGCAAACTGGTTTCTTCTATCGCCGACACCACACACGGGAGCTGAAGGGGAATCGATTCACGAACCACTCCAAGTCCGAGCTCCAGGCACTTAGGCTCTGACCTCATCGCATGAGTTGGATGCATTGACACACTTCGTTGAGAATGGCACAGGGTTCACCGTCCATCCTCGTCTTTCCAAGGAAAGGCTTGCCAAATGCAGACTTGATCAAACCAAACCGCCCGCCCGTTGCCAACCCGGTCCCTCCTGGTTCGAAGGGCACTGATAGCGCTGGGCCAGATGGGCCCTTGTAAACAAAGAGTTAACGACCGAGTTCCATATCCCAAATTGCAGAATAGGGTGCTACATCTAAAAAACAGATCAGGCGCAACCTGAAATTACATGGTGCTGTAAATCTGTGAATGATTGCTCTCTGGTCTGGTCAGCAGTCTTGAACAGAACACGCTCTGTGCAAACAGCCGGAGCCAACTAGAGACCAGACGGTCTGTCAAACAGCGGATGCCTTACCCATCTCGCCAATGATCTCAAGCACCATAAGATACTGGATGGCGGCGAGACGGTCTGTGTGTACTAGCGGCTTCAGAGAACCACACGGATACTCCCGGCAGTCGAACGTCACCAAGACCATTTCCCTGTCCTTGTCCCTGTTCTTCCGTTTCTTCCTTCTCTTCCGGCTTTTCTCGTACCAGAACTTGTAGCCCTCCGGAAACTCGAAATCCTGTCTCGACAGCATCTTGGTGAATCCGTCACGCGAACGCGGATCGTCGGGATCCCAGTCGTACAGTACTGGAAGCTCA
>CAYRLQ010000437.1:0-2693 GCA_964425145.1 uncultured Nitrospiraceae bacterium
GCCAAATGCCAGTCGCTGGGCAAGACTGGCAAAAAGTTCACAAGCTCTTAGTACACGTTTTCACAAATACGATGACGTATGAGTAAGGGGAAGAAACCTTTTTTGACAAGATTGACAAGATAGAGGAACAGAATCTTGTAAATCATGTGAATGCTGTCAAAAATGCGTTGCCGTTTTTGCGAATCCGGGGTGGTTAGACGAGCGCGCCGTCCATCCATCCGAGCTTCTTGAGGTCGATGCGGTCAGCGTCGGCGATGCCGAGGTGGAATTTATCCTGCGCGACCTGGATGTGTTTGGGGGAAACGGCAAAGGGCTGGTCTGCACCGAAGTGGGCACGGCGTTTGGCCTGTAGGATGCGCAGCCCGGTGGCGTCGACTGCGACGGGGTCCGTGCCGACGAGCAGGCCCCCATAAGGCCAGGTGTAGCGTTTCTGGAAATGGTGGGGGCCTTTGCCGTGGAACAGGGGCGTGAGCATGACGAGGATGTTAAGCCGGGTCTTGCCTTTGACGGCGGGCATTTCCCAGAGGCCAGCGAGATTGGCACAGGCGTCGTCGTGCCAGGTGAAGGGCCTCTCGTGGAATATGGTGTAGTTCTTGATAAGGCTGCCTACGCCGGCCCAATGGTGGGTCCGCATGGGGCGGACATTGATGAGCGCGGTGGCCTTCTGGAAGATGGGGTCGTAGCGCACGCTGCGGTCGCCGATGCCGATGCGGTCTTCCGCGACGCCTGCGTCCGTGAGGCGGCGCTTGATGGCGGCTTCGAGCACCACTGGGGTGCGCAGGAACTGCCATATGTTGGTTTTAATCCCCACGGTGTCGCTGGGCTGGACCAGGTGTTTCCACGCCGCCACCGGGTCGGCCTCGCCCAGCAGCGCCATGACGGCGTCGTCGAGCATGCGCTGCAGCACCTCGGCGTTTGCTTTGCCCTCGGCGTCCACGGCGTTGGCATCGCGCACGAGGATCACGGTGGCCCTCGCTTGCGATGCGGGCTGCTGCGTCGGTCGGGCTGGTTCCTCCGCGACCGCCGATACGCCCGCGGCGCCGGCCATGGTAAACCCGGCGGTTCCTCGAAGAAAATCGCGGCGAGTGATTCCTTTACGGTCAGTACTCATGGCCTCTCTCCTCGCAGTTTGCGAGTCACGTCGCGCATGACCCGTTGCAGTTCGGTCTTGGATGGCGCATCGAAGACACCAATAAAAATATCGCCCTCGAGCACCCCGCCGGCCCACTTGCCGTTCTCGGTTTGGACCATGCCTTGCGCATCCGCGTCGGGCAGGTATCCGCTCAGGAAACGAGCGTGGGCCGTTCGGGCGGCGGCCTTCGAGCGATAGCGAATCAACAACAGTACATAGGGCGAGTCGTCGGTGCCGCTATCCGCAGCGGCTACCGGTCGGCATTGTGCCAAGACGCCCTGGGTCTTGTTGTCGAGGTTGAGGATGTTGTCTTCAGCCAGGAAATAATGCCGATTGAGGCACGAGTGCGTATGAAAATAGTGGACATGCTTTGTGAGCAGCCGATTCCGCGGCAGGAATTCAATGACCCCGGGGGGCGGGCCCTCCTTCGGGATGGCCTCGGCGATGGTTTTGCCCAGCTCGAGCACGGCGCGTTGCGACGCCTCGGTCTCGTCGAAGGCGATGATCGATACGAAGTATCGGTCCTTCCAGAAAGACAGGCAGCCTTCCATGTACTCGGATTCCTGGCCGATACCCACGTCTTGGCCTTCGCGCATGTCATGGTGGTATGCGCCGAAGGCATCCTCCGACGAGCCCATGTCGAAGACATCAGTGATAATCTCGGGCGCGCCTTTCTTCACGTAGCGCCGTGCAAGAACCTGGCGCACATTGAAGCCGCGGTAGACCTCCGCGCCGCCATCGATGTAGTCGTACAGGGTTGCCGCGTCGTAGCGTTCGTCGGGGCCTTCGGGCGTCCAGCCGTAAACCTCCGGCGGGAGCCCAATCGAGATGGACGAATGGGCGCAGCCCGTCGCCGCCATCAGGGCGCCCCCCATCGCACAAAGCAAGAGCGCGCGCAGCAGCACTGAGGGTCTCTCGGGAGGATAATGATTTCCGCGGTGCATAGCCCTGCCATGACCTCATCCCAGGGACGTCGCCTTCCGGAATTAAGACACCATCAGTGTAGCGCGCGAGCCTCTCCGCGTCAATAGCCGACGGGCGGCCTCAAAAAAACAGTTTATGAACTGAGGCCGATGCTGTATACTAAATGCTAGAAGGCCATTTTCGAGCAGAAGGGTAATACGATGGGATTACATCAAAAAAAGCGAACCCTGAAGCCTGGATTGCCGGAATGCGTTGGGCTGGCCTTGCTTGTTTGGGCCACTGTTTCCGCTGCATTCTGGTTGAAAGAGCGGGGGCAGGCCGGTTGGGAAGAGACTCAGGCCCAAATCGTGAGCATTTCACCGCCGTCGGATGGGCGCGAGGAAACGACCACTCAAGGGGTTGTAACCTATCAGTACACCGTTGCCGGAGAGACCTTTTCCGGCCAATTACAGGGCAGATGGGTCGGTAAGCTCCTGGCGGCGATGGCGCCGGATGATATCAAAGCCTTATTGCAGGCCCATGGCTACACCAGTGAGGCCGGTTGGCCCAAAGACCTCAAAGAGGACCTGGGCTCGCAAGGTTATACCAAGTTGGAGGATCTCGCGCAGGCCTTTCAGGTCCGCCTTCGCGCCGAAGG
>CAYRLQ010000438.1:0-2689 GCA_964425145.1 uncultured Nitrospiraceae bacterium
CGTCGCTTCGCTCCTCGCAATGACGTGCTGGGGATATACTCCGCCCCATTGTGTGTACTTATTTGTGTTGAGCGGTACTTAGTCGTTCATCTGGATGGAGGAAAGGGGTAATCGTCATGAACACAAGAAGAGGTTTTACTCTGATCGAGCTGCTGGTGGTCATTGCGATCATCGGTATTCTTGCGGCGATCCTGTTGCCGGCGCTGGCGCGGGCCCGCGAGGCGGCCCGGCGGTCATCCTGCCAGAATAACCTGAAGCAATGGGGCGTCATATTCAAAATGTACGGCAACGAGTCGAAAGGCGGGATGTGGCCGGGTCCGGGTCTCTATATATGTTATGACCCGATGGGCCCTCCCGAAAAACCGGATTGGCCTTGCATGGCGCCGGACACAACCGCGCTCTATCCGGAGTATCACACGGACTATAACATCCAATTTTGCCCATCGGACAACAAGAATGGTGCCGATGAGGTCCCGGACACTTTTGTGCCATGTTACATTCAGGACGTCGACCGGATGTGGTCCTACGCCTATTCGCCTTGGACACTTCGCGCTGAAGATATGCTGGCCCCGGGTGTTGATGAAAATGATACGAGCGTCGGCTTCGACATCATGACTGGGACCGGATACAATCCGGACTTCTGGCAGGCCCAGATTCAGTTGTGGCTGAACTTCGTGGGCTGGGAGGCCGGCAGTAATAACGGGTCGTGGGCCTCCCAAGATATCACTTCGGGCGACTTGACTTGGTATCGCCTTCGTGAAGGCATTGAACGGTTTTTCATCACCGACATCAACAACCCCGCCGCGAGCAGCAGGGCGCAGAGCGACGTATTTGTCATGTGGGACGACTTCACCATATTTGTCGCGACCGGCGGGGGCGCCGGAGGCAACACCAACTTCAATCACGTCCCTGGAGGCTGCAACGTGCTGTACATGGACGGTCATGTCGAGTTCGTGAGATTCCCGGGACCGACGCCGGTTTCTGTTGCTTACGGCGCAATGGTAACGCCGCAGTAGCCGTAGTCAGGAAACACAGCAGCTCAAACAACGAGGCGGGCCCGCAGCGGCTCGCCTCGTTTCTCCGTTCATTTGCAGTTCCGCCCCCAAGTATGCGTGGCGTGGCCCCGGACTCCCCGGGTGAGTAATCCTCACACTCGAGGAGTAGAAAGTGCCGTAGACGATGAACTGGACACCGAGAACCTGCATCTGGCCTTGTATCCTGGCCGGGTGTGGTCTACTCCCGCCCATTCCCTTCGCCCACGGTGTGGAAACGGAAACACACGATAAATTCGGCGGCATCCGGACAGGGCGATTCACTCCTGGGAAATACTTCCGATTGGAAAGGGAGGGACCACGCTGGTGGCTGGTCACTCCGGAGGGCGGGGCCTTTCTCTCTTTTGGTGTCAACCACATCACTTCGCAAGGTGACAGAATCAAGGACACGGACACCCGCCCATACAGGGACAACATCCTCGCCAAACACGGCGCCATCGACAAATGGGCCAAAACCGTCCACAACCGCCTCAAGGAATGGAACTTCAATACGCAGGGGGCCTGGTCTACGGGGGAACTCAACGACCGGGTGCCCCGGACCCCAATCCTATCACTCACCAAGGGGTATTGGGCAGAACGCTGGCAAGGTGGGCGCGTTCCCGATTTCTTCGGTTCAGAGTTCTTGCAGCATGTCAAAAGGCAATCTGAGCAGATTGAACAACATGCCGGGGACCCCTACGTCATCGGCTACTTCATCGATAACGAGTTGCCATGGGCGCCTGACCATCGTCACACGCCCGAGCTATTTGACGGGTACTTAGCCATGCCGGCCGAGGCGGCGGGCAAACACAAGCTGGCTGACTTCTTCAAGGAACGCTATGGGACGGTCGAGGAATTCAACAAGGTTTGGGAACCCAAACTGCACGATTGGTCCGCACTGCGGGACAGAACCAAGCTGTCCTGCCGCAACAAGACAAAGGCCAAGGCCGACCGGGAGGCGTTTACCTTGCTCGTGGCCCGGGAATACTTCAGGGTCACCACAGAGGCCATTCGGGCCAAAGACCCCGGCCGGCTCATCCTCGGATGCCGATTCATCCCTCAGACCGTCCCGAAGGTGGTGGTTCGGGCCTGTGGCGAATACTGCGACGTCGTCTCTATCAACTTCTACGAGACGGCCTTTCTGGGCAGGCTCTATTTCTGGTGCAAACCCGCGAGCATCGATCGGATGCCTCAAGAGGGTGACCTGAGCGCCTATCATGAGATCGGCAAGAACCCCCTCATGGTTACCGAATTCAGCTTCCGGGCCATGGATAGCGGCATGCCCAACACCTACCCTCCGGGCTACGCGGTCCAGCCCACAGTCAAGACCCAGAAGGACCGCGCGGCCAAGTATGAGCACTACGTGATGGCGTGGCTCGCGCAGCCCTACTTCGTGGGCGCGCACTGGTTCGAATATGCCGATGAACCCAAAGAAGGCCGATCTGACGGCGAAGACGGCAACTACGGCCTCGTCAACATCGAAGATGAACCCTACGAAGAGTTTGTCAACGCGGTCGCCGAGATCATCCCCAGGGCCTGGAAGGCCCACGCCGAAGCGGGGGAGACGTAGACCTGCCGACAACCTATGAGGATCCTAGAGGCGCGGGGTTCCATGCAGGCTCGATAAAATCCCGGATGAATCCGGGTCATTTTTGTAG
>CAYRLQ010000439.1:0-2687 GCA_964425145.1 uncultured Nitrospiraceae bacterium
GGCGACGCTGCGGTGCCGGGCCGCCAAAGAGGGCGGCAAATACATGTTGGACGGAGAATTCGATGCCACGCAGGCGCAGATCGACTTCAAATGGTGGTTCGGGAAACCAGCGGACGTCAGCGCCTATGGGAAGCAAATCCACGTCGAGCTGGCACCCTACCGCTCGGTGACGGTTTCCGGTGATGTTATGCTGGCCGCTACGCCCATCGGGGTGATCGGTAAGGCCGTCTACTCGAACGGCAAGTGGCGTGCTCGATCGCTTCGGTGCACTTCGAATAGCGTCGACATCACGGCCTTCAGCAAGTGTCTCCGGGTCCCTTACGCGATAAACGGCGGTACTGGTGCAAACGCCTACTTTACCTGGGAGCGCAAGGGCAACGAGGAAACCGACTCACACATTACCATGGGCGGCATCATCGACGAGATGGCCTTGACGCCCGAGGGGGGCGAGGCGCCTCTGCACTGTAAGGGAGTCGATGTGGACATAACCATGGAGAAGAGTGCCGAGCCAACCGGCGCGGTCACCCTGAGCGCCGAAGAAGGCCGTATGCCGCCGCTCGGGGCGGTATGGTTCGTGCCGTTGAAGACGGCGGCCATGCGGGAGAAGTATCCCGACGTTGGGCATTCCTGGACATACATCCTCGCCGCCAAATCACTCGAGGTCCCCCTTTGGAAAGGCACAAATTTCACCGGCGAGGCCTATAGCAATCCCGAGGTGGCGGGGTTGACCCGGTTTGCCGCGGACATCGACGGCGGCGGGCGGCTCGAGGGAAGCTACCGGCACATGAACGCGGAAAATGTCTATGAAGTCACCGCCCAATGGACAGATATCCCGGCCTTCTATCTAATTAATCACCTCAACTACCCGAACGTTCTCACGGGCACTACCACAGGCGAGGTCTCTTATTCGCTCGACCGCGACGACCGCGGCACGTTGCAAGGCAATGGCTGTTTCGAGATTCGCGACGGACAATTCAGCGCGGACTTTCTGCTTTCGCAATTCAAAGAGCAGTTTGAGAGTGATATCACTGCACTGCCCCCTTCCCTAAAGTTCTCAAAACTCGGGGCCGATGTCGATTTTAAGCATGACCTCGTGAAGACGCCGCGCCTGCAACTCGTCTCCGAAGGCATCCGGGTGGTGGGTTCGGGCCAATTTGCCCATGATGGAGACATGAATTACGAATTACGTGTCTCGATCTCACCAGGGACCGCCGAAAAGATGCCCATTTTACGCGAGGCCTTCAACGTTCAAGGGCTTCGACTCGCCCAGCAGGATATCGAGTTGGCTTTTCGCATGACTGGTCCCACGTTCAACCCCCGAGGCGAAGTTGCGGAATTGCCTTCCGTTGGCGTAACCTTGGTCAGTGGTGCGCTCGAGGTCACCTCCGAAGCCATCAAGATTATCGACATGCCTCGAAGAATATTAGTGGACTTGCTGAAAACCGGGAGCGGAGTTGTTGGAGCAACGAAATAGCGTGTTTGCCAGGGAACCCTGAACCGTTTATGGAGATTAAAATTGGCAAAAGCGCGCGTAACTGTGTCGCGTGCGGCCACGGCTTTCTACACGAGCAAGAGTTGAAGTCTCTCGTGCGGCTCGAGAACCAGACGCTGCAGCGGGAAGATTACTGTGCACAGTGCTGGGACCCGAGCCGCGCAGCGGGCGCCTTTTCCCTGTGGTCGGCGCGGTTCTACGATCGAAAGGTTGCAGAGCAAGAAGCTCCAGAGGTATTCTCTCCTTTGCGCCAGGCATTTTACGAGTCCGTCGAGGCGAAGGGCCGTGCCGAAGTGGCAAAGGCCTATCTGGCCGCACAATTGTTGCGCCGGCAGAAAGTCTTCCGGTTCATCAAGGAAGCGAATGATCCGGATACCGAGGTGCGTATCGCGTTATTTTCGGACCGCATCGGCAATGCCTTGGTGGAAGTTTACGACCCGAACCTGAGCTATGAGGAGATGGAAGAGGGGCGTCGCGCGTTGCTCAGACGGCTTGACGAATTGGAGAATCCGCAAGCCGCCGGAGGCGATGCGGTGGTGACCGAAGGAACTTCAGAAGAAGAGACGGAAACAAGCGAAGAGAATGGCGATTATGTACGGACCCATGAATACTAGACCGCCATCGAGCCGGGGTAAGCAAGGGCCGGAGTTTACATCGAACCAACTCATCGTCGGTATCTGTATCTTCTTGGTCGCGGCGTTGGTGTGCTTCATGCTCGGTGTCGTTGTAGGCAAGTTTGACACGCGTGCCAAAGTTGCGGACCAGCCCCAAGAGCCCGATACGGAACACGTCGAGAAGCCCGGCCCTGTCTCCGACACCCGCAGGGGCCTCGAAGAAACGCCACGCGAGGGTACCCAAGCGTATCCGCGCTACAGGCCAATCGAGCTGCCCGCCGCAAAGCCCGCGGCCCCGATACCCTCCCCCATCACCGTTCCGGCGCGTCCGACAATCGAGCCCACAACCCTTGCCAAAGATTCGGACCAAGCGACGCGATTGTTCCCAGAAAAACCGGAAATCCAATTGCCCCAATTGCCCGAACCTCCCAGCGCGCCTGCGGCTGCGACGCCCTCGGTAGAAGCGTCTGAGAGTGCGCAGGAAAAGTCGGCGCAGGCGCCACCTGAAACGCCTTCTAAAGAAGCGCGGCTCGCGGCAGAGGGATTTGAAGCGAGGCAACCTGCGGCCGCGGAAGCTCCGG
>CAYRLQ010000440.1:0-2685 GCA_964425145.1 uncultured Nitrospiraceae bacterium
GAGACACGGTTCCGGGAACTAGCCAATTCGTTACCGGAAACTGTTTACGAGGCGGATGAAGCTGGCAACGTCACCTTTGTCAACAGAAGAGGTTTTGAACTCTTTGGCTATAGCCAAGAGGACTTTGAGAAAGGACTGAATATTTTGGAGGCGGCCGCTCCAGGAGATCGAGAAACGGTCAAGAGGAGTTTCCAAAGGGTATGGAGCGGAGAACAGTTAGGCTGGAATGAATATACTGCACAGAGGAAAGACGGCACCACATTCCCTGTTCTTGCACACACCCAACTCATTCGTCGTGAAAACAAAGTTTGGGGGTTCAGAGGCGTTGTTATTGACATAACCGAGCGCAAGCGGGCCGAGGAGGAACGGCAGCAACTGGAGGCGCAGATACAGCAGGCGCAAAAGCTGGAAAGCTTGGGCGTTTTGGCAGGGGGCATCGCGCACGACTTCAACAACCTGCTCATGGGTATTTTGGGCTACGCCAGCATTGCGCTGAAGGCCCTGCCACCCGCCTCGCCTGTGCGGGACAACATCGGGCAGATCGAGAAGGCGGCGCTACGTGCGGCGGACCTGACCAGTCAAATGCTGGCGTATTCGGGCAAAGGCAAGTTTGTAGCTAAGGCAATCGACCTGACCGAGCTGGTCGAGGAAATAACTCGTCTGTTGGAGGTCTCCATCTCGAAGAAAGTCGTTCTTAAATACGACCTCGAGCGCGGATTACCGGCCATTGTAGCAGACCCCGCCCAAATCCGCCAGGTGGTCATGAATCTGATCACCAACGCTTCGGAGGCCATAGGCGACAAGAGCGGCGTCATCAGGGTATCCACGGGCGCTATGGAATGCGACAAAGCTTACCTGAGCGGGACCTACCTGAATGAGGAACTGCCTGAAGGGTTCTATGCGTATGTCGAGGTAACCGACACGGGGTGCGGCATGCACAAGGAAACAGTGGAAAAGATATTCGATCCGTTCTTTACGACCAAGTTCGCCGGCCGAGGTTTGGGCCTGGCGGCCGTGCTGGGGATCGTGCGCGGGCACAACGGCGCACTCGAGGTCGATAGCGAACCAGGTAAAGGTACGACGTTCAAGGTCCTGTTTCCTTGCACCGAACGACCGGCCGTAGCGATCGAGAGCGGCGAACCGACCATAGAGGAGCAGCTTGGCGGTGGGACCGTCCTGGTCGTGGATGACGAAGAGATGGTTTGTAGCCTGGCCAAAGAAATGCTCGAGCAGGCGGGGGTTACTGTTCTGACGGCTGCAGACGGGCAGGAAGCACTCGAAGTGTTCCGTGAATATGCCGATGAAATCGCAGCCGTACTGCTCGATATGATCATGCCCCGCATGGATGGCGAAGAAACATTTCGCGAAATCCGCCGCATTAAGCCCGATGTGCGCGTCATCCTTTCCAGCGGCTACAACGAGGAGGAGGCCACTGAGCGCTTTGCCGGAAAGGGCCTGGCAGGCTTCATCCAGAAGCCATACAGGGCGGCCGCCTTAATAGCGAAGATGCAAGAGGTGCTTGAGCCCTGAGCACATCGACCAGCAACATACTCGTGCTCGTACTCGTGCTCGTGCTCGAAATACGAAAAACGAGGACCTGCACGAGCACAGAAGCTACGGATAAGACCGCAAGGGACTTCGAGTCATGACGAAACGAGGATTCACATTGATAGAGTTGCTAGTCGTTATTGCCATCATCGGCATACTCGCCGCCATCCTGTTGCCGGCGTTGGCTCGTGCCCGTGAGGCGGCCCGCAGGGCGAGTTGCCAGAACAATCTGAAGCAGATAGGGCTTATGTTGAAGATGTACTCCAACGAGTCGAGAGGCGATCGCTTTCCGCCGATGCTGCGGTTCACGTCTCTGGGAGACCCGAACGACCCAGGAAGCTACGTGGCCCCGTGCGCGCTGCCTAACCCGCCCGCCGCGCCTCCGGCCGGAGGAGACGCCGAGTTCGTCTTCGACGGGCCTGCGGTCTTTCCGGAGTACTTGACCGATCCCAATGTGCTCGTGTGCCCGTCTGACTCGGATGGGGCGATCCTGGTGGAAAACGGGCGCTTCAACGTGAACGGCGACCCCAACGGGCTCACCGACCCGTGCGCGTTCAACGCGCTCTCGTACATGTACGGGGCGTGGGCGATGAAGGGCAAAGAGAATTATATGAGGGCCGGCTTCGACGAGAACGACCGGTACACCCAGGACGCCTTCGGCATTCCGGACACGGTATCGCCGGAATTCGTGGCCGGGATGGTCAAGGCGCTCACCGAGGCCTCGACGGGCGACGTGGCGGTCTACGACAAAGACCTGACCTACACTAACGACTTCGGCGAGCAGACCCTCTACCGCCTGCGGACCGGCATCGAGCGGTTCCTGGTTTCGGACATCAACAACCCCGCCGCGACTGCCCGGGCGCAAAGCACGATTCCGGTAATGTGGGACCTCTTGAGCACCACTGCCTCGGAGTACAATCACGTCCCCGGCGGGAGCAACGTCCTTTTCATGGACGGCCACGTGGAGTTCCTTCGCTTCCCCGGCGAGTTCCCCGTGACCCGGGCGTTTGCGGGTCTGGTTTCCGCGTTCTAGGAAAAACGGGGGCGATAAAACTTGGGGGAGGGCGAGACACCAGTCGAGCCCTCGGGGCGGGTGCGGCACGACAGGAGTCGCGCCCAACCCCCGTAAACCATTAC
>CAYRLQ010000441.1:0-2680 GCA_964425145.1 uncultured Nitrospiraceae bacterium
GCTTTGGTCCTGGTTTTCGCTTCCTACTGAATTAAGTATACTGTCCCCAGAATACACCAAAACCGCGGTTAAATGGCGCCCAAGTCCTTAAGAATGGGTTCGAGTCTGGCGGTGGTCTCGGGCAGGGCGGGCGTGAGGGGCAGGCGCAACACATTCTCGATCAATCCCATCCTGGCGAGGGCGGCCTTGACGGGCATGGGATTGGTCTCGATGAAAAGGGCCTTGAACAACGACAGGAGTTCGAAGTGGATTTGCCGTGAGGCATCGAGGTCGCCTCGGGCGGTTTGGGCGCACAGGGCGGCCATCTTGGCGGGGACGACGTTGGCGGCGACGGAAATGACGCCCGTGGCGCCCACGGCCATCATGGGCAGGGTCAGGGAGTCGTCGCCGGACAAGACGGTGATGTCGCACAGGCCGCGAATCTGGGATACCTGGTCGACGCTGCCGGCCGCTTCTTTAATAGCGACGACGTTTTCGATTTTGTAAAGTTCGGCGATGGTCGCGGGGAGCATGTTGGTTGCGGTGCGGCTGGGGACGTTGTAGAGGACGATTGGGATGTCAACGCTCTGGGCCACGGCGCTGTAATGGGCGATCTGTCCGGCCGGGGTCGGCTTATTGTAATAGGGGGTAATGAGCAGGACGGCATCGGCGCCGACTTCCTTGGCAAAGGTGGAGAGGCTGATGGCCTCTTGGGTGCTGTTCGAGCCGGCGCCCGCAATGACCGGGACTTTCCCCGCGATGCGCTCGACGACGAACTGGATGCAACGCTCTTGGTCGCCGTGGGTGAGCGTGGCGGCTTCTCCGGTGCAGCCACAGGGGACAATGCCGTCAGTGCCGTGTTCGAGATGGAAGTCCACCAAGCGGCCGTAGGCGTCGAAATCGACATCGAAGTTGCTCTTGAACGGGGTCACGAGGGCGACGATGGAACCGTTAAACATGATAATCCTCCCGATTGGTTCACCAGCGGGAACCTCTTACCTCTTTTTAGAGTCTTATCCCGTAACATGTTCGAAAGTTACGACGATGTTTTGGGAGCGGTTTTCATAAATACGTGTAAGAAAAGGGGATATGGAGATATTGGAGATAGGGAGACAAGCCTGCCTCAGGCGGGCAAGCTGCTTTTCTTCGATCGAAGCATCTCCTCATCTCCTTAATCCCCTTATCTCCTTTTGTTACACTCTTCTTCGTTTTTGGTTGCGGCTGTTACACCTGAAGTATTGCACACATCCCTCGCGGAGGCAAAAGAGCGGCCACAGGCTGACAGCCTGTGCTACTCAAAAGGGCACATCCTCGGTTTCATCGAGTTCTTCTTCGGAGGGAGCCGGGGGATATCCTTGCTCGCCGAAGTCTTCCGCTTGAAATCCCTCCCTGTCGTCAGGCGGTGGCGGTTCGGGGGCTCTTCCCGGGGCGGCGAGACTCTTGAACCGCTGGTGCCGCCGATCGAACAGGAGATCGACCTTCCCCGTCGGGCCATTGCGCTGTTTGGCGACACGTAACCTGATCCTGCCTTCCTTGATCTTCTCCTCTTCTTCTTTGCGCGGCAGCGCGAGCATCAGGACCACGTCGGCGTCTTGCTCGATGGCGCCGGATTCGCGCAGGTGGGAGAGCTTTGGTATACCCGATTCGTCCCTTTCCGCCTCACGGCTAAGTTGCGACAGGGCCACTACGGGAAGGCGAAGTTCGCGGGCGAGCCCCTTGATCCCCCGGGATATTTCCGCGATCTCGACCTGGCGGCTTTCTGCACGGCGCCGACCGCTCATCAATTGCAGATAATCGATGATGATGAGGTCGAGGTCGTGCTGCTGGGCATGGCGGCGGGCGCGGGCGCGGATATCCAACACGGTAATGTTGGGCGTATCGTCGATGAAAATCTTTGCGCGGGAGAGCTTATCGGCAGCCTGCTGGATTCGTTGAAATCCCTTGTCCGATAGGTAGCCCTCGCGTAGCCCCCTGAAATCGAGGTTGCCCTGCATGCAAAAGAAGCGCAGCATGAGTTGTTCCTTGGACATCTCGAGGCTGTAGATCAGGGCACTTTTCTGGAGTTGAACGGCCACGTGCCGGGCAATGTTGAGCGCGAGTGCGGTTTTCCCCACGGACGGCCGCGCTGCGACAACGATCATGTCGGAAGGCTGCAGCCCGGAGAGCAACATGTCCAGTTCGTGGAAGCCCGTGGCAAGTCCCGTCACGTGCGAGCCCGATTTCTTCAGCTCTTCTATGCGCCTGATTGTATCTTCAATGAGTTCGCTAACTTGCGTAATGGATGTGAGTTGGCGGTATTCGGCGACCTTGAAGATGGCGGACTCGGCGTTGTCAAGCAGATCGCTCACCTCTCCTTCGTGGGTGTAGGCATCGCTGGCGATCCGGGTGCAACTGGTGATGAGCTTGCGCAAGATCGCATTGTCGAGCACAATCTGTGCGTAGTACTCGACGCTGCTCGAGAGGGGCGCTGCGCCGATGAGCTCGGCGAGGTGGGAATAGCCGCCTGCCGCCTCCAAGTGACCATCGCGGACCAGCTGTTCGGCGACAGTAACTTCATCGACCTTGACCCGGTTGCTGAACAGGGCGATCATGGCGGCGAAAATGTGCTGGTGTACGTCAACGTAGAAGAGTTCCGCGGGGTCGTCGCGCAGGACCTCGAAGGCGATCGCGACCGCTTCCGGATTGACGAGCATGGCGCCAA
>CAYRLQ010000442.1:0-2673 GCA_964425145.1 uncultured Nitrospiraceae bacterium
CCCCACCGCAGGGCAGTACCTCAAGCTGCTAATGGACGCGGTCTTTGGGGCAAGAAACTTCAGGAATGAGATAATCTGGCAGAGGACAAACGCGCACAATATCAACGCCAGGTACTTCGGCAGAATTCACGACACGATCTACTTCTACTCTAGAGGTCAACAGTACTTGTGGAACCAGCAGTTCACTGACTACTCGCCGCAGCAACTTGCAAGGTACAAGAAGGACCAAGACGGGCGTCTTTACACCGGGCAGGATCTCACCATGACGAGCGCTGCGAGCACAAGGAATTTCGAGTGGCGCGGGGCTCAACCGCCTCCGAGCCGGGGATGGGGGGCTTCGAAGGAGCGGTTGGAGCAGTGGTGGAACGAGGGGAGAATCTTGACCAAGAAGGATGGCACGCCGAGACTGGACGGTCTCAAGGTCTACCTGGATGAAATGCCTGGAAAGCGCGCCCCGGACACATGGACCGATGTCCCCCGCATTGCCAACACGTCCGCCGAGCGGTTAGGCTATCCCACTCAAAAACCCCTGGCCCTTCTCGAACGTATCATCAAGGCCAGCAGCAACGAGGGCGATTTGGCCCTCGACCCGTTCTGCGGTTGCGGGACGACGATCGACGCGGCCCAGAAGCTCGGCCGCCGCTGGATTGGCATCGACATCACGCATTTGGCCATCAACCTGATCCGGCATCGGTTGCAGGACACCTACGGCGAGGAGATCAACGACACCTACGAGGTGATCGGCGAACCCACCTCCGTACCTGATGCCCGTATCCTTGCACAGCAAGACCCCTTCCAGTTCCAGTGGTGGGCCCTTGGCCTCGTCGGAGCCCGGCCCGACGAAAAGAAGAAAGGCGCCGACAAAGGCATTGACGGCCGCCTCTACTTCCACGATGACCCAAACACCCGCAAGACCAAGCAGATCATCTTCTCCGTCAAGGCCGGCAACACGAACGTCGCGCACGTCCGCGACCTCTGCCACGTTGTCGACCGCGAGGAGGCACAGATCGGCGTCCTCATCAGCATGCACGCCAACACCAAGCCCATGCGTGCCGAGGCCGCCGACGCAGGCTTCTACCAATCCCCCTGGGGCAAGCACCCCCGCATCCAACTCCTCACCGTCACCGAACTACTCGCGGGCAACAAAATCGACATGCCCCCCGCCACCGGCGCAAACGTCACATTCAAGAAGGCCCCCAAACAAGCCACCAAGGCCAAAGAACAATTGCCACTTACTGAGCAAGAAACCTAGACCGGGGCCAGCATAAACGCTGACTGTCCCCATTTAATCCAAGGAGACCAAAGATGAGTGTTCGCAGTTTTGTCCGGAATGACCACGATTTACATGTGATTGAGGGACCAGCACTGCTTCTTGCCGGACCAGGCACCGGCAAGACCTACCGGCTAGGAAAGAGGATTAAGTACCTTGTTGAGAACAAGCAGGTGCCGCCCGAGCACATAACGGTGATAACCTTCACCAAGGCTGCGGCGAAGAACATGCGCAACCGAATCTCCAATGAGACAAGATCGGAACTGTACCTGCCGTATACTTCTCAACCCAAGTCCATATGCACAATGCATAGCCTAGGTCACAGAATCCTTCGAGAGAACGCTCCAGCTTTGGGTCTTACGGAATCACTCGGTGTCGTTCGTGACGACGACATGTGCTCCGTGCTCATGGGGGATGCGGCCCAGTTGGCGGGTTTCCCGCGCCTAGCAGCAGATGAAGTGGCGAAGTGTCGCCAATTCGGCGACTGCAAACCCAGAGAAAGTCAGAAATGCACGATATGTGACGTGTATCGGACAATGCTGCGTTGTTCTTCCGCCGTTGACCATGATGAGCAAATTCTGCTTGCCTGCCGGTTTCTGAAGGATAATCCCGAAGCCCTTGAAGAGTGCCGTGCTTCAGCACGCCACCTGCTTGTCGACGAGTATCAGGATATCAACGCCGCACAGTTCGAACTGATTTCGCTTCTCTCTGAAGGACAGCGCCAAGGGCTCTTTGTGGTTGGCGACGATGACCAGAGCATCTACTCCTGGCGCGGGGGATCGGCTGAGTTCATACGTCGGTTCGAGGACGACTTCGGTGCGGAGGCAAAAGTAGTTCCATTGCTGAAATCCTTCCGGTGCCACAGGCATATTCTAGAAGGTGCTACGCGGATCGTGGAGCATTTCGATCCGCAACGGCTTGCAAAGGGCGATTTCACCTACGAGGTTGAGGCGGGACCCAAGATCTTCATACACAGTGCGCCAAGTGATAGGAGAGAAGCGCAGGAAATCAGGAGAATCATCCAGAGGGTTCTCCCATCCCAGGACGTGCTGGTACTTTTTCCTCGGAGGCAATTCTCATCTGCAATCCTAGACGAGTTGCGCTCGCACCAGATACCGTTTTCGGCACCGATCACTTTCCCCGGTGCGGGAATGCCGCTAATCAAAACGCTCTCGTCGTGGCTGAGCGATCCTTCGGACAGCCTATCGTTCCGGCGTTGCGTACAGGCCTATCTCGATAGTCCAGCAAGCGGCGTTCCCTCCAAGAAGGTCCGCAAAGAGGAAAAAAGAGAGCAGCGAGAGGCAGCATTTGCAACCATTGCCCAACTGTGGAAGACCGTCCTAGCAAAGATCCAGGGACAGACTACGGAATAGGCGCGTTCTTCTCAGTTCCCTTCCTCCCCA
>CAYRLQ010000443.1:0-2640 GCA_964425145.1 uncultured Nitrospiraceae bacterium
TTACAAATGGCAGGAGCATACACCTTTGGGTAAGATTTTAGATGGCGCGATACGCGGTCTTGCCGCGAGCGGCCCGTTTTGTATAGAATAGTAACCGTTCATAAGCTAACGTGCTACCCCCATGCGCCTGTGTGCCGAGAGGCAGACAGCTTGTGGGTGCAAGCCGAAGACACCCGGCCGTAACAGGTGACTGGATAAAAACAGAGTACCAAGACAGAGAGTCAACAGCATGGAGGGAAATTCGGGATGAATAGCAGATTCTTCTACGGTGCTTCTTCGGGGACAATGAGACACCGGATCGCAGTCTTGTGCGTCCTGCCCCTAATATTGTGCTCGCTCGCGAGTGCCGAACCCACTACCGCGCAGGAAGCGGAAGCTGTCGTCATGTCGTGGTTAGCGATGGATGCTGATCCCTTGGGCACCGCACTGGGGACTGAGGTTAGGGATGTAACCGCATACAGCGTCATAGACGAGGATTCTGATTCGGTGGCTTACTACATAGTCTGCCTGAATCCGGAGGGATTCGTCATCGTTTCCGGCAACAACCTGGTCGAGCCAATTGTTGGGTTCAGCGCGTATGGGGAATACGACCCATCGCAAAGCAACCCTCTGGCGGCGTTAACAAGTCGTGATCTATCAGGGCGCGTGGAGCAGGCAGAGATAAAGGAGGAGCAAGCGAGCCAAAAGGCCGCTCCCTCGCCTCTGGACGAACGGTTCCTGGTTGCACAAGAAAAGTGGGACGAACTCCTCACGGGCGGTTTGCCTAGCAAAGGTTTAGATGCCGTGGACGACGTGCGGGTGCCGCCACTTTACGAGACTCGCTTTGGTACCGGGATCGAGTGGGGGCAGAGCTACGAAGGAGACAATGCCTGCTACAATTACTACACGCCGAACAACTATGTCTGTGGCTGTGTGGCAACGGCGATGGCCCAACTCATGCGATATCATGAGCACCCTGTTAGCGGTGTTGGCACGCCGTCATTCGAGATAAGAGTAGACGACCAGAAAGAAACCCGGAGCTTGCGGGGTGGGGATGGTGCAGGCGGCCCTTATGATTGGGGGAAAATGGTTTTGGTCCCATCCGATGGCGCGACGCAAGAGCAGCGTCAGGCAATCGGTGCGTTGACCCACGATGCTGGAGTGGCTGTTAACATGGAATACACTGCGAGCGAATCCGGTGCTTATGTGGTAGCCCCGCTCTCAATCGGGCGAGATTCGGCTGACGCTCTGCTGGAGACATTTGGCTATGTTAACGCAGTGAAAGGTTGGGCGGTTGTTAGTATTGGCTCCGGGCTCAAAGCAATGGTCAATCCTAACCTGGACTCGGGACATCCTGTGCTCTTAGGCATAGAAGGTTGGAGTTGGGATGAGCTACTATACGGTCACGCCATCGTCTGCGATGGTTATGGATACCAAGGCGAACCCGCCACGCTTTATCACCACCTTAACCTAGGGTGGCGTGGCGACGACGACGCATGGTACAACCTTCCAACGATTGATTCAGCCCCTTCCTTCTCATTGATTTCGGATTGTATCTATAACATTTTCGTCAGTGGTTCAGGAGAAATCATCAGTGGTCGCATTACTGACAGCGGTGGGAACCCAATCCCGGATGCAACAGTGACCGCTGATCGGTTGAGCGGAGAAGGTGGTTCTTGGTCAGCCACAACTAACTTGAACGGCATCTACGCCCTGGAACACGTATCACCTACCTCACGCTACCTAGTAAGTGTGAGTAAGGCGGGATACCAGTTTGCATCTGTCCAGGTTAACAATGGGCTATCATACGACTACCACTCGCGGTCCGGAAACATATGGGCTCTAGATTTCAGCGGCAGTGGAGGGGGAATTGCGCCAAGTATTACGATGATCGAGCCGATCTCGACGGCAAGGCCGGATACGGGCCTCGTGATTAGCTGGACCGACTATGACCCGGATTCAAATGCGACTATTACGCTGTGGAGGGACAGCAACAATAGCGGCTATGACGGCGATCCACTGGTCAGCGGGATAAGTGAGGACAGTCGCGGGTCCGACGGGGTGTATTGGCTTGACACGCCTGACCCAGACTTCCCAGAGGGCGACGCGTTCTACGTCTACGCGACGATTGATGACGGCAACACGATGAACTACTCCATGAACTACACTTCGATAATCATCGTGGATCATCCTGACCCGGGAGACGACCTTTCCTACTATGTGTCGTCGTGGACAGAAGGTCATGAAGGCGACGGCGATGGGATACCTGAAGCAGGTGAAGACATAGAGCTGGTGGTCCAGCTCACGAATAGGGCGAGCGTGGCCATTGACAGGGTTGAAGCGTTACTAACCACAGCAGACAGCCCTTTCGTCTTTATTGACGATGGTATCACCGATTACGACACCATCGGTGCGGGTGACAGCTCAGAGGGGAACGACGAGTATCATATCGCCTTGAACTTCCATTACACCCGGAGCTGTTCCTTCAACTTACACGTTGATTACCGAAAGAACGGTTCCTGGTATTACGACGACCACCCACCAATAGACAAGACCTTTTACAAGGATGGAGTCAAAGGGCCAAAGTTCGAGGTTCGTGAGCCTAATCCTACCGTAATAGACGATTCGAGGACGGATCGTCACGGCGATAATGATAGGATT
>CAYRLQ010000444.1:0-2637 GCA_964425145.1 uncultured Nitrospiraceae bacterium
ATTGCCGCGTCGCTCACTTCGTTCGCTCCTCGCAATGACGCGATGCGATGCGGTGTCAATTATGACGCTACGTATAAATCGTGTCCAACAGCACACAGACCGGCGCTAAAACCACCCGTTTCATTCGGTTGGTACCTTGCGAAGATAGGCCTCGGGTTTGGTTCCATAGAAACGGTTCGCCGAGGCATTGGGGGGGGTGCCATGCGGAATAAGGTTGTACTCGTGCTTCATGTGGTAATCCACGGCAATTCTCGTGAGGCAGGCAATTTATATGATCCTTGCTACTGCCGGTCCAATCGCGACCGGCTGGCCATTCCTGGCCGTTGTACAACCGCTAAGATTTTGGTACACTGGCCCCGCCGTGCTTTCCATATATGGAGTCTAAAACCTCATGATAGACCCGAAGTTTGTCGAACAGATTGCCGAGGAGCTTTCCGTTAGTGACCAGCAGGTTGCCAAGGCCATCGAGCTCTTCGACGCCGGTGCGACTATCCCGTTTCTCGCGCGGTATCGCAAAGATGTCACGGGCAATCTGAACGAGGCTCAACTCGGGACCATTGCCGACCGAAACACATATTTCGCCGGGCTCATTAACCGGCGCGACTCCATTCTTAAAGCTATTGAAAAGCAAGGCGAGTTGAACGACGAGCTGCGCGCTAAAATCGAAGACTGCGCCGACAGGGCCGTGCTTGAGGACCTCTACATTCCCTTCAAAAAAAGACGACCCACAAAGGCTACCGTGGCCACGCAAAAGGGACTGGGAGCTTTGGCGGACCTCCTCTGGGAACAGCGCCCTTCGGATCAGGACATCGAGGCGTTGGCGAGCAGCTTCGTCCGGTCTGACAAGGCCGTCAGTTCCATCGAGGAGGCCCTGGAAGGCGCCCGCTTCATCCTCTGTGAGAGGATTACCATGGCCCCGGAAGCCCGCGCCATGATTCGCGAGCGCATGCTGCACGAGGGCCATGTCACGGCGCGCTCTACCAAAAACGCCGAGGGGAAAAGGACCAAGTTTGAGGCTTATTACGACTTCTCTGAGCCGGTCGCCAAAATTCCCTCGCACCGGATCCTGGCCATCCTGCGCGGGGTCAGAACCGGCGTCCTGCGCATGGACCTCGCAATTGATGATGGGCGCATGTTCGCCGACCTTATGGCGCACTACCTCAAACTGCCCCGTTCTCCCTTCGAACCACACATGCGACTCGCACTGGAAGACGCATATCACCGGCACCTGCGCCCTGCACTCGAACACGAAGTCATCGACATTGTCCGTAGGCGTGCCTCACAAGAAGCCATTGGCGTCTTCGGCGAAAACACCCGCAACCTACTGCTCGCACCGCCCGCCGGACCAATCGTCGTGCTCGGGGTCGAGCCAGGCCTGCGCACGGGCTGCAAACTGGCTGTGACGGATAAGACCGGCGCCTTTCTCGAATCTCAAACCATCTATCCCCATGAACCTCTCAACGAGGTGGAAGCGGCTGAGAACGCGGCCCTCGATCTCCTGAAAAAGCACAAGGCCAAAGCCATCGCCATCGGCAATGGCGCCGCCGCCCGTGAAACGGGCCACTTTTTCAGGCAGCTTCTCGCCAAGCACGCGCTGAATGAGATGTTCTGCGTGTTTGTCAGAGACGCCGTGGCATCTCACTACTCCGCATCGAAGCTCGGCCGCGAAGAATTCCCCGACCTGGACGTTGGCGCGCGGAGCGCCATCTCAATTGCTCGCCGACTCCAGAACCCCTTGGCCGAACTCGCCAAGATCGACCCGCGCCACATCAGCGTTGGGCAATACCAACACGACGTCAACCAGCGCCAATTGCGCGAGGGCTTGCACCAAACGGTCGTCTCGTGCGTCAACCACGTGGGCGTTGATCTCAACACGGCATCGGTCGAACTCATCCGTTACGTCAGCGGCATTCACATGGGCACCGCGCAGAATATCGTCGCTTATCGGACCCGGTTAGGCGGGTTCAAGTCACGCCAACAGTTGGCCGAGGTCGACGGCATCGGCCCGAAGGTGCTTGAGCAATGCGTCGGCTTTCTACGCTTGCCTAACGCTGAAAACCCGCTCGATGCCACGGCGATCCATCCCGAGGCCTACCCCGTCGTCGAGCGGACCGCCGAATCTCTTGGCGTGCCCGTCGCCGACCTCATTGGCAATCGTGCACTTGTCGACAAGGTCGACTTCGCCCACTTCCAAACCGATACCATCGGAGCCCTCACGCTCAAAGACATTCACGACGAACTCCTCAATCCAGGCCGCGATCCGCGTAGCAAGTTCAAAGCCCCCAAGTTCCTCGACGGTGTTACCTCCGTCGACGACCTCGAAGAAGGCATGGCGATGGAAGGTGTCGTTACCAACGTCACTGACTTCGGCGCCTTCGTCGATATCGGCATGCACCAGGATGGACTCGTCCACTTGTCTCAACTGGCCAACCGGTTCGTGTCAGACCCCAGCCAAATCGTCAAAGTGGGGCAAATCGTCAAGGTCAAAGTTATCAAGGTGGACAAAGAACTCCCGCGAATTTCCCTTTCCATGAAGGCCGTGGCGCCTCCTCCCAAGAAGCGCTCGCGCAAGGCCCGTGCAGAGAAACCGGAGGCCGCGCACCGTGACGCAGCACCCCAGGAAAAACCCCGACGCGC
>CAYRLQ010000445.1:0-2610 GCA_964425145.1 uncultured Nitrospiraceae bacterium
TTTGATCGAGGCGCTCAAGAAGAAGCCCCTGGATACGGTGAAGCGCCTGGAAATCACGTCCGGAGACATCCAGACCCTGGTCACGACGTGTCTGAACGAACTCGAGGAAGCCCTACCAGACCTGCCCCAAGCTTGCCATAACCTCGCCGAAGTATTCCAAGGCGATGAGCCTGAAACGGGTTACGAGCCGTTTCACCAACTGGCGGACATATGGCGCCATATAAAGGTCCGCGAGGCCCAGGTGGCCCATGCCTTGAACCTGAACCTGGACGCGCTTGAAGCCAAGGGCATGTCCTTTAAGAAGATGCACGAAGAGCTGAACACCTTTCTGGTCGAGGCCGCGGAAGCCCTCGAAGCGGAGGACTGCGTGCTGCTGGGCGACTTGCTCGAGTATGAGCTGGCGCCGCGCGCCGAAGCCGAGGCCGAGATCGTGGCCTTGTTACAGGCACAGGCCGCGCAGCAGGCCGGCTGGTAGTTTGTCAATCGATCTTTGACGGGCGCCGCCGTTTGAGAAAGCAATCGAAAAGGGACAGACCCGCCTCGCGGACTCGTTAGGTCAACCCTTTTTGTTTGCGAGTAATGCGAAAACGGACTTGTCAGAGATGAATTGAGGAACCACTAGCGATGGCGGTTACCCCTCGCATTCTCACGTTCAACTTTCACGAGCCCTACCTATGCCTCATGGCTGAGACCGGCCTGCGTTTCTTCGTCGGGCAATACAAGGACCCGCCCCTGGCGCGCACGTGGCGGAGCCACTACCGGTCCATTCCAAGGAACGTCACGCTGCTCGACGAGCCCGTCTGGCAGCGCGACCTCATGGCCGGCAAGTTTGATGTCCTCATCGCGCATAATGAGACCAATGCGGTAAACGTTTTCCGCGCTCCGTGCGCCAAGTTGCTCGTGTGCCACAACCGTAAGACGTTTCTCACCACCACCGCAACGGTAAACAAGGGCGACGCCATCAAAACGTTCGAGAGTCTCTTAAAAAGGCTCCAGGAGCACTTCACGTTCATCTTCATTTCCGAGTCGAAGCGGGACGATTATGGCGTGCCAGGCAAGGTGATCCTGCCCGGCATTGACGTGGACAAGTACGGCGGTTACACGGGAACGGCAGGCGAGATTCTCCGCGTCGGCAACGTGATGCGGGAGCGCAACCTCATGTTCGACGTGGACTTTCAGGAGCAGGTGTGCCGCGGACTGCCCTGCCGGGTCGTCGGCGATAACCCAACGATACTCGGCGCTAAAGCCGCTGCATCGTTCGAGGACCTGCTCGATAAGTTCCGGCGCCTGCGCTGCCTGCTGCACGTCACCTGCGAGGATTGGGAGGATGGCTACAACCTGTCCATGCTCGAGGCGATGGCCTGTGGCATGCCCGTGGTGTCGCTCGCGAACCGGACTTCTCCCCTGACCGACGGCCGGGACGGCTTCGTCTCGTACGATGCAGGCGTGCTGCGCACGCGCGTCCGGGAAATGTTATCAGACCTGGACATGGCGCGGGAGATCGGCGCGCGCGGGCGCGAAACCGTGGCCGAGAAGTTTCCCATCTCGGCGTTTGTCGACAAGTGGCGCGAGTCTATCGAAACCGCCGCGGAACAAAGCCCGCGCGGGCGCGTTTATGCCAAAGCCCGCCCGAGTGACACCCAAAAGGGCCTCAGCATCCTTATGCACTACTTGTCCTCGCCCACGACGACCGGGCGCTACTTCGAGCGTGCCGCGAGCAAGCAGCATAACGTGCTGACGGCGGGGTTTCGCTGCCCGGAGGAAGTGCTGGACCTGTGGGGCTTCGCCGGCACCCCGCCCGAGTATCACCCGCATCAGATCGACTTGCCGCTCAAGTGCACCTACAAGCAGATCGCCGAGCAAATACCGCACGACTTCAAACCAGACCTATACCTCTGGATAGATTCCGGTCCTAAGGAGGTGCCGCCGGACATCGGCGCGATCGACATGCCCAAGGTCGGCTATCTTATCGACACCCACATCGCCCCGGAACTGCGGCTGGCCATGGCGCGGCACTTTGATTTCACGTTTCTCGCGCAGAAAGCCCAGGTGGACGACTTCCTCAAGGCCGGCATCCGAAATGTAATGTGGATTCCCCTGGCCTGCAGTCCCGAACTGCACGACGTGGGGACCCTCGAGCGCGTGTACGACGTGTCGTTCATCTGTAATCCACGCGGCGACCACGACGACCGGCGGCGCAATATCATGCGGAGCGTCTCCGGGCGCTTCCCTAACAGCAAAGTGGGCCAGCTCTGGCCCGAGGAAATGGCCCGGATTTATGCACGGTCGAAGATCGTCCTAAACGCGTGCGTCAACCGGGACGTCAACATGCGCGTGTTCGAGGCTCTGGCCTCGGGCGCACTGCTGATTACCGACGAGGCCGAGGGACTCGAGGACCTCTTCGAGGACGGCACGCACCTGGTCGTATACCGCAACGACGAGGAACTGTTCGGCCTCATCGACCAGTACCTCGCCGATGATGAAGCGCGCGAGCGAATCGCCAAGGCGGGATGCGCACTAGTCCACGAACGCCACACCTATGACCGCCGTCTGAGCGATATGCTTAACCTGGTCACACAGGGCCGCAGCCACACTATGGGCCTCAAAGGC
>CAYRLQ010000446.1:0-2551 GCA_964425145.1 uncultured Nitrospiraceae bacterium
CGTCAAGCTTCGTGTAAACGTTCAGGTTCCTTGTGAGATGATTAACTTGGGGTCGCCGAACAACCTGCTTCTTTCCCGTTGCTATCACACTTTCGACCAACTGACCGCCGCTTGGAGGCATGGAGACACTGCCTTTGGGCGGGTCACCGTACGAGATGGCGGGCTCATACCTCTGGTCCGCGTGCAGGAACCGGTGAAGCCACACATGACCTTTTGTCAAACCGATCATTGGGCCGACATCTGTAAGGAAATTCTTAAGCATCGCCGTGCTGTCAAACTCGCCAATGATATTGCGGGTGCCCCCGAATAGTGCGCGATGCCGCTGATTCTCAAGTTCCAACGTTCGCCTTTTTTGCCTGGTCTGCTGTATTTGCGCGAGCGCTTTCGAGAGCTCTCGGAGATGCTTCAACCGATCCGTCTTGTCAAGCGCCTCCTTATCACGAAAGTTCAGGAAAGCTATCCCAATTGTATCACCTTTATCGGTGTCCCTTAGCACGGTTCCATAAGACGATTGAAAGCGCTCCGCGTCAGCGAACGCACCGCCAAGCAAGCTACCTGCGCATTTGTTCGCAACTAGCTCGCCACGCGCCAGACGTGGTGTTGTGGTTTTAGCCTTTTCTCTACGGGATCCTCGAAACGTGTGTATGTCCTGTGTCTCAGGACCGAGTGGAATTCCGAGACTCCTTCTTTGTCTCGTCCGACTGCCTCGTAGATTGTCGCAGCTGCACCTGGCTCCCCCAAACAGAGAGCCCATTTCCATGCCATCTCACGTGTCTGGAACTTACCCTCAGCAAACGCCTGGACTACGTGTTCGAGTGTGCGGGGCACAATTTCGCCGTGTGTAAAGGGGGAGGTCTGCGAGGCCAGAACGGCAAGGCATTCCGCGAGACGGACCAGACAAGATTTGGCGTGTGCCAACTCCTTTCTGGAAAGAAAAGGTACTTTCAGCCACTCATCAACGAAGGTGTTGAGGCGTTCCTCAGTCTGTTCCTCCCTCACTTTAGCCCGTGCCAGCTTCAACAGCGTGCGTCTGGTCACACTGCGGGTTCTCACTTGACCACCAAACACATAGCCGTGAACTCGTCCCTTACCGGCAATAATCGGCGCCACAATATCCGTGAAAAGGCAGTGGCAAGGATAACTCATGATGCCCCCGCCCTTCTTTCTTATCTCTCTTGCTGCCCTGAGATTGCAGTCGTAGCACTCGGCCCGGCCCTGCACAGGTCTCCAAATGAACTCCTCACAGAAGGCGCTCTCTTTTTGGACGCTCACTGGATCTGACGACGGAGCGCAATCCGGTCCCATAACCTGAACAGATACCTGCGCCAGGCGAGAATACGACCGGCTCAACACCATGAGGGTCTCGTGCGGAACCAGAAGATCTATGGGAATTCCCCTTCGGAAGGTCATCAGGTGTCGCCCTTGTCCATCGCCCAAGCCGGGCCTCAGTCACCACAAATCAGGGAACGAAAGTCTAGCCCCCCAGACTTCCCCTTACAATTCGCACCAGTTGAACCCAACGTCCCTTGTGCCTCCCAATATACTATCACTATCTTTTCAGTTTGTCAATGGCCCTCACTACTGGAGTTCCCCCAAGAATTTTCGGCCAGATTGCCCTATGTGGCTTCAAAGGCGAAGAGGGTCATCTGCGGGTCGTTGGAGGGCTGTGAGCGCGTTACAGGATGTCCACGGTGACGGGTAAGGATGGCGCGCAGGCCGTCGGCGAGGGCGTAGTACTTGAAATCAGGCACGCCGAAGAGGCGTTTCGCGGCCCTTTCGCCGTTCATCCTGGGACAACTTCTGGCGGGTAGAGGGCGAGTCGCTCGAGTACATCGAAGAGGTACAAGCTCTGCTTGAGCAGGAATCCGATCTAGCCACAATGGTAGCGTACGAGCGCGTGTCCGAACTGGTCGACTCGGGCAAGGTCACTCCGCAGTCGTTGGCGGAAACTGAGCGGGCCATCGAGGAAGACATTCGCGCGTTCGAGTCGCTCTTGGATGGCCACAACCTGGAGAAGGAAGGAGGTGTTGCAGCATGAGTACATTGAGGACATTCAGATTCTGGTTTGAGCCAGACAGAGACTTCCCGCGGTTCAGGCGGCTGAAGTGGGAGTTGGCTGAGGTGCCCATCCGGGACGTGCTGATGGACGGCATTCATCCCTGGATGGAATCACCGGACGGCGGCGACAAACATCCGTCACTCATTGAGGCGTTCCTTCTGCAACTCAACGACGAAGGCTCGAAGGTCGCTGCGTTGGAGCAGTTCGGCTACTGCCATGACGTCTCGGCAGTGCAAAGCCACTATTACGAGAAGAAGTCTCGCTTCGAGCGGGTGTTGGAGTTCATCCAGAAGAACGTGTGCTTTGTGTGCGATCTTACCTATCTGGATTTGCTCGAAATCGCAAAGAACACGCTGCTGGACACCTGGAGCAACAGCACTGCCCGGGCCTTGGCCGAAAAGGCTCATCCTGGGTTCCAGGAGCTGCGGCATTTCCTTAAGACCAAGGACAAGTCTGTGAAGTTGTCTGGGTTCGATGACATCGGCCAGTATG
>CAYRLQ010000447.1:0-2080 GCA_964425145.1 uncultured Nitrospiraceae bacterium
GTAGTCGCAACACCTTAAGACACCCTCAAGCTAGCGCTTGAGGGTGCCACGAGCCACGAAAGTGTGGCGTTATTTGTGTTGACCTGTACGTGGGGTAGCTTCGTCGCTGCACTCCTCGCAATGGCTGGTTGCCCCGTGTTTGTGACTGGGTCTACTTCTCAATCCGCAAAGTGGGCCTAGATGTCCCTTGTATGGGCGTGTCAGCGATTACGAGCCGCTTTCGGCCGCGGCATCGCGTAGCTTTTGGGCCTCCTCGACCCGTCGCCTCGTGTCCTTGGCGTCGGCGATTTTCCGCTTGGCCTCGGCGACCACTTCTTTCCTGTGTCGGGCGTGGGTGGTCTCGTCGCCGGGAATGATGCTAACGATCGCCTCCACGCTCTCATACGCGGCCATCGCTTGATCCCAGCGGTGCTCACTGACCGCATCATCGCCTGCGGCGATGGCCTCATCAGCGGCGTCGATCACTTCGCTGATGACATCGTTGATATTCTTGTCGCACGCTTTGATGCTCTCGCTGGCCGTCTTGGCCTGATCGGCAAACTCGTCATCGATCGCGTCAAACAGGCTGATGGCCTGCTTGTAGGTGGCAATGGCATTAGCAAAGTCCTTGTTCAGGCGATGCTTCTCGGCCTCCTTCACCACTTTCTCTGCAGAAGCGATGATACTGACGGTCAGTTCGCGACGCTCTTCGCGCTCTATAATCTTCACGTTCGTCTCGTTGAGGCGCTCGGCGGCCATCTCGCTACCGCGGTCGAATTCAAGCGATTGGGTAAAGGCCTCGAGCGCATTGGGCAGGGCCCGCTCAGATGCGCCGGGCTGAGAGGCCGCCTCGAGGTAAGCCTCGCCTACACGTAAGTAATGAGCCGAGAGCTTCTCGGCCACTCTGCGACGATGAGGTCCCCCTTGACTGTGGGCAATACGCCATTCGCGCACCCCACGTTCTTTGGCTTCGTCGGTGCCGTAGGCGCAATACAGGTCGCCGACTTCCTCGTAGAGTTCCATAAGGCCGGGGTTGACCGCGACAAAATTCGCGTAGGTCTTATTTGCCTGGTGGATGTTGCGTTTTTCGTTCAGGAGGTAGCCAATTTCATTGACAAAGTACCGGGCTGCAATCGGGGGGGACGGCGGCATATCGCTGGGGTCACCCTCAATGCGCAACACGGTGTACCAGACGTCAGCCGCGGCCTCGATGGCGCGGCCGAAATAGGCCTGACCGCCCTTGCGGAGAAATCCGTTGAACCTTTGACCGCTGGTGTAGTCGTCGGCGATTATTCTCTTGTTGTCCGCGTAGAACCGTCGCACAGTCTGGAAATATTCTTGCACGTTGCGGACGTATTGGCGACCCGGGCGGCTCGGTGTGAACCCGTACTGGTCAAGAGACGCGTCGATGTCGGCCTCGATCTGCTCACGGAGCCTCATTTCATTCGCCGACCAGGCCATGCCGTACGGTAGGATTAGATCAGACACCAGAGCTCCCAGCGAGCCCATACGAAAGGCGAAATAGCTGCCCGTGCCATATTGGCGCACCTCACGGAGCAACTGGATTTCACTCGCCACCACCGCGACCGCCTCCTTATCATTATTCAACGGCGTCGATTTGGCCAGTATTTCGTGGCTTGCCACCGCGCCGTTCAAGACATCTTCCTCGTAGTTGTTGTTCTTGGTCTTGAAGGCGGAGGGATGGTGTTTGCGGATCATCTGGATGGCTGCGAAGGTGATGGCGCGCTGGGCCCGTGGGCCCCAGGCGGCTGCATCAATCGGTATCAGCCCTAAGCACATTCCCGCAAGAACTGCCGTAGTGCACATTCTCCGAGTCATGGTTGCCCTCATTCGCCCCGCGAACGCCCGTAGGCATGACGTCTGCCGGGCCTCTAAACTGATCCACAGTAGCTGTCATCACGCTAGCACATGTCGTGGCGTACTGTCAACGAATGCTGGGGAAGATCAGGACGAGCAGTTGGACGGCGTAGTAGAAGTAGGCCTCGAATGCCAGCAGCGTGTACAGAATGGCAAACAGCATGATGGAAAGGTTAGCGGTGGCGGCCCGCAGTTTGGATTCGGATTTCCAGGCACGGCGGAA
>CAYRLQ010000447.1:2090-2527 GCA_964425145.1 uncultured Nitrospiraceae bacterium
AACCGCGATCAGGAGTCGGACAGAATGGCCGGAAGTCCTAACAAAATGAGTAAATGCATGTATACATCCCAGTTGGCTGCTGTGGGCCGCCGACGGTCGCCTCCTACTCGACGCGCTCGGGCTTGGCCCTATCTTTATCCATGGTATACGGCAGCCGGAAAACGCGCTGGCCGGAGCGGTCGCAGAAGTAGAAACGCGACTCGGACGGCCGCCGGCCGTGGCCATCGGCCCAGAAGGCATAAAAACCCGGATGGGCGTTCACCGGTCTGCGGACATACGTGTGATTGAAAATGCTGTTTTGGGTCAATTGGCCCGTTTTGGTCCAGGTCTCGCCTCGGTCCGTGCTACACCACATGGCCACTTCCCCCCCAGGGTTGTAGCGTTGCGGGCCGGTCTCCGTGGGGCCGATCACGCGCCAGGCGCCGTTCGGCTCGGTA
>CAYRLQ010000448.1:0-2519 GCA_964425145.1 uncultured Nitrospiraceae bacterium
AAGGTTGGCAGGAAGTCGATGCTGGAAACCAGCTCGGGGCATTCGGACCCGGCCTCGACCACACCGGGCCAGCGTACAATGAGGGGCTCGCGGATGCCCCCTTCGTAGAGGTCGGCCTTCGCGCCGTACAGCGGCTTCAGGCCTTCGCGGCCATAGTAATCGCCGTTGTCGGCATAGAAGATGAGTATCGTGTCGTCCGCCAGGTTCAGTCTGTCCAATGTCTCCATGATCTGCCCGACACTTCTGTCCAATGTTTCGACCATGGCGCCGAGGACGGGGTTGTTTCCCATCTTGTTGGAGGCTTCGGGTTTGATCGCGTACTTGACGATGCGCGGCGCATATTCCATTTCCGGGCGGTGAATCGAATTATGGGTGACATAGCAGAAAAATGACCGGTCCTGATGGGCTTCCATGAAGGCGATGGCCCGGTCTGTGATCTCGGTCACGTGATGCGCATCGTACTTGGAGTCCGCCCCGGCCTTGGCCGTCTCAAACGATTTAGGCTTTAGGGTCGTGAGCACGTCATCGAAGCCTTGTGAACGGGGGTCCCCGGGCCGGCCGGCTTTGTATTCTTTGTCTTTATTCAGATGCCACTTGCCGAAGTGGCCGCACGCGTATCCCGCGCGCTTCAGCACTTCGGGGATGGTCACTTCCCCGAGTGGCAAGTGCTGTGTCCAGTCCGGTGTTTTCAGCTTGGCGGAGGGGTAGGGACTACCGGGGATGAAATCGGTGAGATGCAACCGCGCGGGGTACTTACCTGTCATGAGGCTGGCCCGCGTGGGAGAACAGACCGGCGCCGCCGCATATGCGTTCGTGAACTTCATCCCTTGCGAAGCCAACCGGTCAAGGTTCGGCGTCTCATAGAAGTTGTTGCCATAGCAGCGCAGTTGGTGCACTCCCAAGTCATCGGCGAAAATGAGAACGATGTTGGGTTTTCGTTCTGATGCGCCCCAGCTACGACAAGGCCACATCATGCCGGCCAGGCCCGCACCCAGGACGCCAAGGAAACGGCGCCGATCAAGTTCTTGCATTTGTCCTGTCCTTTCCTTTTCTCGCGGCCGGGAATCCCTCTTTTCGTCGCCCGACGTATCGCAATTCGACCGCCCCCAGCATACACCGGCCGTTACCGCGCGCGCTACCTCCCACACAGGATGTCGGTATAGGTTCATGAAACGAAAACTACTCCTCGGGCTCTTGGCGCTGATCATTGTGCTGGCCGGCGGAACCCTCGTGGTACTATGCCGCAAAGGGTTGACCGCGGCGCTTTTTTCACCTACTCTTTATGGGGTTGCCCGTGTAGAGTAATCGTTCTCAATCCGATGGGAGGAGGGTACAGGCCATGAGGAGGATTTGGCATGCAGAGCTCTTGCTTGCCGGCGTGCTGCTTGCGGCGTGCGCGGCCTACGCGGAAAAGGGGCCCAAGCCGCTTGTCCGGGCGTATGCGCATAACGATTACGCACACAAGCGGCCCCTCTTCGACGCACTGGACCATGGGTTTTGCGGCGTCGAGGCCGACATTTACCTCCTCGATGGCGCACTCCTGGTTGCGCACGACCGGGATCAGTGCCGACCGGACCGGACCCTCGAGGCGCTGTACCTCGAGCCGTTGCGTGAACGTGTCAAAACGAACGGCGGCCGCGTCTATCCCAACGGCCCCGGGTTCATGCTGATGATCGACATCAAATCGGATGGTAGAGAAACCTACGCGGTGCTGCACAAGGTGCTCGAGGGCTATGCCGAGATGCTGACGGAGTTTCGCGGCCAGGAGACGGTCGAACGCGCGGTGACCGCCCTGATCTCAGGGCACCGGCCCATAAAAACCATCGCCGCCCAATCCGTCCGCTACGCCGCCATCGACGGCCGCCCCCCAGACCTGGACCGCAATCCTCCCCAGAACCTGGTTCCGGTTATCAGCGCCAGTTGGGGAAGTCTGTTCGAGAGTAACGAGCGCGGCATCATGTCCGAAGAGGATCGGATCAAGCTCGAGGAGATCGTCCAGCGGGCGCATGGCCAGGGGCGGCGGATACGGTTTTGGGCCCTGCCCTGGGGCGAGGGCATCTGGCCTGTGATCTATGATGTCGGCGTGGACCTGATCAACACCGACGACCTCCCGGCACTCCAGGAATTTCTGCTGACGAAACTGGAGGAAGACGAAGGGTAGCGGTGTGTTTTTCGGCCATTTTCGGCGCGTGTGACTGTGGAGTTTGTACCGTGAAAGGCGCTGGTTCGATAGTTGACTTGGACAAAACGCTGGTCGTTACGGAGATTTTCAAGAGCGTCCAGGGCGAGTCAACCTGGGCGGGGTTGCCCTGCGCGTTTGTCCGACTGACGGGCTGCGACGTGCGCTGCACCTATTGCGACACTCAGTATGCGTATGAGGGGGGCGACACGATGACCATCGGAGCCATCCTCGACCGGTGCGCGGCGCTGGCATGCTCGCTCGTGACGATCACCGGCGGCGAACCGTTGCAGCAGGAACATTGCCCGGCCCTGGCGGCGTGTTTGCTCGAGCGCGGGTT
>CAYRLQ010000449.1:0-2515 GCA_964425145.1 uncultured Nitrospiraceae bacterium
GCCCTCCGTGAGCCGCTCTTGGGGAAAGTCCACATGTCCTCGCCTGTGAAGAACACCCGTGGGTCGGCCATGTGGTAGCGGCGATACAGCGCGGTTTGGACCTGAAAGAGGTCCTTCGGGTAGCGCAGGTGTGCGCGCAAGGCTTCCGGCATCGTATCCGGCGGCTGAAACAGGTCCGGGAAGATGCGATCGAGCACACGCAGGATGGGGTCCGTCGCGTCGAAGCGATAGAACGTGACCGTGCCGTCGTAGGCGTCGACGGTCACCTTGACCGAGTTGCGCCAGTAGTTGGCGATGCCCACGGTCTCTGAGTAGGGAAAGCGCCGGGTGAGTGTATACGCGTCGAGGACCCAGATGATGCGCCCGTCGAGGAGTACGGGATATGGGTCCTGATCGAAGTGCAGGAAGGGCGCGATCTCCATTGCGCGCTCGCGGACCTGGCGGAACAACAAGATGCGCGAAGCGTCGGTGAACTGGTCCGTGAACAGGATTTCCTTATGCCCTGTGTGCCAACTGAGGATCGCCCGGCGCAGTAGGCCGCCCACGGGAACGCCCCCGCGCCCGTCGTAGCGGTTGAAGAAATTCTCCGGGTCGCCGGGGTAATCAAACTCGTCGGGCCGCGAGTGAGTCAGGGCGTAGAGGCGTGTCTGCTCGCCGTAGTAGATGCGCGGCTGGGCGACCTCGAGCCCGTGGCGAGTCTCCGGGGGGATGTTGCTGACCAGGAATTCCGGCAGCCCCCCGGGCGCGGCGCGATTGCCCAGGCTCAGGCACAGGCCGTAGCCGTGGGTGTACTCGATGTGTAGATTGGTCCACACCCGGCTTTTCTCGGGGAGCTGGAGCGGGTCCAACTCGCGCGCCGCCAGCATGACCGGACGGGGCCGCCCGTCGATGGTATAACGATCCACATCGACGTCGCTGAAATTGTAATACAAGCGAATCCGCTGTTTCTGGTTGTACATGTCGCGCAGCGGCGCCGGGTCCCAGAGCAGTAGGTTGTCGATTGTGCCGGGATGGGCCGCGAGCTGATCGGGACCCAGCGCGCCATCACCGGGCCACGGGTGCTCGGTCACGTGCTCGAGGCCGTAGGCGTGCCGGGTGAACCTGATGTTACGTTCGATGTAAGGCTCCTCCCGCGCGAACTCGTTGGGCTTGACCAGAAAGGTCTGGACTGCGCCGGGGTAGGCCGCGCCGGCCAGCACCCAGGCCAGGGCGTACGCGCCCAGGGCGTAAAGGTTGCCCAAGCGCGTGCGGCGGAATGCGCTTACCAACAGCCACCCCGCCAGCGCCACCGCCGCCAGTGCCAGGAACGTCTGCGCGCCCACCTGGGCGTGGACATCGGTGTAACCCGCGCCGAACACGGCCCCGCGCTTGCTGAACAACACCTGGTAGCGAGACAGCCAGCACTGGCCCGCGAACAGCGCCGCGGCGATGGCACCGAGCACTGAGACGTGTATGAGCGGCGCGTCCAGAAGCACGCTCTTCTCGCCCGAGAGATCGATCGCGCCCCGGACGAAGTAGACGATGCACGCCGCGCCCATGGATAGGAAGGTGAGAATCAACGCCGTCTGGCAGACATATGCGATGGCCGGTAGGCGAAACACGTAGAAACCGACATCGTGCCCGAAAACCGGGTCCTCGAGGCCAAAAGGCGCGGCATAGCGAAAGTTGAGGAACCCGATCCAGTTTCGGCTGGCAGAAAGCCCCACCAGCGACGCAACGAATAAGGCGGCCACCGCCAGGATGATCCGGACCGCTGCGTCGACCTGCTTTGCCTCCAGATCGAGTTTCGCGTAGGCCCTGGGATCGGGCCCCAGCGTGTATCGCCGCGCGACCCACATGTTCAGGTACAGCACGGCGAACGTCAGGGCTCCCGTGGCCGCGGCCAGAATCGCCCGCGTCCCGAGGATGGTCCAGAACACATCCGCGAACCCCACCGCCCGGAACCATATCACGTCCACATAGTACGTCAGCGTGACATGACCCGCCACCCACAGCGCAATCAACCCAACCGCCGCCAGGATCAAACCCGCGCGCGTCCGACCATTGCCCAACTTGTTCATGACCTTGCCTTATACACGACCCGGACCAGTGAGTCAATGCGACCGTGGATGATTGATCGACAGGGAAGAACACAATGGGGCGGAGTATGTCCCCAGCAGGTCATTGCGAGGAGCGAAGCGACGCGGCAATCTTGCTCCGGCCAAGTCCTTGCACTTAAGGAGATTGCCGCGCTCCCTGCGGTCGCTCGCAATGACGGGGGCGGTGGTTGCCTGCCGCCAGGCGCTGAACCAGATTTGTGTCGTTATTTGTGTTGAGCTGTACTTAGAGCGGAGCAACCAGGGATTGCCCCTGTTCTTGCGGTCTCGGAGCGAAAACCCCTGAGTCTATTGGCGTTTTGTCCCGTGAACGGTTACGATTCGATCATGGTGTGGCAGGGCCCTCCACACCTCTTCCGAAAGCCAGTACGGGTTCTCAGGCCTTCAGCCGACTTTACGCCTGCGCGGAGCTCGACCGC